>JAPYOW010000123.1 GCA_029937975.1 Methylococcaceae bacterium | reverse complement strand
GTTCAATTGTCCTAACGTCTGACTCAAAATTACATTTATTTTTAACTATTTGCAAAGCATTATCACAAATGTTAGTCCGTAATTTCACATTCTCTCTCAACTCAATTATTGCTTTAGCAAGATCACCTGAATCATAGTCCACACAATAAACTGATTCTTGATTACACGCTACCTCTTCGTACAATTCTAGCTTTGGAATAATATTTGGAATACCACATGCCATTCCTTCAAACAAAGACATCGGCATACCATCGTAATCAGGAATACTGACAGTTACATCAACACAATTATACAAATCAGGCATTTTATCATTCGCAAGTTTACCAATGAATACAATATTGTCAGATAAAGCCAGTTTCTCAATTAAATCCATCAACAGCTCTTTATACTGACTATCTAAAGTATCTCCACATATTAAGAGTTTCGCATTCATCTGCAGGGTCACAGTTGACATTGCCCGAATAATTAAATCAATATTATATAAAGGCTTTAAAAGCCTTGTGCTTAAGATTAAATATTCATTTTCACCGTAGCCCAATTTTCTTCTTGCTAGGGCTCTATTGACAGGGTAAAATTTATTAACATCAACCCCCCAATAAGTAACAATCAACTTAACATCTTCACCCATAGGACGCTTTAAAATATCAGCCAAATAATATGATTTAGCGTTAAGTAAAGCAGCGCGTTTCAGCAGAAAAATCAATAAAAGTTTTCGAAAAGGGCTAGCCTTATCGCCCATCCCTTTATGAACATCGCTCCCCATCAGTGTTACAGCATATTTCACTCCCGAGAGATAACAGCCTAATAGCTGATTTAATTGAGCATAATGTAGGTGAACTATGTCTGGTTTTTCTGCACGAATGATCTTAACAAGTTTTACAAGGTATTTTATTAAACCAACCTTGCACTTGTGCTGGGATATATAAATATTTCTTATCCCATCTACTGAGTCCTGGTCTGGGCTTATTAACACAACATCATGCCCAATTTCTGCAAAGCATGCGGTTCTTTTTCTAATATGGATACTTGATGAAACACCCAATGCGCAAATTTTCAATTTTTTTTCATGCTTGAAAATAATCGTTACTATCCATAAGTTCTTGATAAGTCCCAGTTGCGATAATTTCGCCCTTTTCCATAACAAAGATCGCATCACATTGTTTAAGAGTTGTTAAGCGATGCGCTATCATTATTATAGTGATTTTATTGGATAGGCTACAAATCGCATCAATAATTAAATCTTCTGTAATCGTATCTAAAGCACTGGTTGCTTCATCTAAAATTAATACTTCTGGTTTTCGATACAATGCTCTGGCAATACCAATCCGCTGTATTTGCCCCCCACTTAAACGGGCACCTCTTTCTCCAATAAATGAATCCATACCATCAGCTAATTGATTATCAACCAAGTCTTCTAACTGAGCCGCAACAATAGCATTCCTTACTTGTTTATAATCAATATTCTCTTTAGCAACACCAAAAGCAATATTTTCTGCCAAACTCGCATCCACCAAATAGATAGACTGTGGGACATAACCCAATAGTTTTTGCCAGCCTACTTTATTTTTTTGGGTCACCTGTTGCTTATCAACCGTTATTTCACCTTCTTGTTGATGCAGCAAGCCTAATATTAAATCCACTAAAGTTGACTTTCCTGAACCACTTCTTCCCGCAAAACCAACAATTGACCTTGGCTTTATCTCTAAACTTAATTTGTTAAAAACAGCCTCTGAAGTATTGGGGTAAGAAAAAGTTAAATTATCAATTTGCATAGCCCTCTTAAATACAAACTGATTAATTTCACCTTTAGCGATATCCTCATTGTTTTCTACGTTATCTATATCTTTTAGGATTAAATCAAGCGCATTGCTATCTGTTCTTATTTGTCCCATACTTACATAGATAGCTTGTATTGATGGCATTATTTTATAGGCTGCAATCGCAAAAACCAGTAAGGTATTTAACAAAGAAGCACTATTACCATGTAAATAGGAAAAGACTGCAAATAGTATCAATCCACCTATTGCGAGACTTTCTATCAAGTATCTAGGAATAAATAACAGGGTTCTTCTTGTTGTCTGGTTTTGTGAGTCAAGAAATGTGTTTTCTTTATATGCCTCAATAAAATAATCTTCTGCATTATAGATTTTACAATCCTTTATTCCACCAAATGCTTCTGAGACCAATCTAAATCTCAAATTATTATATTTGGTAAACTTTTCACCAATTGTTTTTAATGAATTTCTATTCCATAGAAAGAAAAGCGAATAACAAGTACCAAAAACAAAACCTGCAAGGAGTGTCACCTGTAGATTTACAAAAGCTAGTAATATTAAAATAGCTATGACAGAAGCGGTTCTTGAAATTAAAGTAAGAAAAGGAGAAAGAATACTATCGGTGAACCTTGCAACATCTTGAAAGATTGTTCGGCTCAGTTCTGCTGTATTATGCGTTGTAAAATACAAATATTCCCGATACAAATAAGAAGCAAACAGTTTTGTTGATATTTTATAAGCCTGATTTTGTGCAAATCGAATAAACAGCCAATTTGCAATGACTATATATATGTTTGCGACAATATAAAATATAAAAACAGCTAAACCCGCATAAAAAATAAACAGTTGTTTGTCGTCAATACCGGTATAAAGATAGATTGCGTGAAAATATTGATTACTATCTAAAATATCAGGATTAATTAATAATGATAATAAGGGTGCAACTAAAGCAATTCCTGCCATATCAAAACCAGCAAGAAAAAAAGCAACAACAAGTAATAAATAAAACTTTTTTCTATCCGTTTTAATACATAACAAACTAATTTTTTTATATAACTCGATCATTTTTATTGTGTGTTTTATATGTAGTACTGTAGTCACCAAAAAAATTGCCTAGCTTTTCATCACCCTTTTATTATAGGGTACAGATCATTAAGCCACATAACTAGCGAACAAATTGACGGTGTAAATAATTCTGTGTAACTGCCAAATTTAAATATAGTCAGTTAGT
>JAPYOW010000045.1 GCA_029937975.1 Methylococcaceae bacterium | reverse complement strand
TTGATGGTGAGGCTTTTGAGCAACGAGCAATGCAAGAATTAAAATTTAAATTATCCAAATGATGCGCTTTCTGTTATTGATTATTTGTATCTGTTTGCTTTTTCCTGTCCACGCAAAAGCAGCTACCAAAATATCCCCTCGCTTATATAAAGCATTAAAGAAAACTGAAACTCTTATTGCAAATAAGTCATATCAGCTAGCTGAACAGAAATTGCAGGATATGCTGGCTGATGTTAAAAAACAGAGTTATGGACATGCCATCGTATTAAGAAGCTTGTCTTCTGTTTATGCCTTGAAAGGACAATACCAACAAGCAAGTGATGCGCTAGCAACCTGCCTTGCCCTCAATGTTTTACCTAAAAATCAACATAAACAGGCACTGCTTAATCTGGGACAGCTGTACATGGCAATAGATCAATATGCGAAAGCAATTCGTATATTGGAGCCTTATTTAAAAGAAAACCCCAAACAAGCTGTCGAAATCAATGTACTGGTTGCCAATGCCTATGCGCAATTAAAGCATTATCGTAAGTCACTAAGCTATATTGAAAAAGCCATTGCAGCTTCAAAGAAGCCAAAAGAAGCCTGGTATCAACTGAATCTGGCCTTATTTTTTGAGCTAAAAGAATACGTACCGGCTGCAGACTTATTAAACAAACTGATCCAGCTTCATCCTGATAAAAAAACCTACTGGGATCAGTTATCCTCTGTTTATCAACAATTAAAACACTATAAAAAAGCGGTATCTGTCAAACAGCTGGCATATAAAAAAGGTTTTCTGGATACGGAAAAAAGTCTGCTTAATCTCGCTAACTTGCTTTTATATATCCACTCGCCTTATAAAGCGGCCCATCTAATCAAGAATGAACTTGCTCATAAACACATTAAAAGTAACTCAAAAAACTGGGAAACATTAGCCAATGCCTGGACTATGGCCAAAGAGTTTGAGCACGCGATCAAAGCATTGGAAGTCGCATCAGAACTCAACCCCAAAGGCAGTCTCTATCAACGATTAGGGCAAATCCATGTGGAACAGGAAAACTGGAAGCTGGCCATTGCTTCATTGAAGCAGGCACTGAATAAAGGCGGTTTAAAAAATACGGGGGTCACTTATTTGTTGCTGGGCATGAGCTATTACGAAATAAAGGAAATAAAGCGGGCAGAACAATCCTTTTTAAAAGCATCAAAATATCGCAAAAATAAAAAAGCAGCTTTGCAATGGCTACAGTATATGAAGGTGGCTTCATTAAATATAACGCCGTGAACTACGGGTCACTGACAGTTAAACTTTAAGCATTTACCCAAGCACCTCTAAACTTAGAAAAACCCGTTAAGAATGGGTTTTGTGCATAATCCGAGCGAGACCCTCCGGCTTTATTTAATTGCCCACGACGTGCCATCAGGCAATGTCAGCAAAATCTTATGCAACTCAAGTACAGCTGAATATGAGGTATCGTGTTTAGCCACGGCAGGCTTTGTCCTGGCGCTGAATAAAACCCAAATCGGGTTTTATGGCTTGATCCCTCTGTGTTTAATTATTTTCACTTTTGCTGTGCTCTTCTTCCTCATCATCGTCCATCTCAGAAATTTCTTTGAGTCTGGAGACCACTTTAAAATTAATACTTTGCTCAGGATAGTTACCCTCTTTATCCATGCACCCTGCAACTTGACCCATGAGTAATTCCAGGGTTTCATCGACGTTTGATACCGCATAAATACTAAATAACCCGGCATCAACCGCATCAATCACTTCTTGTTTCAGCATTAAATTTCGCTTATTGGAAACCGGAATAATCGCGCCATGCTGGCCATTGAGCCCTCTGGCCTTACACAACTTAAAGAAACCTTCAATTTTCTCATTAACCCCACCTATAGCCTGAACTTCGCCATATTGGTTAATTGACCCGGTGATAGCAAAACTCTGTTTTAAGGGTATGCGGGTTAAGGCCGAAATCAGACAACACAATTCAGCGAGTGACGCACTGTCTCCATCAATATAGCCATACGATTGCTCCAGAGTAATACTGGCAGAAATCGCTAAAGGAAACTGCTGGGCATAACAATTGCCCAAGTACCCCGTCAAAATCATCACGCCTTTAGAATGTATCGATTGTCCCAGCTCGGCTTCTCTTTCTACATCGACAATACCCCGAGACCCCGGATAAACCGTAGTGGTGATACGTGCAGGCGCTCCAAAACTACTGCCACCGACTTCCATGACGGTTAAACCATTAATCTTGCCTATCGACTCACCTGTGGTATCAATTAAAATAGTCCCTTCTATCATTTCTTCAAGAATCTCTTCGGCAATTCTTCCGCTACGAAATTCTTTAGCCGATAAGGCTAATTCTATTTGCGCCTTATCAATTTCAGTGCAGCCTGAACACAGCATATTCGCCTCTCCGATAATTTCTAGCGAATCATTAATACGAGCTGATAATCGATGTTGATTTTCAGAAAGCCGGCAGCTGTGTTCGATAAGCCGGACAATGGCCGCTTTTGTTAAAGGCAAAGCGCCGGAGTCCGAGGCCTGTTTTATCATAAGCGTAACAAAATCTTGAATCGAATCCGCCGTCAATTTAATATGATTATCAAAATCAGCCAAGACCCGAAACATTTCATTAAACTCACTATCCATATCTTCCAACAGATAATAGATGTCTCGTGGGCCCACCAGAATCACTTTAACATTCAACGGTATCACTTCCGGCTTCAAGGTAATCGTATTGACCCCCCACTCGGAATAAGGTGACTCAATTTCTATCCTGCCTGCTTTTAACGCCCGCTTCAAACTTTCCCAGACCAAGGGATAGGTCAGAATTTTTTCGGCATCCAGAATTAAATACCCCCCGTTGGCCCGGTGTAATGACCCTGCACATATTCTGCGATAAGTCGTGATCAAGGCCCCTTGGTCACTCATATATTCAATACGTCCGAACAGGTTTTGATAGGTCGGGTGAGGATCATATATTATGGGCGCGCCTTTTTCCGACTTGCCATCAACCAGCACATTAGGCATATATTGTTCGGTTAAAATCAATCGTTTGGTGACCTTGTCCTTTATCTCCTGAGCGCGAGATGGCATTAAAAAGTCAGAAATGCTGTCAAACAAGTCTACTTTTAACTCCGCCAGATAACTGATAATATCATCCGTGTTTTGATAGCTTGCATTCAATTCATCAAACAAGGGGTCAATCGCCAAGCTCACCGTATCAATATTCAGTTGTTTGGTTTCTTCAACCAGTATTCTGCGCCACTTGGGAAGTTCTAATAGTACACTGCCCAGATAAGCCTCTAACTCTTCAGTATGCTTGTGAAAAGCTTCTCTTTCCGATTGCGATAATAAGGTAAATTGATCTTCCGCCAGAGCCTTGTTATCTCTTATCGGCAAAAAAGTAATGGTGTCACTGTCTCTGTACAATGCCACATTCAAGGCTTCCGCCTTTTTATCCACCAAATCAATGGCCGCATTATATAGCTGATTAAAACTACGCTCTAAGGCTGATTTCTTCTGTTGGTAGCTTGGACTTTCAAAAGCAGCCGGAAACGTGGCCAATAAATTTTCGATCAGCTGCTCAATATCTTTAGTGAACTTCTGCCCCTGCCCTGCGGAAAGCTGAATGGAAATTGGTTCCCTGGCGTTTGAAAAATTATCTACATAGGCATAAGAAGGTGGGGCATCCTGAGCTTCGGCAATATGGCTCAGATAATTTGTTATCATCGACAACCGTCCGGTTCCCGGCTCCCCCATCACAAAAATGTTATAGCCCGGAGTTTGCATGCAAACCCCAAATTCCAATGCCGCTTGTGCTCGGGCCTGTCCTAAAAGTGCATTATGTTTTCTAGATATTTCCGGGATTGGCAGGCTGTCTATATCAAACTCGAGTTTTAAGGAGCCTACAGGTACTTTGAGGTGTTCTGTCATGATTTTATAAAGAAATGGCTAGATCTTATTGTCCGTCAGTGGCATAAAGCATAGGGGCGATGACACCCTCAAGCAACAATTGAACCACTCAGGACTTTGAACCAGTGTTAGACATCGATAACATATGGCTCATTTTTTCGACTTTGGTTTTTAAATATTCCTGATTATCCTGATGGATATGAGTTTCTATCGGTATGCGCTTATCCACTTGCACCCCTAATCTAACGAGGTCTTTAATTTTATTGGGGTTATTGGTAATCAAAGCAATCGATTGCACATTTAAATCTTCCAGCATCAATGCCGCAAAGTCATACTCTCGCTCATCAGCAAGATGGCCTAAATGAATATTGGCATCCACCGTGTCCAGTCCCCGGTCCTGAAGATTATAGGCTTGTAATTTTTTTAATAGCCCTATCCCTCGCCCTTCCTGGCGTAAATAAATCAAAACTCCGCAACCGGCTTTATCAATCAATTGCAATGCCAGTTCAAGTTGTTCACCGCAATCACATCGGCGCGATCCCAGTACATCACCGGTAAAACATTCGGAATGAATCCGGACGGGAATACCTTGTTTATCACTCACATCTCCTTTAACAAAAGCGATATGTTCCTTATTATCCATATTATTACTGTAATAATGTAGGATAAATTCCCCATTCTCTGTCGGGATACGTGTCTGTACTAAATTTTTTAATTGTGGCTTCACGGGCGTAACCAAATGCTGTAATTAAGGGTATTTTACTCTGGTTAATGCATGTTCGTCTCAGTTAAAGCCTATTTTTTTGAATAACTGTCGCATTTGTTCTTAAGCAAGGCAGTTTGAGTTGTTATACTAATAGCCTGCAATGCCTTCTTTTCCTCTATCAAAAATCTACAATCCCGTCTTCATGATCAAAACTATACATTTTTTCTTTATTATATCGTCCTTTATCAGCTTTGTTTCTCGTATGGGAATATCCGTTTTAAAACCTACACTACTACAATTTAAGTTTTTTAAAATTACCCCACATGTAATCGATACCGGCTTGTTACTCAGCGGCATCACCCTGATTTTTCAAGGCAACTGGCTAGAAGGTGAATTTAGCTGGATACTCTCGAAATTTGTGTTATTGCTGGTTTATATCATTTTTGGCATTATGGCCATGCGTTGCAAAGGAAAAAAACGCTGGGTGGCATTTATCGCCGCAATTGCCAGCTTTATTGGAATTTTTGTGATTGCCATCACTAAAAACGGATTTATCTAACGGGTCAACTGTACGCACCTTAAGACCAGGTCGTTTAGGCATAACGCTGCCTGAAGATCACGCTTAAAACATTTCTTCCGCGCAAAAAAAAACCTCGCTAAAAAGCGAGGTTTTTCAACAAACGTAAAGTCTATTTATTACTGAGCTTGTACTTGAGCAGCTTGTAGACCTTTAGGGCCTTTTTCTACTTCATAAACTACAGTTTGGCCTTCAGCCAAAGTTTTAAAGCCATCGCCAGTAATTGCTCTGAAATGAACAAAAACATCATCTCCGCCGTCTTCAGGGGAAATAAAGCCAAAACCTTTAGATTCGTTGAACCATTTTACAGTACCAGTTGCCATTTTTGAAATCCTCAAAATGTATAAATTAAAAAATCGCGAGCAAAGACAAAAGACATGATAAGGATTCAGAGATAAGCCAATTACAGGTGTTCTAAAAAAACCAACTTGAGCCAATGCAAGCTGGTGTACTATAACCCACTAACAGAAAAAATGCTCGTTTTTTTTCTGTTTGACCCAGATTTTTTATATTTTTCACAAAAAGAACACTAACTGATCAAGCTCAGCCTCCAGTTTTTTCAACAATTGTTTCGCATTTTTCAGCTCATCCAGGTCAAAAGTAAAGCGCCCCCCCTGAGTCAGTACCCCTCTTCTCAGCAACAACGCCCTTAATCGTATTTGTTGGCTCACTGTAAAATGCCATTGCTCCAGCATTTGCTGATAACCCTCAGGTTCTATCGGCATCGCTACGGTAGATAAGCTTAATAAATCCTTAACCACGCACTCTATCCCGCGCATTTGCTGAGTAATCCATTGCTGAACCTGTTTTGCATTGATATTTTCTACCGGTGATTGTTCATTATCTGACACTATTTTGATACATTGAACCCATTCGCTACTACTAAAACGAACCGCCATTTCATAAAATGCGGCGGCTTCCATATCATATAGCATATCTGCTTGATATTGCTTTGCCGGTTTGGAAACGGTGGTTAACACACAGGTAGGCGGGACGTTTTTTGCTATTATCGGTGGGAAGTACACATTAGCCGTATCCCGATCAATAATTTTCATCACCCTGAACAAAGCACCTACAGGTTCTGTTTTATGGCCTGCAATCCCGACATTAAGTAATGCCGGATTTGAGGTATGGTTAAACCGTGCTAATGAATACGCTACTGCACCGCCCATGGCAACCTTACCTACCCCCGCCACCGTTAATACTATCGATCCCCTTTTATAAATAGAAAATGGCCGAATAGCCGGATCTTTTTTTAAATCAAAAAACTGTACCAGCGGTTTGGCTTCGCATGCAAGTGCAACAAAAATAAAAAGCTGGACGCATGGACTGTTATCGTTATCAATTAACACTGTTTTTTTAGGGGCTCATTATGCTATAAAAATAAGTAGGGGCTGGATACTTCACAAATCATGACGCGCCTACCGCTGCCAACGATTGAGAGATGAAACGAGGAATATACACAACATACCTACGCTTATCCACAAACCAAGCTATCATGTGCTTTATCCAGGGTTATTGATGACCATCAATAATTTTCTGATAATGCTGCACAACGTCCATTTTTCCACGTTTTAATGCGCCCTGCTGAAAAATTGTGCATTTTTTTAGTAGCATCTTGATGGCATGGTGTTTGTCCTCCTCTCCTAATTCATTTCCAGCTATAATTTTTTCTAACGCCTGTATTCTAAACCGGTCCATCCCCCAGTATTTTTTAGATAACTGGTCTTCATGCCCCCCATATTTAATGATTTGCGGCTCTTCTATATAGAGCACAGGGTATCTGGCCGTAATCCTTAACCACAGATCATAATCTTCACAGGCCGGAAGTGTAGGATCAAACTCACCCACCGCATCGAACACACTGCGATGAATTAAAATGGAGGATGGAGACATTGCGCATAAAGGCAGGCATTGCCTAAAAATCCAGCCTCCTGACTTTTTATGTTTGTTCATTTGATTAACCCGAACGCCCTTTCTAACCCAGCGTTCTTCCGTATGACAAATTTTATAATCAGGCATGGATTGTAATAGTTTTATTTGCGACTCCAATTTATGAGGCAACCAGGTATCATCCGAATCTAAAAATGCCAGCCAATTTCCGTTTGCCAGAGCAATACCTTTGTTTCTAGCTGAACTGACACCCTGATTAGATTGGTATAGATACTTTATCTGCGGATAACACATGCGCATCATTTCAGCCGTTTGATCTGTTGAGCCATCATCAACCACAATAATTTCATATTTGCCTACAGTTTGTTGCAGAATCGACTCTAATGCCCTTTTTAACAAGGAACAACGATTAAATGTAGGAACAATAACAGTCACAAAAAACATCATACTTCCTTAAGTTTTTAAAAATTTGTTGTATTTACTTATCAAATAGCATAAATTAAATCCATCACTGAAATAGCACGGAGTCATTTATGTCAGCCGCCATCCAAACTCAGGAAAGACGTCAGTTTAATCAAAATCTGGTCGCAGAGTTACAAGAAGAAAGGCATCAGGTTTGGTCACTGTATTGCAAAGTTGCCGAACACAAACCTTTTTCATGCTCACCTGAAACACAATCTTTATTAACTCAGTTTTCTCAATTATTAATTGATTATGTTTCTCTTGGCCACTTTGGTATCTACGAACGTCTGTTTTCAGGGGGTGGGGAGCTCAGAGATGGCATTTTAACCTCTGCTAACGATATCTATAGTGCATTCTCTGAAACCACGGAAGCCGTAATGTCTTTTAATGATAAGTACGATACCGATCAACAGACATTGACAGTTGATAAGTTAGAAGCTGATTTATCCATACTCGGCGAACATCTGGCAAAAAGAATAGATCTTGAAGATAAACTTTGTCATTTAGTGCTTAATTAACACGCTGTTTTCCATTACTGCAGGGTGCGCCCCAGCCCGCAGTGATGGCAGTCACAGAGCAAGCCGCTTAAACCCCATTGTCGCACCCACTGTGCAGCACTTATAACTAAGTAGGGGCCGAGACGGGGTACTATTGCTTTCCCCGCATACCGCCTTCTGCTTGCGCACTCCTTCCGCATTTCCATATTCAATCAACCTCCCCGAACCGCTACCGTCCAGATCAAAACTCAATCATTAGTCGCTTGTTCTTCATCTACAATAGCTCATCTTGCACGGTACCTGTATCCCTCGTATCACGCATGAACTTTGCTTTCTCGAGTGATGTTGCTGGAACAAAATATTTTTTCATCATTAAAATAAAAGGCAAACAAGACTTTTCTGAAAAAGGAGGCAGTGGGAATACCTTGATATTAAGCGCTCCATTGTGACCTTGCATTAACAAAACGCTCACCCCATTCGTGATATCCATTGCATGATAATCAAGAAAACAGGAAAAAGGCCAAGGCTCAGATTTTCCAGCCACTCAATGCCATTTTACTTATTCCATACCGCCTCCACAACATCCCAATGACAGTGCTAATGCTGATTGATATGCCCCCTGATACCCTGTGTACAGAGCGCAGACGGTTAATTGCCTAAATCCCCAATCATGCCTACGTTATCACCAGAAAAAGAATCTGCCTTATGGTTTCAGCTTATAGCCTTTAGGCCGAATAGCTATGCGTGCCTTAATTAAAGTACACAAAGTCCCATCCGCCAAATAATAACCATATTCGAACTCAGGGGTACTCCGCCCTTTCTGTATTAATTCGAGACGAATTTGTTGTTCTTGTTCTGACGACATGGCAAAGTGCAACTCTAAATCGGTCACCCCTTCAACCATAAAATCCAAATATAATGAACGCGTCCAGACTGAGTAATCAGGAAAAACCTTGACGCATGCCATCGCGGCAATAGGATCGGCCAAACAGGCTTGATAACCACCAAACAGACTCCCTCCGGTATTGCTGGCAATCCAGCTCTGCGGCAACAAAATCTTGATTGTCCGCCAGCAAGGCGATAATTCCACCACCTTCAATCGCATCAACCAAAAAGGGGGATACCATTCTATGCGCCGTTTATCACTCAGCCACTTTGTAGTCCAAATAAATCGACGAATGTTCAAATTAAACTCATTATGGTGATTGCCAGAAACATTAACACTGACAATAGCTAAGGAAAAGGCAGTAGGCGCGCCATGCGCCTAGCCTCAATAAATATTTTGGGACTCCATGTCACAAAAATCGATTCAGCTCGCGGCGAATCAATAGGCTCCAGACGCCCTGCGTACGCCTCGACCATGCCCAAGAACCGCATAGTCAAGCCCCCCTCAAATGGCTTGATAGCTAGTCAGGATAAAATTTTAGCCTCCCTCGCGTGCTTCTCGCACACTCCGGATTGGCATATTTCCCTGCGCATTCTGGAGACTATCACCCCGTCCGGGGCTGACAACAGGCGTTATTTATTTTCAAAAAAATAATTTATTTTTTGACCTAATCAATTCGAATGTGTAAAGTTTAATACTTCAACAGTTAATTTAAAGAATATATTATGAGTAAAGGTACAGTAAAGTGGTTCGATGCGGGTAAAGGTTTTGGTTTTATTACGCCAGAAGATGGTGGTAAAGATCTTTTCGTTCACCATTCAGAAATTCAAAGTGGCGGCGAATATGCGTCTCTTAATGACGGCCAAGAAGTAGAATATGAAGTAGGCCAAGGCCAGAAAGGTCCTTGTGCTAACAAAGTTGTAGCAATTTAGTAAACAACACATAACAAGTCGCTTAACTTGACCGGCGCATAAAACGCACCGATCAAGTTAGCTCAAACGTTATAGAGCAGCTTAAAGTCCATTGCCGTCCGAAGGTAAGCATACTCCACGCTTCCAAATCCAGTAGCCCTTTTTCCATTAACAAGGAAATGCCACTTTGTGGCTGATTCCGTCTATTGCCTTGGTGGGTATTGCTATTTGACTAAAGTAATTTTGGCGCTATTTTGACTCACAAAATAAAGGCCATCGAAAAAACTCGATGGCCATCCCGTGCTTAATTACCTAAAACATTGGCTGTGGATTTCTTAGCTGCTCTTTAATCCGATATCGGCTGTTTTCTGAGGACTATCCATAACGTAGCCAGCAAAATAAGCAAAATTGCAAGGCGCGCCTCCATCAGTAAACCAGTCCCGGCAATATTGCGGAGATGACGCAAGCATTACGCCAGAAAATCCGACACGACACCCCATTAATCATGTCTATTAAGCTTGTTACTTAATCGCATTATTTTTCATGGGACGATAGGTGGCTGACTATAATGCTCTAAAAAACGAATAATATCACCAAAAACAGCATCTTTATCTTGATACGGTAGTGAAAGCGCCGCTAAAATGGAATAATGATCAATATCTTCATAGATATGAACCTCTACCTCACCTTTTTTCTTATTTATTTTAGCCGATAAATTTTTAATATTCCTTGGGTAAACGGCTGTATCGTCTTGTCCATACAGTAATAACAAGGGCGGTTCGGTGCCATCCACAAAATTAATCGGCTGAGATGCTGCATATTTTGGTTCAGGGCCAAATACTAGATATTGATAAGGTTGGGTGAAAGGTAAAAAATCATACGGCCCTGCTAAACCAATAAAACCTTTCACATCACCATAAGTATCTCTTTGTAAATACTCTTCATTCAAAGTCAGCATGGCAGCAAGATGCGCACCGGCTGAATGCCCCATAAGGAAAAGTGTGTGGTCATTGCCACCATAGCGACTAATATTCGCTTTTACCCATTCCACTGAATCACTTGCATCTTTTATGATAGTACCAAAGGTAACTTCTGGATGCCGCCGGTAATCGGTTAAGACCACAAGATAGCCATGAGAAGTCAAGGCTTGAGCGACAAATTCATAGTCTTCTTTCGTGCGGGTTGTGCAGCCCCCCCAACAACCGCCATAAAAGAAAATAACAACTGGGTAGGTACTGGCATCCTGACCCGCTTGCTTTTCTGGCACATAAACATCTAATTGGTTTAAGCTATGTTCTGCATAAGCTATATTTTGATGTACGCTATAATCATCCAATTTGGCTAACGTATTAACCATCCATAATGATGCACTGGTACATGAACTGAGTATTAAACCCATGACTGGAAATAAAAAAACCTTAGCGTGCTTCATAAAAAATATTTTCGCCATGTCATTATGAACATTTTCAAACCATTATCCCGATGAATTCTAGCCTACCTATTTTATACAGCTTCCGTCGTTGCCCTTACGCCATGAGAGCACGACTCGCTATTAAAAATGCAGCCATAAACGTTGAACTACGAGAGGTGGTATTGCGTAGTAAGCCGCAACAATTGCTGGATATCTCCGCAAAAGCTACTGTACCCGTTCTACAGTTACACGATGATTCCGTTATCGATGAAAGTCTCGATATTATGAATTGGGCTTTAGCCTGCAATGATACTGACAATTGGTTACAAGAAGAAAATACAGCGACTATTTCTCAACTTATTCAATGGAATGATGGGGGGTTTAAATATTATTTAGATCGGTATAAATATGCCGACCGCTATCCTGAACATGATGCACTATTCTACCGTCAACAAGGCGAACAGTTTTTAATAGAATGTGAATCCAGGCTTGCTCAAACCCGCTTTCTTTGTAGTCATACTATATCCTTAGCGGATATGGCCATTTTTCCTTTTATCCGACAATTTGCCCATGTCAACTTAGACTGGTTTCAATCATCGCAATATACACAATTGAATCAATGGCTATTCAATCACCTTGACTCGCCTTTGTTTGTTGCTGTTATGAAGAAATACCCTGCCTGGCAAATAGATAATGAAATGACCCGTTTTTAATTACAATCAGGTCAATTCTTTCGCTTGCAGATCAGCATGATAGGAAGACCTCACCAAAGGCGCACTGGCTACATTTTTAAATCCAATCGCTTTCGCCGTCTCAGCATAACGCTCAAATTGCTCAGGTGTTATATATTCTTTAACCGCTAAATGATCTTTGCTAGGCTGCAAATATTGGCCCACTGTCAACATGCTACAGCCATGATCATATAAATCTTGCATCACCTGATGCACTTCCTCTGGCTGTTCCCCAAGACCCACCATGATGCCTGATTTGGTCATTGCCGCTGGAAAGACCGCTTTATATTTCTGTAACAAGCTCAATGAGCCCTGATAATCAGCACCAGGACGCGCTTCCTTATAAAGTCTTGGCACGGTTTCCAGATTATGATTAAACACGTCACAGGGCTGATTCTTGAGTATGTCGATGGCTTTGTCCATGCGCCCACGAAAATCGGGCACTAATAGTTCAATTTTAGTCAACGGGGATTGCTGCCGTATTGCTTTAATACAATCGGCAAAATGTCCTGCGCCACCATCTCTTAAATCATCTCTGTCTACCGATGTGATCACCACATATTTCAGCGCCATGGCCTTAATTGTTTTTGCCAGATTATTCGGTTCATTGTGATCTAAATGCTTAGGCTTACCATGTGCCACATCGCAAAAAGGACAGCGACGCGTACAAATATCGCCCATAATCATAAAGGTGGCTGTGCCATGGCTAAAACATTCTGCAAGATTTGGACAGGCCGCCTCTTCACAAACAGTATGTAAATTATTTTCCCTTAAGGTCTGTTTTATTCGGGTTATTTCTTCGTTAGCAGAAAGTTTAACCCGTATCCAATCCGGTTTACGTAAAATGCTATCCGTCTTTTCAACCTTAATAGGTATCCGCGCCAGTTTTTCCGCATTACGCTGGTGTGTCTGTGGTGTCGACCGTGAAGGTGCATTAATGGTCATTTTTTTATCGCTTGTAATATGTGATGAACAACAGGCACTGCCAGTTCATAAGTGTTAATAATAACATTTAAATCTGCAAGCTGGGTGACTTCTAGGTCAGAGTACCCACAGGTGTTAATGTCATTAAAAGGGCTTAAGTCCATATGATTATTCAGACTGAGACCATGATAACAACAGCCTTTCTTAACCCTTAAACCCACAGATCCTATTTTCTGGTTATTGACATAGACACCCGGTGCTTCCGGTTTGGCAATAGCCTGAATACCATATTCAGATAATGTAGAAACCATCGCCTGCTCCAGTGCAGTCACCACATCTCTGACCCCTATGCTTAGACGTTCTATATCTAGCAACACATAAACGACTAATTGCCCAGGGCCATGATAGGTCACTTGCCCGCCACGATCTGTTTTTATGACAGGAATTTGATGACTGTTGAGTAGATGTTCCCGTTTGCCATTCAGTCCCAGGGTATAAACCGGTGGATGCTCGACTATCCATATTTCATCGGCTGTGTGTTCATCTCTGGCTAAAGTGAACGCCTGCATTTTCTGCCAGATGTCTTGATACTCTTGCCGACCGAGTCGTTTTAAAACAGTTTGCATTTTCCTACTTCGTCTCTAACTTTTTCACAAACTGCACAATATCTTCGGAGGTCTGTAACTGACTGGCTTGAACAATCTGAATATCAGGGAATACCTCCATTATTGTTGCAGCAAACAGGCCACTGCTTAAGCCTATCTCCTCACCCGATGGTGAATATAATTTAGTGTTCCCAACGCCACAACTAGGCGATTTGTCTTGTAATACTAAAGCAGACAAATCATGTTGCTTAATAAATTCTATCGCAAAGTTTTGCAAATCAGCACTGACATCTCGTCGCAATTCAGGCATTTGTAATACTTTAATCGATGTTCCAACCTGGGTGAGTTGTATTTTTGCTCGAGGCACACCTAAGCCAATTTCAACTTCAGGGCAAACAGCAAGCAAACGACAATATTGTTTGAGTTCATCACAAATCAATGCGGTATATTTATCGCGTCCATCATATCGTACCGACTGGCCCAGTAAACACGCGCTGACGCCGACTAATGGTAACGAAGACAAGCTTGCTTTCCTCTTTTCATCCGCAAAATTCCGCCAATCATTAAACAACCGGACTCACTAAACACTTGATATTATTGCATTCCCACACGCCAAAATGCCAGCGCTAAAACGTCAAATAAGCCTTGTTAAAGGATATTGTATGGTCCGTTACGGGAGCAGCCCTGGTGTTACTCAAAAAATATAATCCAGCCTGCATATCAATCCCACGCCGTGTTCTTTTCTTCATGATCTCTATGCCCCAATACTGGGTCAGGCAAAAAAGAATAGCGTCCTCACATCATTAACCCTGTACCGCATCGGCAATGTTGTTCGCTATAGCACCATCATCACTTCTGGACAATCCGTCAAGCCCTGATAAATAGCATCTAGTTGCTTTTTACTGGTGGCTTCTATAGTCACTGTCACCGCCGTGAATTTACCCTTCTTACTCGGCCTTGTTTTAACAGCACTTTCTTTGAGATCATCGACATGCTGACGAACAATGGACACCACAATCAAATCAAAATCAGGACGACTTTTCCCCATTGCTTTTATAGAAAACTGGCATGGGAATTCAAATAATGTCTGTTCTTCTGTCATATAGCTCTTTTATATTCCTGAAACAATTGAGACATCCTTTTCCAAACGGGCCCTGGCACACCTTCACCCACTTTCACTGCATCTAATTCGACCACAGGTATAATTTCTCGCGTTGAGCTCGTCACCCATATTTCACTGGCTGATTGCAATGCGGCTAATGAAATAATATCTTCCTGATGAGGAATGTCGTTGTTTTTTGCTAACTCCAAGATCACTTGCCGGGTTATTCCTGGTAATATTTCCGCTGTTTTTTTCGGTGTCATTAACACCCCGTTAATGACCGCAAATAAATTACTGGCCGCACCTTCTGTGACATAGCCCTGCCGGTGCAAAATCGCCTCGCCACAACCTTGTTCAATCGCTTCTTGTCGCAAGAGCACATTGGCCAGCAGTGTCGTCGCTTTAACATGACACAGTTCCCAGCGACTATCTTCCATCGTTAATGCTTTGATGCCTTTTTCCACACCTGTCGTGAGCTTGATGTCTGAACACATGGCAAACACCGTGGGAGTCACATCAAGAGGAAAGGCATGATCTCTTTTAGCCGATACGCCGCGGGTAATTTGCAAATAAATATACTGATCTTTCTCAGCATTCAATAACGGTGTCAGTATTTCCAGCCACTGCGATAATGAATATGAAAAATCCAGTTTTATTACCCCCAGACTCGCTTCCAGTCTTTGCAAATGCTCCTGCAATTTAAATAATTGCCCCGCATAAGACGGGATAACTTCATAGACACCGTCACCAAATAAAAAGCCTCTATCAAGCACCGATATTTTAGCCTCAGATAACGGTAAATATTCCCCATTGAGATAAACTTTATTTTCCACTTAACTATTCCAGTAACAACAAGACTTCATCAAAAAGCTTTTGGGTAAAACTGCCTTCATGCACTGTTGTTAACGCTATCAAAGGTTCATCCGCGATAAGCTCCCCTGTTAACGATATATTAACAGAACCGAATACCTCTCCTTGCTGAACCGGCGCAATAATTTTACTATTCACTTTAATCTCAGCTTCCAAATCATTGTAATGTCTTCGCGGAATAGTGACATACAAATCATGCGCCAGACCAATGGCTAGTGTTTGACTATCACCCTTCCAGATCCGGGTTTCTGATAATGCCTCTTGCCCTTGATAAAGTCGATACGTTTCAAAAAAACGAAACCCGTAATTGAGTAAACTCTGACTTTCATTGGCTCTGGCATTAACACTAGCCGTGCCCATGACGACTGAAATCAACCGCATCCCTTCTCGTAACGCTGAAGTCACCATACAATACCCGGCATCTGCTGTGTAACCGGTTTTTACACCATCCACTGATTTATCACGCCATAACAGTTTATTTCGATTCGGTTGCGTTATATTATTAAAGGTAAATTCTTTTTGCGAATCCCATTTATAGTACTCAGGAAACTCATTGATAACTGCTGTTGTCAGTATGGCCAAGTCTCTCGCTGTACTGTAATGATTGTTACTGGGCAGGCCCATGCTGTTTTGAAAATGCGAGTTTGACATACCTAAGCGTTCGGCATGTTGGTTCATCATCGCCGCGAAAGTGGCCTCATCACCCGCCACATGTTCGGCTAAAGCAACACTGGCATCATTGCCCGATTGAATAATCACGCCTTGTAATAAATCTTCAATTGACACTTGCTTGTTAACCTCGACAAACATTCTTGAGCCGGGGGTTTGCCACGCTTTCTTACTAATAGTTACCTTTTCATCCAGCGTTAAGTGTCCATTTTTTAATTCTCTAAAAATGACATAAACTGTCATGATTTTAGTTAAACTTGCAGGCGATAATTTTTCATCTGCATTTTTATTGGCCAACACCTTGCCACTGTTATAATCTATCAGAATATAACTTTTAGCCGCTACTCGAGGAGCAGCCGGAATTAAAATAGTATTCTTTGCATTTGCCTGTACATTAAAAAGCAATATAAAAAAGAAAAAAAACCAAGGAAAAACAATAAAATAATTTCGCATATTTGAGGACATTTCTCTGAATCTGAGTCAATCGATACAATTTTGCAGTTAGTATAACATTGATACCTCAACTCATTGAGTCTTCCATGAGGCTTGGTGAGAAATAAAAGTCACATCTGTAAGGCCTAACAGCATTAGCTTTTTACGGGCTTCATGTGCTTGTTGCTCCGAGTCAAAAGGTCCTATTTGTACTTTATATAGCGTTAACTGCTGACTTCCTGTCGTTAACACTCTTGTCCCGTTGATTTGGAGAGAAACGAGTCGGTCCTGTAATTGTCTGGCATTGGCCAAGCGACTAAAGGCCCCCATTTGGAGATAACAAGAAGCCTTGTCCTGGGTCTGGGCATTCTGCGAAGTCTTTTGTCCAGCCAATTCAGGACTGACAAACTCTAACGCAGTAACTTCTACCCGTCCTGTCCCCGTTTTCTGAATGCCTAATTTAACCGCAGCCGTATACGATAAATCAATAATCCTGTTTGCATGAAAAGGACCTCTGTCATTAATACGCACAACAACACTCCGGCTATTGCTCAAATTCGTGACTCGCACATAGCTAGGAATAGGTAATGTTTTATGGGCAGCCGTCATGGCATACATATTGTAAACTTCGCCATTAGATGTGTTTCTGCCATGAAACTTAGTGCCATACCAAGAAGCTATACCTCTTTGCTGATAGCCTTTACTTTCAGCTAAAACTTTATATTTTTTACCGAGTACTTCATATTCAGGCGGATTTCCTGCTCGCGTTCGTCTTTCATATTTTGGCACTGCATCGGGTACAGCCATCACATTGACGGGCACATTAACCGGTGCACTATCCCCACCTTCAGCGATACCCTTGCTCCCCACGGTACACGCACTACAAAAAACCAAAAAAACGACCAC
>JAPYOW010000122.1 GCA_029937975.1 Methylococcaceae bacterium | reverse complement strand
CTGGACTTTTTAGAATCACTCCGACATTCCAGTATTCAACTCATCTTAACGAGGCATGAACAGCCTGCAGGGTTTATGGCAGCAACTATTGGGCGTTTAACGGGACATCCAGGGGTTTGTTTGTCAACGCTTGGACCTGGGGCAACCAATTTCTTTACGCCGGCAGCTTATGCACAATTAGGTGCTATGCCCATGTGTATGATCACCGGACAAAAGCCGATTCATTCCAGTAAACAAGGCCATTTTCAGATTGTCGACCTTGTTAGCATGATGAAACCGGTCACAAAGTTTACCAAACAAATAGTGTCCGGAGATCGCATACCTTCAAATGTGCGTGAAGCTTTCAAGGTTTGTGTTGAAGAACGCCCAGGTGCGGTACATCTGGAATTGCCAGAAGATGTGGCCGCAGAAGAAACCAATAACTTACCTATTCCCAGTCGGCCTGTACGGCGTCCTGATGCGAATGAAAAAGCGGTAGATGCTGCCATTGCACTTTGTGAGCAAGCACGTCATCCTTTGTTATTGATAGGTGCCGGTGCTAATCGTAAATTGATTTCTAAACGCTTAATAGAACTGATTGAGAAAACAGGAATTCCCTTTTTTAATACCCAAATGGGTAAAGGTGTTATACCCGAGGATCACCCCTTGTTTTTGGGGACAGCCGCGTTATCAGATAATGATTATTTGCATTGCGCGATTAACAGAGCAGATCTGATTATCAATATTGGGCATGATGTGGTAGAAAAGCCGCCTTTTTTCATGACGCAAGAGGGTTTTAAAGTCATCCATATTAACTTTGTGGCGTCAGGAATTGATGAGATTTATTTCCCACAACTGGATGTTGTGGGGGATATTGCCAATGCACTCTGGCAAATTTCTAGTCGACTGATTGTTCCTTCTCATTGGGACTTTTCTTATTTTATGAAGGTCAAACGTTATGTTGACGAAAAACTGGCTGAATGTTCGGATGTTGATAGTTTCCCTGTTATACCGCAACGATTGGTGAGTGATGTGCGCGCAGCCTTGGGTGCTGAGGATATTATTGCTCTGGATAATGGTGTTTACAAGGTTTGGTTTGCAAGAAGTTATCGCGCTTTATCGGCGAATACTATTTTACTTGATAATGCACTGGCTACTATGGGTGCCGGTTTACCCTCTGCTATGGCCGCAAAAATGGTTTTTCCTGAGCGTAAAGTTGTCGCTATTTGTGGTGACGGTGGTTTTATGATGAATAGCCATGAGATTGAAACAGCGGTACGGATAAAACTGGATATTACGGTGCTTATTTTAAATGATAGTGCTTATGGCATGATTAAATGGAAACAGGATAGCATGGGTTTTTCTGATTACGGGCTGGATTTCACTAATCCTGATTTTGTGAAATATGCCGAGTCTTTTGGAGCCTTCGGACATCGAGTCACAAGCACTGCAGAACTAAAATCCTTATTAATCAGTAGTACAACAACGCCGGGTGTTCATATTATAGATTGTCCTATTGATTATTCTGAAAATGCAAAAGTCTTAACCCAGGAATTGATTGAAAAAGCCTGTATTATTTAACCAGGAAAGCAAATGAATACCTCAACCGAAATACCTCATTTTCCACTCTATGTTGCTGGTGAGTTTAAAACGACGCAGGATCAGCTGGAAATTATTAATTCTTATTCCAATAGCTGTGTATTTACGACCTGTATGGCGGGGCAAGAAGAGTTTGATAGCGCAGCGGATGCTGCGTGTTCAGTAAAGGAAACCCTGCGTGACTTGCCTATCTATCAACGCTTCCAGATATTAATGGAGATTGCTGATAAATTGCATGCTGCACGTAATGAGATGGCAAATATTATTGCGCTAGAGGCTTCAAAACCCTTGAAAACAGCGTTGAAAGAAGTGGATCGGTCTATTCAAACTTTTAAGATAGCTGCAGAAGAAGCGAAGCGAATACCCGGTGAAGTCATGAGTATTGACTGGAGTGAGGCCGGGGCAAATAAAGAAGCCATTGTTAAGTATTTTCCAGTGGGCGTGGTGGCAGGGATTGCACCCTTTAATTTTCCATTGAACCTGGCAGTACATAAAATTGCCCCGGCGATTGCTGCGGGATGCCCTATTGTTCTTAAACCGGCCTCTAAGACACCGATTGCGGCCTTGTTTTTAGCGCAAATAATTGATCAGACCTCTTTGCCAAAAGGTGCGTTTTCAGTGTTACCGATGAATAGAAGCATTGGCAATCAATTGGTGACCGATCCTCGTTTCAACTTACTGAGTTTTACCGGTTCTCCCACTATAGGCTGGGAAATGAAAAAGCATGCCGGTAAGAAAAAAGTGATTTTAGAGTTGGGGGGTAATGCGGGAATGATTGTGGATGAAGATGCCAATATTGAACGGGCAGTGCTTAAAGCGGTCAATGGTGCTTTTTCTTTTGCCGGTCAAACCTGTATACATACACAACGTATTTATGTGCATGCCAATTGCTTTGATTCATTTATTAATCATTTTAAACAAGATTTATCCCTATTAAAAATAGGTGCACCAGAAGATCCTGATACTGATTTTTCAACTATGATTGATGAAAAAAATGCGCAACGGATTGAGTCTTGGGTTAATGAAGCGATTGCAGCAGGTGCCGAGCTTCTGTGTGGTGGTACCCGAACAGGCACTTTTTATCCGCCGACAGTACTGACAAATACCAAAAGCGAAATGAAAGTTTGCTATCTTGAGGCTTTCGCCCCTATCGTGATTATAGAAAAATTCACTGATTTCAAGCAGACCATTATGGCAATCAATGAATCTGATTTTGGTTTGCAAACCGGTGTGTTTACCCACGACAACCGTAAAATAAATTACGCCTTTACA
The DNA here is from genome assembly GCA_029937975.1 of Methylococcaceae bacterium. Classification (GTDB taxonomy): domain Bacteria; phylum Pseudomonadota; class Gammaproteobacteria; order Methylococcales; family Methylomonadaceae; genus QPIN01. The sequence goes on along the minus strand of JAPYOW010000122.1, from coordinate 176 downwards.
AATTTGCATGTCGGCGGCGTTATTGTCAATGATGCACCCACATTTCGTGCGGATCATATGCCATATGGTGGTGTTAAAGACTCGGGGTTAGGTAGGGAAGGTCCCAAATATGCTATTTTTGATATGATGGAACCCAAGGTGCTGGTCACTGATTATACGGACAGCCTTTAAATCGC
>JAPYOW010000121.1 GCA_029937975.1 Methylococcaceae bacterium | reverse complement strand
TTTTGGTATTTACTGTAATCCCAAATAGCACTACTTTCCTTCGTTATTTTAATCAATTCTTCCAGGCCATCATCTGTTAATATTTTATTTTTTGTCAATTGTTTAACAGCCGTATTAACAGGTATTTGATTGATGCTAGCACGAAACCTAGGTAAAGCAACTGCTACTACAGCTAAGCCAATCACTAATATAAAAACAGCAAAAAGCTTATTTGCCACTTTTTTATCAGCTTGCATTAGTTTGAATAGTATTGGCTATATTTACTATACTGATAATAATGTCCAGAATCACCATAGCCGTATGTGCCATATTGTTTAAAGTCAACTCTTTGTAGTACGACACCTAGAGAAGTGCCTTCTAATTGATTTAATGCACTTTTAATCACTTTTCTGGGGGTATTATCCCAGCGCACAACAAAAATAATTTTATCCATATATGGACTCAAAGCTTTCGCATCTGCTACGGCCAAAACAGGCGGCGTATCAAAAATCACCAAGTCATACTGGCTTTTTATTTGCTCTAGGAGACTTGCAAAACGTTGCGATAAAAAAATGTCAATAGGGTTACTGTAATCAGCCATTCCTTTGGCCATAATGTGTAAACCTGATTGTTCATCTTCAAAAACATAATCTGTAAGTTTGCCTTCCTGCGATAAGATTAAATCCGTCAAACCTTTATCTGCTACTGAATTTCCTAACTTTCTTTCAATACTAGGGCGTCTTAAATCGGTATCAACTATTAACACTTTTTGTCCAGATCTAGCGGCTACACGTGCTAAGCATAATGCAAGAGTACTTTTCCCCTCTGAAGGTACTGCTGATGTGACCAGAACAAGTTTAACCTGACTATCAAGGTTAGAAAGAGTTAAGGATACTCGCAAGGAATTTAGCGCCTCAGAAAAAGCAGAATGGGGTTTATCCATAACATATCCATACACATCACCTTCAATCAAAGGAACTAAAGCCATCACAGGAATCCCTAGTGATTCTTCAATTTCTTCAGGAGATCGAAAGCCAGGGTTCATCATTTCAACTAGATAAATGATTAGTGAACTAATAATAAATGCAAGTACCAGAATCAGTATAACCATCAATTTCTTTTTTGGAAAAGTGGCTATAATAGGCACCTCTGCATACGATATAACCCGAGCGTCTGCTTCCTGCATGTTTTTTGTTGATGAGGTTTCTTTAAAACGGTTCAAAAATGTTTCAAACAATGTTCTATTGGCATCGGCTTCTCTTTGTAAAGCTCGTAGTTGTACATGAACCCCACCTCGACTACCTGTTTTGTTCTCCAGAGCCTTTAAACTACTCTTTAAACTCTGTTCACGTATTTGTGCCACTTCAACTTTATTTTTTAGACCGGCGGCTATTTTTCTAATTTCAGATGTTATTTTGCTCTGTATCTCCCCAATATCAGCCTTAACACGAATCATAAGGGGGTGTTTTTTACCGTATACAACTGCCATTTCTGACATCTTTCGAGTAACATCAGACTCTTGTTCCTTAAACCTTTGAATAAGAGGAGATGACAACACTTCAGATACAGTTTCTATACCTGTGCCAGACCTCAATAGCCGAGTAACTTGTCGTAATCGAGCTTCAACCTCTGCTTTTTCGACCTTTGCGATAATAACTCGACTATTAATATCAGAAAGCTGTTCGGTTAAGAGACCTATGCCAGACCTACCTTCTGTTAAATTATGTTTTTTACGATAAAATTCAACCGCATTTTCAGAGGCTTCTACGTTTTTACGTAATCCCAATAATTGCTGATTTAACCATGTACTGGCTTTTTCTGTAGCATCAAATTTTACTTGTAATTGATTAATAATATACGTATCAGAAAATGTATTTACTATTTTCGCTGCAAGCCTACGATTCGTAGATTCAAAAGATACTTGAATCACTTTAGAACCTCGAACCGGTAATATTTCCAACTTATCCAGAAAAATACTAATGGAAGTTACGTTTAAGAGTTCTTCCCTTTCTTCATCCGTTAAAGGCGTACCCATAAGTCCAATTGATTCTTTAAACTCATCAGCTAACCAATTTATAGGGTTGAGAAAGGAAAAAAACCCTTTTTCTTGAAGAAGTGTTGGATTAAATTCTGTAAGATTTTGCAAGCTAAGCTTACGGACAACCTTTTTAACAAGCCCTTTTGACTTTAAAACCTCAACTTCACTTCTAACTTCAATATCTGTTCCCAGCCCACCACTTAAAACAGATTCAACATCAACAACCTGACTGTTATTTGCGCCGACCATTATTTGATTTTCTGCGGTATATCTAGGTGTTAGTTGAAAAAGAATAATAACGCCAATAATGGCTACAAAAAAAAAGCTGGATAAAAAAATTCGGCGACGCAACCAAAAAATATGAACAATCTTATTTAAAGATACGCTATCTTCTTCAAATTGCAGTTGTTCCATTTCAGGGTTTGATTGCATTATATTTTGATTCATTTTTTATGATTAAATGTAGCTTAAAATGAAAATTTATTTATTGGGAACACTCAGATTTCCCTGTGATTCCCTCAGACTAAAAAATCACTTCTCTAGCGCCCTGACTCCTGACCCACATCGATATAGGAAAAAGTCAACTAGCTTTAACCCGCATCTATAACCGTGCAAGGTGTGGAATTAACAGTTAGGTTAAAACAAACGTTCATCTATTCGAATAATATCCCCAGGTTGAACCAATTTCTCAAGTTTAACTTGGCGTTCTTCTTGACTTGTATCTACACCGCTAATAACATAAGCACGATCTTGTTTAGCGCGATATGTAAAGCCGCCAGCAATAGCGATAGCATTCAAATACGTCATACCATTAACATAGGAATATGAATCAGGTCTATTAACCTCTCCTAAGATATAGAAAGGCCGGTAATTTAAAACTTGTATACTAACTCTGGGGTTAAGTAAATAATCTGGTTTTAAAAAATCTATTATGTTATTTTCAAGTTCTTTAAGCGAAAAACCTTTTGCATGTATAGTACCAACCAAAGGGAGAGACAAGTCTCCCGAGCCATCAACAACATATTC
>JAPYOW010000120.1 GCA_029937975.1 Methylococcaceae bacterium | reverse complement strand
TTGGGTATTTTATCGATATCAACCAGGAATATACCAGAGCATTTTACAAAGGTTGCGTTAGCTCTTCTGCCTTTGAATGTGCCAGCCACCGTGAAACCTGGTAAGCTTTTTTTGAAGGCTTCAACTTTTTCCACCTCCTTTTCGTACTCGTCACACCCCTTGGCCAGCCCACTTAACGTACTGAATAACTCTCTATACTCAGTGACCCGCGAACTACCCTTTTTAACCTGGGCTAAGAATGCGCGAAGATCGATTTCTTCAAATGCCGCATTAGGCAACAATGACGCCTGACTCATAATTGGTGATGCCTGCCAATTCATGCCTCCCCCGTCCAGGGTAGCGGCTTTTTCGTTTCCTGTATTCATAAATCCTCTAAATTCTTCAGCTCATATACCTTTCGAGCCGTTCAAAATGCGATAGTCACTGGAAAGTCTTTGGTTGATCTTACGTATGTTCCCATAGCTCGATTAGTTCCTGAGTAGGCGCGAATATGGAAACACTGATGAAAATTCTGATAAAATAGAGTTGTTCATCTTTCATCCTTTCAAAGTTAGAAGGTCGCAGTTTCTTCCTCAATTTGCCGGTCGATTTGTTATAAATTGCGACTGTTTTCTTAACTAAGCAATACAACCCTCTATCATTTGGGGCTTTGCATCGCAATCCGTATGATGTGTTCTAATCTGCTAGTAGAGAGTTAATACACTCAGCAAGAACAATTTCATTGACATACAAGTCTTTTCCTATTTTTCGGAACGCTTTTGCTAAACCATTATGGTGGCGTTGTGCAACTTTCCATTTCCATTTATTCTCAGGGAATAATTCTGGATATTTTTGGGGGATTTTTTTGTATGGAGTTAATTCAGATAGAGTAACTAGCATGGGGGACAACCTCGTTTTGGTTATTAGTGAAGGCTGTATTAAATCAGGTTGATTCGGAAGATGTGGTGAACGGGCGCGATAGTCCTATTTAATTATCGATAGTCTTTTAATGAGGGTAGTATCTATTCATTCTCTGTTTAAAAGATTTTTTACTAATAGTTTTACCTTCGTCCAATTTAATTTCATTACGCTCAAAATATACGTTCCAACCACTAAGATCACAGTTTTTCATCTCTTCCCATAAAGTATTTGCATCCGGCGTAATCAAGTTTTTCTGCTCATATTTTTTTATACAATCAATCATTACTATGTACAAGTCATCCTTTGATTCAGGCAAAACCATTGGTACCACTTTGGTTTTGGGAATAAATACTCTATGTTTTAACCCACAATCTGGATCATCAAAATGTAAATGTTCATATTCTGCTGCATCAGCATCACCTGGAGGACTATTAAACCTCATCTGATAGTGGTGTTTAAGTTCGGACAGTACAGCCTTCCTTGTTTCTACATCAATAAGCGAGATATTTCTTCCAAAATCGTCAATCCATCTCGCATTGTTATTTTCAATTATTTCTACAAGTTCGCCAATGTCTTGGTTTCTTTTCAAGCATGAGTACAAAGACTCCATAAAGACTCCATTAAAGTGCAATCATTACTGATAAGAAAATCAGTCAGGCCGGTAATGCGTCGACTTTTCGGTAGCGAACCTAGACTGATTTAAACTCGATTATAAGCCGTAACTTGCCGCTAACTCATCGACAATCTTCTGTTTCTGATCGTTGCCTTGGTGAACATATCGCATTGTTGTTTGAATAGACTTATGACCTGCCATTTCTGCAATTTGACTTAATTCTTTTCCTGCATCAGATAGGGCAGTGCAGAACCCATGCCTCAAACAGTGAAAGGTGTACTTCTCAATCTTTACACTATTATCAGCATTAAGAATATCTTTATCTGAAATGCCAGCAATCTTTAAAGCCTTAGCCCATGCTTTCCGAATGTCTTTAGGGAGGGCTGGGTTCTTTTCTGATTCGAATAGCAAGCCATTGCCTGTCTGTTGAAAGCGTTTTAATTCAGCCATTGCTATCGAGGGGAATAATAAGGTTCTGCTTGTTCCGTTCTTGGTATCAGAGAGTAAAGCCACGTTACTTTTGAAATCAATATCATTCCAGCGTAAACCTAACAATTCACTTCGCCTCGCTCCACTAACTAAAGCCATTAGCACCAACAAATAAAGTTTGTCCCAATGTGACTGCCGGCAAGAATCTAATAAAGCCGCCCTTTCATTATCTGTTAAAACTCGGTTTCTTTGTTTTGCATCGTTAGAAATTTTCACATCTACCACAACATTTTTATCAATATAACCGCGTGACAGTGCATATTTAAAAATACTACTAAGCACGGCTTTTTTTCTAATAATGGTTGTTGGTCGCTGCCCTTCTTCAATCATCAAGTCAACCTGATCTCGAATATCAAAAATATCAATGTCTGTGATTATTTTATTTCCAAACAAACTGCACCAATAATTTACTCGATACATTTGGTTGTCGTAATCTTTGCCACTCCAGTGTTCTAAATATTCACCACATACAGAACGCAATGTTTTATATCTAATTCTTTTCCCTGCCAGAGCGAATAACTCAGCACCACCCATTGATTCAATTTGATGCGCTGTGAGCTGTAGCAATTCTTTTTTGGATAGTTCATTGATTTGCTTTAGTCGTTCTTTGTTCTGAATAGCGAACACGTCAAAGCCTAGGCTACTGAATAATTCAGTACCACCCATAAAATCAATCTTATCAGGGGATAATGCAATAATTGCATCATGTGAAAGAGTGGGTATTAATTTAATATTTTTCTCAAGCGAAATAGCCCAAGATTCTGCAAGTTTTTTTGTTTGGAATGTTTTTACTTTGGTAATCCCTTTCAGCCTAACATCAGCTCGAAAAGTACCATTTTTGAATACTCTGATATACATTGTCCAACCTCTTCAAAACAGGTAGTTTTGCGACTAACTTAGTTTTAATTGCGACTAAATTTGCGACTAACTACGTTTTACTGTTTCAAATCGACCGGCAAGTTTCTTTGAATGCCTTGATAAACAAGGGATCTTTATGGTGGGTCGTGACGGATTCGAACCGTCGACCATCGCATTAAAAGTGCGGTG
>JAPYOW010000119.1 GCA_029937975.1 Methylococcaceae bacterium | reverse complement strand
TAGGGCTGTCAGTATAGGTGTCGGAGAAGATGAGATTTTTGATGCCGACGGTAATGATATCGGCGACCTGGGGTTTTCTGTCCGCTATCAAATTAACGACGGAGCAGACGAATGGCCTATTTTTATCGGAAATATGGCGCTGACTATGCCCACAGGAACAAGCCCTTTTGAGGTTGAGACTGAGCAATCAACTCCAGGAGCAACGTTTCCAACCGAATTAGCGACTGGCAGCGGATATCTCAGCCTTCAACCCAGTGTTACGGCTCTATACCCGACGGATTCAGTGGTGTTTTTTGGTAATCTAAGCTACGCCTATAACGTAGAAACCGATGAAAGTATTGGTGAATATGATCCTGGCGATACACTAGGTGTAAGTTTCGGCATGGGCTTTTCAATTAATGAACGATCATCATTTAGTCTGGGTTATTCTCATCGATATATCTTTGAGACGGAAGTTGATGGTTCAGCACTCAATGGCAGCAATCTAGATATTGGTACATTGTTAATCGGTTATTCGTTCAAGTTTACCCCTCAAACAAATATTAACTTGTCTTTTGATATCGGCGTAACAGAGGCTGCGCAAGACGTTAGTATGACTCTCAGAATTCCAATGACGTTTGACTTTTTATCTAATTTCCAATTCCCAAATATGTCAGCTAGACCTCTCCATGGACATCCCGCGCACAACTGATAAAAAACTCCTTCAATGGTTTGGCGAAGAGAAGGTTTGACATAAATCACCATTTTTAATGTAGTGCCTTTTAATTTATCCCAGAGGGCATCCCATCAAATGGCAACAGCCCCTAAGTAGAGTCTACTCAAAAAACACAACCTATTGAAATAACTGGAATATCAGGCGTATTATGGTAAAATAGTGCGCGAAAAATGACTAAATAGCCTCAAAATCCGTGCACCTATGATCCGATCTTATAGCTCAAAACAACTGACTATTACAGAATTTGACTGGCCTTTTGAAACGGCTCTGGATGAAAATAACCGCTGGGTTAAAGTGAGTCTCTGTATTCCTTGGGATGAACTTGCTGAAGGATACTATTAAGGGCTTTCTGCTCACTCTGGCCGTTCGGCCAAAGATGCTAGATTAGTCATTGGTGCAGTGATCATAAAACATAAACTGAGCCTTTCAGACAGTGAGACCGTACAACAAATTCAGGAAAATCCTTATATGCAATACTTTGTGGAGCTCAGTAGCTATCAAATGAAAGCTCCTTTTTCCCCTCTTTATTTGTTGAAATCAGAAAACGTATGGGGCAGGCAATGTTTGAAGTCTTTCATCAGGCGATTATTGATGCGCATGATGGAGAAAAAACTAAACCTGAATCTGAATCAGAGACAAGCTCTGAAAATCAACCCCATCTCGATCTGTCACCAGAGCAACAACCAGAAGAGTGTGCTACAATGCCAGTTGAAACAGAAAATGATGAGCCACAATCTGACGCTCCGACACATCAAGGTAAACTGGTTTTAGATGCAACCGTCGTGGAACAAGCGATTCGTTATCCAACAGACCTTGGCTTACTCAATGAAGCAAGAGAATTCAGTGAGCAAGTGATTGATGCGCTTTTACCCTCACAGCCCAGAAAAAAAGAAACCGAGAACCTACCGAGAGACAGCACGAAAAGCTTTTCTAGCCGTAGTTAAACAAAGGCGACCTGGTAGGAAAAAATTACGTCGAGGGATTAAACAGCAACTCCAATACCTGCGTCGAAATTTAGGTCACATTGAACAGTTGCTGACATATTGGTTAGAAGGAACAAAGCTTCCGCTCCCTTATTGGCTACTTTACAGCTACTGGGTCATACAACATCTCTATCAACAACAATGGGAGATGTATCAAACTAAAACACGCCGATGTGACCATCGGATTGTCAGTATTAGTCAGCCGTATGTACGCCCCATTATTCGTGGCAAACAAAATAAAGCGGTTGAATTTGGTGCGAAACTCAGCGTCAGTCTAACAGGAGACGGCTTTGCTCAAGTCGATCATGTGCGCTGGGATGCATTTCATGAAGGACTTGATTTAAAATCACAAGTTGAACAATACCATAAGCGAACAGGGTACTATCCCGAAAAGGTATTAGCTGACCCACTGTATGGTACGCGAGAAAACAGGAATTACCTTAAAACGAAAGGTATTCACTTTGCAGGAAAACCGCTAGGTCGACCCAAGAACGTCACGGAAGAAAATCGAGAAGAACTGAAGCGACTGAAAGCAGAACGAAAAGCAGATTATCTGCAACGTATCCCTATCGAAGGAAAGTTTGCTCAGGGTAAAAGTGGTTACCGATTGAACTATATTAGAGCAAAACGAGCGGATACCTCTATTGCCTGGATTAATAGTATTTTCATGGTAATGAATCTATTGGTTCTGGAAAGGATCTTTTTTGTCTGTCATAAAATTAAGTGCCGTATGGAGAATACGACTGTTAAAACAAAAAATAAAATTACTCTGTGCCAGAAACCAGAAAATTTCTTGGGTTTTGGGCTGTTTTATGAAAACCGATGGCTGACTTACTGAGCAAGCTCTAATTATTGGAACTATCTCTTAATAGTTAAGTCTTAGTTTGCTAGTGGATTTAAAGATGAGAAATGAAATAAGCTACATGCATAAATATAGAACAAGCTGTAGGATTTTTTATGGATACATGGATGGATTAATGGGGATATGTAATAAAAAATTATTTGCAATTAGTATAGCTATTGTTTTGAGTGTAGCTACCCGAGCATGGGCGACACCAATAAATAATGAGAGTGAAAATACTAAATCTGCTAAAGAACTGACTACGGCAGTGAATGATAGTGGTCTTGGGGTCGCTGCTAAGTCAACTTTTACGCAGACTGATGTTGATTCACAAGGGCGTGGTAACCCGGTTGCCACGTTTGGGCTTGGAGCTGCAGATACCGCATTAACCTATGTAGTAAACCATTCTGAATTAATGGGCACGGTGACAGGTGTAGGAGTGGATCATGAGCTAGGTCAAGGTCAAGGCTTAACTCTTCCCCTATCCAATAATATTATTGAGGCTTCATTTAA
>JAPYOW010000118.1 GCA_029937975.1 Methylococcaceae bacterium | reverse complement strand
CAAATGATAGTCAGGTGTATTGGTCAATCTTGACAGGACACTTTTATTTGAGAGTTTTAAAATTTAACAGGAGACAGATTGCCAATTGCAGAATGTAACCGACTCATATTGTAATATTACACAAGTTTGTTTTTGGTGTAGAGCAACAGGTGAAGATGAAGGAAAACGGGTGAATTTCTTATCGTCAAAAAATATTGGGGGTAATGTTGTTAATGCAAAGCGTGTTAGCGATTATTCTAAGGCATTGGACAACTTGCTAAAAATGATTGTAAAGGTGCCCATTTGATTCGCCAGTATGTAGAAATGACAAACCCCAGGTTCTGTGTGCAAAAAAACAGAAGAAGCTAATCAGCTAACAGCATTGATTAATGGACGGGATCAGCTTGTTAAACAATGAACAGTAGAAAAACAACACTTGGAAACTGCTGTTGGTTCAGAACCCATACGTTCTTTTAAGAAATTTATTAATACCTTTAACAAAGAAATCGAAAAAACAGATGGGTTGATTGGGGGCTTTTTGATAGATATGATAAATTAAAAGTTCAACTGTAGCAGTTTTCTAAAGTCGATAGTATTGATCTTATCACAGTGTCTGATACTGGTATCACAACTACCAGAGTTAGGAACTCTGACAAAGAAACAAATTAGTACTTTGTTTGGTTTAGCACTCTTTTGTCGGGATAGTGCTGTAATGAAAGGAAATCGAGTGATTTACGGAGGACACGGTTTAATTTTCTCTAAACTATACATTGAAACATTGAGCGCCACTCGACATAACAAACTTACTTTGATTGAATTGAATATTCATAAGGCATGCCGGTTGTTAAACTAAATTTCAAATAGAGGGTTACTTTGCAATATCGTTCAGAAATTGATGGGCTACGAGCCTTTGCTGTAATCCCCGTCATATTATTTCATGCTGGTTTTGAGTTGTTTGGTGGTGGTTTTGTAGGTGTTGATGTTTTTTTTGTCATCAGTGGTTATCTCATTACAACTATCATTGTGTCGGAGATGGACGAGAGCAGGTTCAGTCTCATTAACTTTTATGAAAGAAGGGCGCGAAGGATTTTACCTGCGTTGTTTTTTGTAATGATTATTTGCTGTCCATTTGCCTGGATGTGGTTGACTCCAGACGACTTGGATGATTTTTCCCAAAGTCTTATAGCAGTATCGACGTTCACATCAAATTTCTTATTTTGGAAAGAAAGTGGATATTTTGATACATCTGTTGATCTAAAACCATTGCTTCATACTTGGAGTTTAGCAGTTGAGGAGCAGTATTACGTCCTCTTTCCATTATTTATGATGCTGACGTGGCGATTAGGTAAACTACAGATAATAGTTATGCTTTCGCTTCTTGCGGTCATTCGTTTAAACCTTGCTCATGGGGGAGCATATACTAATCCGACACCTACTTTTGATCTTCTGCCAACACGAGGTTGGGAAATATTATTAGGTTCATTTGTAGCTTTTTTTTACAATCGATTTAAGCAAATAAATATTAACCCATCGTTATGCCAAGTTTTTAGCTTAATGGGTTTTATATTTATTGCATGTTCAATTTTCATATACGATAAGCAGACACCTTTTCCCAGTTTCTATGCCTTGCTCCCAACCCTTGGCACGGTACTTGTGATCACTTTTACAACTCCAAACACACTTGTCTTCAAAGTTTTGAGTGGACGGGTATTGGTTTTTATTGGGGGGATAAGCTATAGCGCATATTTATGGCACCAGCCACTGTTTGCTTTTGCCAAGCATAAAACTTTTTCTGAGCCATCTTCTTGGTTGATGGCATCGTTAGTTGCAACCACTTTTCTTTTTGCCTACCTGACGTGGAAATATATAGAAACACCTTTTCGTCGGGGTAAAGCTCTGAAAACGAAAAAATTAGTTGTATTTTCCATTGTTCTTTCGTCTGTATTTGTCACTGTTGGAATAATTGGACATAAAAAAGATGGTTTTGAGGGTTATTTTATTGAAAATAGGCTTAATGACTCACAACGTGATACTTATTTGTTGATACAAAAAAACGCAAAATTAAGTATGGTAGACGATGGAGATTGTAAGTTTGGGAAGCGAAATATTTCGAGTGATTTGGTAAAAAGAATAGATAAGTGTTATTTAAAATATGGACAGGCTGTCATTGTACTTGGAGATTCTCATGCTATTAATCTATACAATATTATTGCTAAATCAAAAGTTTACACATTTGTTGTTGGTATCGCTCAAGGTGGTTGTCGACCTCAAAGTAATAAAAAGAAATGTCATTATGATGAGTTTGATGATTTTATCAGCGAATATTCGAATAAAGTAAAAGTTGTCTTTTTTCATCAGTCAGGATCATATTTTGTAGAAGATGAAAGAGGTAAGGTCGACTCGAATTTAGTATTTAAGGATGGCGAACCATACAATATTAGAACTGATTATATTGATATTGTAATTAACTATGTTAATAAGCTGAATAGTAAAACTAAAACCATATGGCTAGGTCCATTTTTAGAGGCTAGAGTTAATTTATTGTCATTGGTCTGGTCTAAAAAAAGTATAAAACCTGAGATTAATGTTAAGAGTTTTGATGTTTTTGATGAACTGGAATTAAAGATAGCAGATAGGTTGGATCAGGAAGAAAATAAAGAGTTGGGGTACATATCATTGAATAAATGGATGGATATTTCAAGTGACTTCTTACTTGTTGGGGATTGTTTTACCTATATAGATGTAGATCATTTTAGTAATTGTGGTGAAGATATATTAGTGAAGTCCTTGAGGGAAAAATTATATACTATTGATTTTAATCGTAAAAAATCATAGACAAGGTTTTGGTGCAGAATAGGTAGTAAAACCATTGGCTGGATAAGCCTAGAAAAAATGGTTGAACACGGAGGTGTAGTACAAGCTGTTGACATGGAAAATGCTTTATTAACAGGTTTTCTCTCCTGTTAATAAAGCATTTTCTAGCATCATGTAGGTTCTGAATATAAATACTGCAGGAGCAATTATCTGTGAAGTGCTGTGGAATCAGTAGTTTGCCTTAGAAACCGTGGGTAACTGGTTGTTCTAGGGTGATGGGAACTTAAACACTGTTCTTTCAAATGCAGCAAAATATTTGTAATGATTATTTAAGTTTATATATTGCACTCGGTTGTGTCAGCAACACCCTGGTGTTTA
>JAPYOW010000117.1 GCA_029937975.1 Methylococcaceae bacterium | reverse complement strand
GCCGTCAAAATAATAATCAGCCAATCAACCTGATTTTTATGCTCCCGTATTGCCTGATAAACTTCAAAACCATTCTTGTCAGGCCATTTGATACTCAACAAAAGAAAACCAGGTTTTCGTTGCTTGATGAGAACTAAGAACACCAGCCCATCTATATATAAAAGCAAGCTCATACTCACCACTCAAATACTCTTCAACCCCCCATTAATTGATTAAACCATCCTCACCCTTTTAACACATCTGCTTCTTGCATCATTTAACAAGCGCTGCAACCTCACTTTGTATCAACTTGAAACTCCGACCAAATTCAAGGTTTGATACCTCTGAACATGTTTATTTCATTCAAACTTTTCAGAAAAACAGCCGGCAAGGATGTGCAAAAGAAACTGCCGCATTCACTTTCCCCGCACCCTTTGCATATACAAAAACGCTTTTACCATAATCTGCTGTCACCGGTCTGCTTACCATAAAACGATAGCCTGCTGACAATTGCTCATGAAGGTACGGCTGACTTGAGTCTAAATAACTCACTCTACGGGTTGTGACTTGATCGAGATCAGTATTCGCCTACAAGAAACCGTATCTAATGCAAAAATAATAACCAGCCCCACAGATTTATGGCTATTAAACCAGACATTATAATGCCCGCACTAAACGCCTGCATCAACCTAACTAAAAATATCATTCCCCTATTGTAACTTTGGTTTATACTACTAGAATTAGTTCCTGATTACAGGGAAGGACACCGCTCCCCTCTGCTCGCTCACCATGCTACTTACCCCCTTCAACACACGGAGCATTGACTTGGAAAAAGACATCAGCACAGACTTACATATCTTACAAGACCACCTAGAGAGCATGTTAGCCAGGATACAGCACAATAGTCTGACCTTAAAAAGATTTCAGGTTTTTGAGATAAACCTACTCAAACTAAATTCATTAACCGACATGCTTGAACACCTGTTAGGTCATACCAAAACGTTTTTTGATCTGGATGTGGTCAGTCTCTGTTTAATTGATAAAAATGGCCTGATAGAGAAGTTTCTGCAAGATGGTGCTTATAAAAAAAACAAAGGACTGGTTTTTTTAGCAAACGAAGAATTGTTGGAAAGTACTTTTGGTTTATCGCCTCAACCCTTTCTGGGAACTTATAAACAAGCTAAATGCTCCCTGTTTTTCTCAGGCTCGGACCGAAAACCGGTGTCGGTTGCAATTCTCCCTTTATGTCGACGCGGTCAACTGCTGGGCTCGTTAAATTTTGGCAGTTACACAGCCCACCGATTCATCAATGACATGGCCACTGACTTTATTGAACACATGGTCGCTGTGGTCAGTCTCTGTCTGGAAAATCATTTGAATTTTGAAACATTACGACGCACCCGTCATATTGATCCCCTAATAGAGGCCAAAAACAGCCATTTTCATCAACAACAGCTCAATGAAGCGCTGGATAACAGTCAGCGTAATATCCCGCCTTTAAACAGTCGTTTAATGAGATAAAGATCAGCTTAAAACCATCAATGCAACGTTTGAACATCCCGCAAAACTAGCTTTTTCCATGGTGACCTGCCTGTAAGAAACTGTGCTATCGCCTTATATCGGGGAAACTTATGGCTCTTTGACCGGACATTAAGGCATCATTATTTTTCAAGCCTTTACCCCCTGTCACTTCGGGTCGATGTAAAGCGGAGTACAACCCGCTTTACATCGCTTCAAAAAATTTTCGAAGTATTTCCAGACCTGTACTTAGTTAAAAGTTTTGCCAGAATAACCTGGTAAAGTAGGCATGGATTGTGCTGGGAATTTACCTGTTAAGGCTTCCAGAAAGGCAACAATATCATCGGCTTCTGCATTAGATAAGTCTTTACCTAATTGCATTTTAGCCATAATTTTGACAGCTCTATCCAAAGTCTTGACTTTACCATTATGGAAATAAGGTGCTGTTAAAGCGATATTACGTAAGGTAGGAACTTTCCAGAAAAATTCATCCGCTTTTTTACCGGTTACTTCGGCTAAACCTTTATCCTTTTTAAGTTTAAATTGCGCCTGCATTGAACCATTACTGAACACAGGGAATTTTTGGAATGTACCGGGGCCATTAAAAGCAGGACCACTATGACAACCTGTACAGCCTAAATCAACCGCCAGATTCATACCGCGAACCTGTTGCGCAGTCAGGGCATTTTTATTACCTTTAACATATTGATCAAAGGCACTGTTTGGCGTAATCAAAGTTCTTTCATAAGCAGCAATGGCTTTAGTAGCATTGTCTTTAGAAATAGAGTCTTGACCGAAAGCCTTTTCAAATAATGCCGCATAGCCTTCAATACTTTTTAAGCGCTTGACCACATCGTCCCAGCTTTTCATACCCATTTCAATAGGATTGGTCACAGGACCTGCAGCCTGATCTTCCAGACTGGCGGCACGACCGTCCCAAAACTGCACTTCGTTAAAAGCAGCATTCCATACCGTCGGTGCACTACGTCCACCTACTTGACCGCCCACACCAACTGAACCGCCCCGGTTATCTTCCCCACCCAACATGGTGTTATGGCAAGAAGCACAGGAAACAGTACCCGATGAAGACATCCGGGGGTCATGAAAAAGTATTTTCCCTAAAGCCACCTTCTCAGCAGTAGTAGGGTTATCTGCAGGTGCAGGTGCCGTAGTAGGCAGCGCCTGAGCCAAAGCAAGTGAAGTAGAACCGGCAAATGCTAAAGTAGCAACCAGTAAACGAATTTTAAACATAGTATCTCCAAGTATGAGTGGAAACAATCAGAAATAAAGAAATAAGCCAGCAGGGGAACTTTAGCGCCTAATCCCGTTAAAACTGCGGCCTCAAGTCATCCCTTCGCGTGTTCTTTACTTTTAATCGTCGTGCCAATTTTATTATTGTTAATGAACCACTACTGAATTGTAAGGTAAGATACCGTTGAGGTAAATCAAAAAAAGGAAGATCGCCAGTCTACTGCTAAAAAAATCGCTTTTTCCATCCAAAATACTGTATCGCTGAAGCAGCGGCAGACTATACAGCTGTATAGACACAGGAGATAAAAGACTGATTTATCCGCCTTGCTTGAGGCCAGTACTCTACGCCTCTACCCTGAAAAAATCTGACTTTATTACGCAAACAAAACCCCATGACTGCCATGGCCATCGACTGCATATAAAAACCCAGCA
>JAPYOW010000116.1 GCA_029937975.1 Methylococcaceae bacterium | reverse complement strand
ACAGTAGTACACTTATGATTCTGGATTTACTGTCCAAGTGGTGGGGGCCACCTCTATCGTTATCGAATTTTAAAAGGGGATATAGGAAAATGTTTACCAGAGTATTTATGCTCATACAGAGAGATCAGGGTGTGAAGTCATCGAATTAAATGTTCAAGCAGATCATGTCCATTTGCTTGTAAAGGTCCCAGTAAAGATTGCAATATCAGAGTTAGTTGGAAAAGTGAACGGAAAGACAGCGATTCAAGCTTTCCATAAATTCCCGAATTTACGGACAAAGCAATACAGGAGAAACCATTTTTGGGCGGCTGGTTATTGTGTTGATACCGTAGGTATGGATGCAGAAATGATAAGAAAATATGTTAAGTTCCAAGATTAAAAATAATCACTGAAATATCAGGAGCAACTGGATTTTATTTCAGCAAGGCCCCTTGGGGTTTTGCTGAGGGCGGCCTTTTAGGTCGAATTCAAACCACGTTTTATAAGCGTGGTAGTTGATTTTTTTCAAAATTATAGCGCTTAGTGTAATCAATTTGTTTTTAATAGAGGGAGCTGAAGTATAGGGAGTGCAGCGTTTGACTATAACTCTTAGTAAGGTTTATGATGATTAATTGTGGATTTTTAGTGGAAAGTTTTAACAATATATTGAAGTGTAATTCCTTATGAATGCGGAGCAACCGATTAAAAAAACGAGGTTTAGAAAGTTACGTTTATGGATAGAAGATAAGGCGCCGGTATTAATAGTGGGCGGTCTCTTGATGACCATAACAATCGCTTTTTTTTTAGATAATATGGTTATCACTATAAAATCAGGTGAAACGGGAGTTTTGTATCGACGATTTCATAGCGGTACGGTAACTCAATATGTCTATCCTGAAAAAGTACATTTTATTTTACCCTGGAATAAAATGTATATTTATACGACGCGAGTTCAAACAGTGAAGCATGAGCTAACGGTTCTAACAAACAAAGGGTTACCTCTCACATTATTTCTAAATATTCGATACCGACCGGACTATGACATGTTAGGTATGTTACATAAAAGAATTGGCCCCGATTATGTTAACAGGACATTGTTGCCAGAAATCGAATCAGTGTTAAGAAAACGATTAGGGCAAATTGATCCTGAAGATGTTTATACTAATAAAATGGGTGTTCTTACTAAGATAATGTTCATCGCAATAGAAGAAATGATAAGCCATCATGTTATTGTTGAAGATATTATCATTCGAAAGATACAACTTCCTGAAAAAATACGCAATGCAATTGAAAATAAATTAGTTGAAGAACAAATTCTTGAAACCTATGTCTACAAACTAAAGGTTGAAGAGCAGGAGGCTAAAAGAAAAGGTATTGAGGCAAAAGGGATTAAAGACTATCAAAAGATAATTGCTGAAACCTTGTCAGATAAATTAATTAAGTGGCAAGGAGTTCAGGCGACTCTGAAATTAGCCGAATCTGAAAATGCTAAAGTTGTCATCATTGGCGGTGGTAAGGATGGAATACCTGTGATTCTGGGCAATAATTAATGAATGCATTTGTATTGTCTTTCGATAGCTATTCCAGGCTATGGAATAAGGCTGTTTTTTTTTCATTCATTGCTTATTGTTTAATTACAGTTAATGGGTGCGGGGATAATAGAGACGCCGCTAAAAAAAGATATCTATTGACAAAAGAGAGCGATAAATTAGCCCAATGTAAAAATTATATCGGTAAAGATAACTTTTATGATAAATACAATTTATGCGATATCTTTATTAAGAAAGATCAACAATGTAGGTTTTTTACAGAAGACAAAGAAGGATGCAATGAGTTTTTAACTAAGGCTTACTACAGTAAAACTAAATATTCGTGTTTAGTATTAACGAATGAAATAAAACAATGTAAAACTATAGTTGCAAAGCACGTATGGTATTCTTTTTTTGTTCAGTATAAAGATTTATCGTTTGTATCAAAAATTTTTAATTATTTTGATTTCAATATTGATAAGGCTTTGATTCAAACAATACGTGATATTGAAAATCCAGTTTATTTCAGTACGGTGAGTTATGGCTATGTTGGAAAAGAATTTAATCAGGGGGTTGAGTTAGCGGTAAAAACGATTAATGAAAATCATGGTGTATTTGGTAGAAAAATAGAGTTAACCAAATATAGGGAAGCAGAGGGTGTCGAACAATCAAAAGAAATTGCCCATATTATAGTCAATAATTTACCCGTCTCTGCTGTCATTAGTTTACAGGGTTCTGGTGTTACAAAACATGCTGCCCAAACATATGAACGTGGCGGTATCGTGCATTTTATTGCGGCTGCGACAATGAATAAAATCATCAGAGCGAATATGCAGTTTAACTTCCGTTTAGTACCTAGAAACTCTAAAATTGCACATAAAACCGCCGAGTTTTGCAAATTGAAAGGTTATAAAAAGATGGCAATCCTGACAGAACGTAATGATTATGCTGCGGAGTTATCCAGATCATTTCAATATGCTGCAGAAGAACTAGATATTGAGATTAATTATAGAAAAAATTTTTTTAGTTTTAAAGAGGATTTTTTTAGTTTTAAAGAGGATTTTTTAGATGTAATCAGGGAGATCAATACAAGGGATAATAGTTGGGGTATTGATGCGATTTATTTATCATCCGGGTACGAACCTTCTGCTAAATTTATATTGCAAGCCAAAGCTATGGGGTTGGATATCCCTATTATTGGGACAGATGCTTTAGATGATAAACAATTTATTTATTTAGTTGGAATAGAGGGTGATGGTGTCATTATTCCCTCTATATATAATGAAAAAGTAAAACATAGTGAATATGAAGAATTTTTATTATTGTACAAGCAGGCATATGGTATAAACCCAAGTACTTGGGCTTCTCAGGGGTATGATGCAGTCAATATATTAGCATCAACTATGAATTCTTTGGAATCTACTGTACCTAGTGAGGTAGCATCTGGTTTACGATTTGGTACTGAATGGGTGGGTGCAAGTGGGGCATTTAAATTTAGTCAAAGTGGTGAGCTGGTTGATAAAGAAGTCCACTTTAAAGAACTGCAGGCAGGTGAATACAGATTCATCGAATAAATTGTATAAAGTTTGAAGACTGAAGTGGTCCCCATAAATAGGCCCTCCCTATAATTGTATTTTCTGTTAAATTTTCATTCAAAAATGAGGTAACAGAAGAT
>JAPYOW010000115.1 GCA_029937975.1 Methylococcaceae bacterium | reverse complement strand
TTTGCCGCACTCCGTCAAGCAATCAGGATTTTATTATCTGCCCCGGCGAGATCTCTGACAAGTTTTGGCACTAGATATCCGGGTAAGCTTTTTTTGACCTGTTGCATAAGCGATATGGCTAAGTCCTGTTCAACTTCAAAATGGGCTGTTCCATGCGCTCTATCCAGTAAATGCAGATAATAAGGCAAAACACCCCAGGTAAACAGTTTTTCACTTAAAGCACATAACTGTTCTACATCATCATTGATATCTTTTAATAATACCGATTGATTTAGCAGGGTGAGTCCCTGCTGTTTCATTTTATGACATGCGATTTGTACCTCGCTGTTTAATTCATTTTGATGGTTTGCATGTATAACCATTATTATTGGTTTTTTTACAGTACTCAGTTGTTCACAAAAAACGGTGTTTATCCGGCTAGGTAGAACAATGGGAATACGGCTGTGAATTCTGATGCGTTTGACATGTTTAATTTGATCGAGCTGATGCAGCAAGTTAAACAGTTTGTGATCATTGAGTAATAAAGGGTCACCGCCACTGAGGATGACTTCTGTAATATCGTTGTGTTTTTTAATATATTGCAGGGCCAGGTCGAGCTTTGTGCTACTGAGTGTTTGCTCAGTATAGGGAAAGTTTCTGCGGAAGCAATATCGACAATTAATAGCACAGCTACCGGTGGTAATCAGCAATACCCGTCCTTGATATTTATGAATCACACCAGGTACGGCCATTGCATGTATATCCCCTACCGGATCATTGCTATAACCGGGCAACCCCAGGTTTTCTTCATTGACTGGCAAGACTTGCTTTAATAAAGGGTCGTGTCTATTCCCTTTTTCCATTCTATCAACAAAACCCCGCGGAACGCGAAGCGGGAACTGATAAGCAGGCATTGAACTATCAATGGGAATGGCGAGATATTGGTAGAGTTGTTCAATGTTACGGAAGCCATCCGCTAATTCTTGTTGCCAGTTTTTTATAGGTTGATGCAATTTATTATGCTATTTTTTGTGGTTAATGTTTATATCCATCTTTAGCTTTATTATAATGGTTTAATTGTAATTTGTTTATTTGAGGACACAATGGCGAAGTTTAGTACTAATGAATTTAAAGCGGGTTTAAAGATAATGTTGGATGCAGATCCATGTGCAATTATCGAGAATGAATTTATAAAACCCGGGAAAGGGCAGGCTTTTAGCAGAGTCAAGATTAGAAACCTAAAAACTGGTCGCGTCATCGAACGTACCTTTAAATCGGGTGAATCGGTTGAAGCTGCGGATGTGGTGGATATTGAAATCCAATACCTTTACAGTGATGGTGATTTTTGGCATTTTATGATGCCAGATACCTTCGAACAATATCAGGCCGATAAAAACGCGGTTGCTGATAGTGTTAAATGGTTAAAGGATCAGGCTATTTGTACCATGACATTATGGAACGATTCGCCCTTATCGGTTTCACCACCTAATTTTGTGGAGTTATCGATCACGGACACCGACCCGGGTTTAAAAGGTGATACCTCGGGAGGTGGTGGTAAACCAGCCACTTTAGAAACTGGTGCTGTGGTGCGCGTTCCCTTGTTTGTGCAAATAGGGGAAATGATTAAAGTGGATACCCGTACGGGAGAATATGTCTCACGAGTTAAAGAATAGTGGTTGCTACATGGGCACCTGCAGGTGATTTAAAACAATTACATCGCAGGGCCCAGATGCTGGCTAAAATTAGAAGTTTTTTTGCGCAAAGAGCTGTGCTTGAAGTCGAAACCCCGTTGCTTTGCCATGCTACTGGCACAGATCCACAACTGGATTTTTTTTCCAGTATTTATCATTGCGTTCCAGATGAAAAGCGCATGTATCTGCAAACATCGCCAGAATTTGCCATGAAGCGCCTGTTGGCTGCAGGCAGTGGCTCAATTTACCAAATATGTAAAGCTTTCAGGAATGGTGAGTCTGGACGTTATCATAATCCGGAATTTTCTATTCTGGAATGGTATCGCGTGGATTTTAGTTTGCAGCAGTTAATGGCAGAAACAGCAGAGTTATTAATACATGTGTTAGATGACTATGATCTGACTGAAAATAGTGTGAATGTTTCTTACCGGCAATTGTTTAAAGAGGTCACGGGCTTAGATGCATTGGTGTTTTGTCTGGAAAGCTATCAGTCCTATGCTCAGAATCATGCGATACCCGATGCGGTGGGGCTTTGTGAAGATGATCATGGTTTATGGCTGGATTTTATTTTTAGTCACAAAGTTCAGCCGCTGTTAAGCCAGTATTCTCTTTGTATGGTGCATGGTTATCCGGCTACCCAGTCTTCTTTAGCCAGAATAAATGCACAGAACCCTTTAATAGCTGACAGGTTTGAAGTTTTTATCAATGGCATAGAAATAGGCAATGGTTTTCTGGAATTAGCCGATAGTCAAGAACAAGAAATGCGTTTTGATCGAGAAATTGCAATAAGAGTAAAGCAAGGCTTGCCAACGGTACACAAAGATCATTATTTTCTTGCTGCGCTGAGTGCCGGTTTGCCTGATTGTAGCGGTATTGCTATAGGCCTGGATCGATTGTTAATGATTGCTGCTAATGCCGAATCACTAACAGATGTCATTGCCTTCCCTTTTGACCGGGCCTGAGCTAGCGGGTGTACTTGTTTGAGTCTTCCGCAGAGGAAATTGGAGCTAAACTTGCAGCGTTTCATTAAAACCAGCGTATCTTTAGTGATGTTGCTTGCATTAAGTGTTCAAGCACAACAGCCCGATGCTGATTTTTCTTATGGACAGCTGGTTTTTCCTGAGCAAGGGGTCAGCATTAATATTGAAGTGGCAAAGACCCGCCCGCAGAGATCCATCGGGCTAATGTTTAGAGAGTCGCTGGCTGCAGATAAAGGCATGCTGTTCATTTTTGAGGAAGAAGTCATCCAGCGGGTATGGATGAAAAACACACTTATTCCGTTAGATATCATGTTTATTTCGTCAGATGGCAAGCTTGTTTCATTGCTCAGCAATGTCCAGCCTTGCCGTCAACCGCCTTGTGCCATATATAATTCTCATCAACCGGCTAAGTATATGTTGGAAGTCAATGCGGGTTTTATTGAAAGAACAGGCATTACTGTTACACAGAAGATACGATTTAGTCTGTTCTAAGACAGTTTATGGCGTCGTTATGCCAAGGATTCAGCGGTATTATC
>JAPYOW010000001.1:39794-69821 GCA_029937975.1 Methylococcaceae bacterium | reverse complement strand
ACCCCCACTGATGACGTGAGTCTACGTTACTCTTTCAGTAAAGCGTACCGTTTTGCAGTCGCTGAGGAATTATTTGATAGTTCATCTAATACCGATGCGATCAATATATCAGACCCTACTTTGGCACCTGAGTCAGGTTACTTCCATGATTTTAAAATACGATATGAATTGGACCAGGGGTATACCAGCGTTTCATTTTTCTATAATGAAATTGAGAATGAAATCCTGAATACTTCAACCTTGCGAGACAATGGGCGTACAAGCAATAGAACTCGTGGTGTAGATAAAACGGAGACTATTGGGGTTGAATTTGTTTATCAGCAAGATTACATCATGGACCTTCCGCTCGGTTTAGCGCTAAATGGCACATGGCTGAATAAAGAGGTTAAAGAAGATGCCAACAACCCGGCTACGATAGGTAATGAATGGGCGAGAATACCACAATGGCGTGCTAATGGTACCTTGACGTATCACACCACGTCACAGTGGGATAATATCGTTGCTGTTCAATACAGAAGCCAACAACAGACTGATAACACTAATTCAGCCAATGGGAGAAATGTTTTTGGTGCATCTGATTCGTATGTCTTAGTTAATCTTAAATCAGCCTATAAAATGGATGTGGGTAATGATATGACCGCTAAATTTACAGTAGGTATCGATAATGTCTTGAATGAAGATTACTTCGATTTTCACCCTTACCCACAAAGAACCTATTTTGCCAGCATAGGTTTGGATATTTAAGACCCGGACTTTTCGAAACCTGACGGAGCCCTCTTTGTTTATAAGGAGGGCTTTTTTTGTTCAGTCCCTCCAAAACGACTTAACGTGATGAAAAAACAATTATTATTTCTACCCTTTATAGTCATGGGTTTTGTGGCTTGCTCTACTAATCCTCAAACTGTAAAGCCAGAACTGCTTACACAAGGCGTTGAGGCGACAAAAACGGGACTCGTGAAACCGCGTAAACACCGCCATAAATCACAAGCTGAAGGTGTCATTAGTGTTGATATCGTAAATTATGATAACCGTTTACATCTGCTCACTGGCAAACATAAGCAAGGACAGAAAACACTGTG
Source organism: Methylococcaceae bacterium (assembly GCA_029937975.1). Lineage (GTDB taxonomy): Bacteria > Pseudomonadota > Gammaproteobacteria > Methylococcales > Methylomonadaceae > QPIN01. Next base: position 68,742 of record JAPYOW010000001.1, on the reverse strand, counting down.
GTATCAGCAGTCAAAAGATGGCGGTATTTCTTGGTCATCCGCGAGTAAAGTGCTTGATGAGGATAATCTTCCTGTCAAAATGACCCGGGGTAATGATGCTCAAATTACCGCACAGGGTGAAAACATTGTTGTGCTCTGGACAAAATTTGACAAAACAGCACGTTTTAAAGCGGGTGCCATGCTGGCTGCACGTTCTAATGATAATGGACAAACCTGGCAATATTCTGCAACACCACCCGATTGGAAGCAAGGCCCCCACGGCTATATTGACCTTGCTGCGGACCAACAGGCTATACATGCTGTTTGGCTAGATAGTCGTAATCGCAACCCGGGTGTAAAAGCCTCACAAGGCTTGCGTTATGCTCAATCAACAGATGGTGGCTTGAGTTGGCAGGCCAATATCTCGCTGGATAATTTGACCTGTTCCTGTTGCTGGAACACTATCAATACAGATGCAAAGGGCAATGCCTATGTGTTATATCGTGATAAACAACCTTCTGATTTATCCATTGGGAGGATAGACTCTCAACAGCAATGGCAACGTTTAAATCATGTCGGGGCTTTTAATTGGCAATTTGACGGATGCCCTCACATTGGCGGAGGATTTGACTTTCAAAACACTGCCGGTAAAAAACGGATGCATGCCATTGTCGGTACGGGGCATCCACAGCATCTGGGTATCCATTATTCCTATTCGGACGATGCGGGTAAAAACTGGTCTTCGGCAATAGCTTTTGGCGATGAGTCAGCCATCCATGCAGACATCGCCTCACATGATAACGGCCGCGTGATGGCTGTCTGGGATATGATGAGTGAAGACGGCCTGGCTATATTTCGCTCTGAATCAAAAGATCAGGGTGCTCACTGGTCTAAACCCGAACAGATTTCAACGGCAGGTATGCGAGCGACTCATCCGGCTATTGTTAAAACAGAAAAAGGCTTTTTGACACTGTGGACAGAGAATGATGGCAAACATCAAACATTAACGAAAAAAGTATGGTAACTATGAAAAAATATCGGGGTCTATTTTTCGCCGTATTGATGATTAGCATCATCAATACGGCGAATGCAGAGATGGCTATTTTGCCGTTCACTAAAGACAGTTATTCTGAAATAAAAGCACAATACCAGGACAAGCCCTTTATTTTGGTGTTTTGGTCAGAAAGTTGCAGTTATTGTATGAAAGAACTGGCTTTATTTGGCAAGCTTTATAAGCAATATCCTGAGGTAGAGTGGGTGGTGGTGGCGACGGATCCTTTTCTGGAAGATGAAATTGTAAACAATATACTGAGCCGCAGTCAGCTTGAATTAAAGACAACGTGGGTATTTGCCGAACAATTTCCTGAAAAAATTTACTATAAAGTGGATAAGCGTTGGCGTGGAGAATTACCTGCAACGCATTTTTTTGATCGCAATAACAATGAAATTCGTCATATGGGTATTGTCAAAGAAGATGAGTTAGTTCAATGGTTAGATGAACAAACAGCACTTTAAGATTCGTTGAACGAGGCCATGCGCTTGACAGACGGCATGGTCATTTTGACTGTATGTGTTAACAAGCTAGCGGTGTTTCCTGCTGGGTAAGATCTGCCAGGTCACCAGCCAACCATAAGGAAACACCTCATGAACGACCCCTTAGTAGTATTAGATCAGTTTTCTGCAAACTGGGGCAATCTCAATAGCTTATGACAATAGAAAAGTCTTTTATATCAGCAATGGTCATTAAGCGCTTGAGCCGCGTGATTAGAAAATCAATTAACAGATTATATTTAGCACCTCGGCAGTGACACAGCATTATTTATAGGATCTCGAGATCAGCGTCGACTAATTCTGGTTCTAGAATAGCCAATAATTCCAGCTCTTCTGATTGCTCAAATGCCTCAGCCATTAACCATAATTCATCTTCCATGTGGATTGAAACGGGACGCGTATCAGATGGGTTGGCAATGAACTGAAATGAGCTAATTGCCAAGATTAGCATCAATGCCATAGCACTGATTGTCTTGGCAGGGTTGATGACGTGATTGAGCCAACCCTTCATATTCAAAAATTTATTGCTAGTTTGAGGCCTGGAAACAGACTGTCTGTTGGGCAGATTCATCAGGATTTTTTGTTCCAGCTGCCGTGTTTCTATCATCTGAGTATTAGCAAAGAGCTGCTCAAGCTTGTTATCCAAATAGAGTGCCTGTTGTTGCGCTTTTAATAAGCCAGCATTTGATAATAATAGTTGTTGTAAAGCCAGGCGCTCATCAATGGGCCACTGTTCATAGCTGCCACCATAGCAAGCAAGAATTTGTTTTGCTCTATCTGTTGTCATCATGGTTTAATCGTCTGCTGTTTCATTTAACAAGTGACGAAGTTTCCGCCGTCCCCGTGCTAATAATGACTCTAATGCATCCACACTAATATTCATTACTTTTGCAGCTGCCTTATTGTTCAAACCATTATAGGCACATAGCGTAATCGCACTGCGCTGTCTTTCCGGCAAACGGTCTAAGGTCGCTATTTTTTGCTGAAAATCTGATTCAGTTTCATTGCCCTGTGCTGCAATGTTAGCTGCGATATCAAGCGCATGCGCTGCATGGTCTAATGAAATAGTCTTACGTTTTCGTAATGTGTCTATACACAAGTTATAACTGACGCGTAATAACCATGCTTTGGGAGAAATCCCTTTATCCTCCCATTCAGGCGCTTTGTTCCATAAACGAATAAAAGCTTCCTGGCTAATATCTTCTGCTTCTTCAGATAAATACTGTTTATTAAAGTTGACGACCCCTGCTAAATGACGATGCATTAACACAGTAAATGCATGTTGGTCGCCTGCAGAAATTCTCTTCATCAGCTCTATATCATTGGTTTCGGCATCCCGTTGCATCAGTTTAGTTATGCCAGCGTCCTTTCAATTCATCTGCGCTGACAGTGTTGTCGTTATTTGTATCTAGCTTGGCAAACCAACGATGACTCATGACACTATGTTCTTGCCTGGTAATCTGTCCATCATCATTTTTATCCATTTTTTTCAGCAAATGCAGTTTTTTATTATGATGTTTTTGCATGTTTTCTGCCAGGCTAATTTGCCCATCCTGGTTTTTATCCAGCCTACTAAACTGTTTATTGGCACGTTTTAGCGCATGTGCAACAAACTCCTGTTGGCTGATTAAACCATTCTTATTGCTATCAATTTTGTCATGTTTTTTATGTTGCCAATTTTTATGATGTTGTGTTGAATATTGCTTAAGTTCTTCCATGCTGACGATGCCATTGTGGTCGCCATCCATGGTTTTATATCTGGCTTGCATTGTAGTCTTAAATTCCATTTCAGAGACCTTGCCATCCTTGTTTTTGTCAAATAATTGCAGAAAGTGATGTTGCTTGGCATCCCCCTTTTTAGGGTTCTCTGTGGCTGAAACGGTTGCTGTTAATCCTAGTGATAAAAGAAGGAATGGCAGTAAATAAGGGGTCATGCTTTTTCTCCCGCATTAAAAGTTAAATTCTTTGTTGTTATTGTTATAACGGATTGTTTTTGAAAACCGGTCGAAGCGATTAGCAAGTAAATTTAGCTAAACCATTTTGCACAAAGCGTCTAAATATATTCCGATAATCTTCCAGGATGATACAAAATGCAGGGACAAGTACTAACGTCACTAGCGTGGTAAAAAGAATACCAAAGCCTAATGAAACAGCCATCGGGATTAAAAATTGCGCCTGGGTATTTTGTTCAAGAATTAAGGGCAATAAACCCAAAAAAGTGGTTAGCGATGTTAATAATATGGGTCTAAACCGGCTACAGCCAGCATTAATGATTGCGTCAGTAACAGTCTGACCTGACTTTCGCAATTGATTAAAGCGGTCAATTAACACCAGACTATCGTTAACTACTACACCGGACAATGCGAGCATTCCTAATATACTATTGATGGTCAGATTCATGCCTAAAACCATATGCCCTAAAACGGCCCCGACAACTCCAAAGGGAATAACAGACATCACTATAAAAGGCTGTAGATAGGATGCAAAAGGGATAGCCAGTAAGGCATAGATCACGACTAGCATAAAGAACATGCCTAGTAACAGACTGGAGAATGATTCATCCTGCTCTTTAGATTCGCCGACAAAACTAAAACGAACATCAGGGTAATGAGGTGAGATGTCCTGCAAAAAACCACTCACTTCCTGTTTAATGGTATTAGTGTTACCTTTGGCTTTATTGATATCTGCAGTAATGTTAAACGCTCTATTGCGGTCAATACGCCTGATAATGGAAGAACCCTGTACAGACTGTAATTCAGCCACATCCGCAAAGGGCACTTCTATACCTTCCGGTGTACGGATGAGCATTGTTTCAAGGTTATTGAGTGAATGTCTTTCAGATAAGGGGTAGCGTAGCATCACCTTTAATTCTTCACGGTTACGCTGAATACGTTGCACTTCAAGGCCATAAAATGCTTGGCGTACTTGATGAGCAAGATCAGACAGGGTCAGCCCGAGAAATTCTGCCTGCGGTTTTATATTTAATCTTAACTCTTGCTTACCGCCTTCAAAATTATCGTTAACATCAAAAATTTCAGCCAGAGTAAGCATGCGCTGTTTAATATCATCGGCAAAGTCTTCTAGTTGTTGTAGCTCATTTGATTGCAATTGAATATCCACTGGGCTGCCACCATGACCTATTTCTGCCCTGAAATTCAAATCTTCAACACCAGGAATAACACCAATCAGTTGTCGCCATTCCTTGACCAGACGCCTGACAGGAATATTAGGCATACGGTGTTCTGGGGGGGCAATTTCAAACATGACTCGCCCTTCCTGGGGTTGTGGATTCCCACTGCGATCAGATTGTCCCGTGACAGAATACACGGCTTTGATGATGCTTTTGCCATTAGCTTGGTTTATATAGCGTTCCTGCAAGGTTTTTGCTGCATTGGCAATTTTGCGAGTATAGCGGTCTGTGAGTTCATACGGTGTGCCCACCGGCATAGTCAGCTTGGCACGTGCGAGTTCGCTTTCAATACGGGGGAAAAAGGTATAGCCAATATGACCTCCTGCCACCAGGCTCAGAATAATCATACAACTTCCAATAAAAACAGAGGCAGTTAAATAGCGTTGCTTAATGGCCTGAGCTATAAAGGGTTGATAATAACCGCGGATGATTTTTTGCAAGCGGTCACTACAAGCATCCTGTAGTTTTTCCAGCCAATTATTATTTGCTGAACGAATCACTGGTTTACAATGTTTCAAATGTGCCGGTAATATCAGCTTGGTTTCCACCAAAGAAAATAACAGCGCCGGGATAACAACCAAAGCAATATAGGCAAACATTTGTCCCCGTCGACCGTCAATACTCAGCATAGGTACAAAAGCTGCAATCGTGGTAAGCACACCAAAGGTCACGGGGGCAGCCACTTCTTTCACACCGGCGATGGTTGCCTCAATACTATCGCCGACAGATTGTTGTATATGCCGATAAATATTTTCGCCGGTTACAATGGCATCATCCACAACGATACCCAGAACCATAATAAAGGCAAAAGTAGTGCTGGTATTAAGCGTGACGCCCAGTATCGGCATCATGGCCAGCACCCCTAAAAAACTAACAGGAATTCCGATACACACCCATATTGCCACCGATAATCTTAAAAAAAGCGTCAATACTATAAACACCAGAATACCGCCTTGCAGGGCACTTTTTAATAAGGTGCTAATCCGACCTTTAATAATTTTAGAACGATCACGCCAAAAACTAATTTTTATATTCGGGGGAAAACGCGATTCAGTTTGTTTAATGTATTGTTTGACTGCTTCAGCGATAGCAATCGCATTTTCATTTCCAACACGTGTGACATCAATCATCACAGCAGATTGTCCCTGATAAACTGAAGCCAGGTTGCCCTCCATAAAGCCATCAGTAATGGTTGCGATATCACTCAGAATAAGTCTGCTACCTTGTTCAGCACTACGAATAATGATGTTCTCAAAGTCTTCCTGGTTATAGGCCTGTCCTCTGGAGGACAGTAGTATATCGCCCCCTTTACCCTTAATCGTACCGGCAGATACATTCAATGAACTACGATTAATGGCACGAGAAATTTCTTCAAAAGTTAATCCGTATCGCTGTAGTTGCTGTTCGGAAACTTCAATGGCAATTTCATACGGCCTGACTCCCGTTAATTTCACCTGAGAAATACCGTCCAGTTGAATAATGTCATCACGCACTTTTTCACCGATACGGCGTAAATCACCTTCATCCATTTCAGCCGCTACCACAACACTAATCACATCATGATTGCGTTGTGCGATTTTCAAATCAGGGCGCTCAATTTCTTCTGGAAAAGTATTGATTGCATCAATACGGGTTTTTAAATCATCCATGAGATCGCGAGTATTGTATCCTCTGGCTATTTCCACATCGATCGTAGAAGTACCTTCTACAGCAGTGGAAATTATTTCCTTAATGCCCGGCAGGTCATGAATGGCTTCCTCAACGCGCATAACCACATCACGTTCCATTTCTTCTGGTGTGGCCCCGGGATTAGCGATGCGAATATTAACCACGTCATATTCATACTGTGGCAAAATTTCCATGGGAATTTTAGGTAAAGCAAACAAGCCTGCCAATACAATTAATACCGCTAATAAATTGGCGGCGACATCATTGTAGGTAAACCAGCGAATGATTCCAGTCATATCTGTTGTATTCCTTGATTGATTAATATGGGTTTACCCTCATTTAAGGCGCGTACTGGTAAACCATTTACGGCATATTGCACAGGCGTAATACACAGCCATTCACCTTCTTCTAAACCTTGCTGAATAATGACATAGTCAGCATCACGCCAGAGTATTTCAATCTGGCGTAAATTGAGTTGACTTTGCTGGTTGACTATCATCAATTGGGATGAGTTTCTAATGGCAGTACGAGGAATGATAAAAACATTTTTCAGTAATTTCCCTTTAATCCTGGCTTCAACAAATTGTCCAACTTTTAATGTTGGTTTGTTTTCTGCTGTTTTGGCATAAGGGTTGTCCACTTGCGCAACTAGCGATAATCTGCGACTGCGCGTGTCATAAGCACTTTCAGTACGGACAATGCGACCTTGCCATTGATTATTATGTAAGCCTATATTAGCGATGAGAGTCACTTCTGGCATAACTGGAATTTGTTGATCCTGTCCGCGATATAGTTCGGGTATATCAATAAACTGTAATTGTTCATTGCTCAGTGGCAGGCGAATTTCCGCATAATCAACGGAATAGATTTCAGCCAAAATAGTACCCTGTGAAACATACTGACCAATATCAACTTGTTGCTCTAATATTCTGCCTGCATAAGGGGCTAGAATATGGGTTCTTTGTTGGTCTAGTCGGGCTTTTTTTAATAACGCTTCTGCGGCGGCAAGCGATGCTTTGGCACCCTCTAATTGAGGTTTACGCAAGACTAAATCTGCAGCTTGTTTTCCCTGACCTAATCGTTGCCAGTTTTTTTCTGCCTGCCGGGCTTTAGCCTGTTCTTCAGCCAGTGCTAATTTCATTTCTGCTACCTGGCTTTGAACAACCGTAACGGCCAACTGATAATTACTGGGATCAATCTGTAGTAATTCCTGACCTTTTTCAAAAAAAGAACCTTCCCGAAAAGCAGGGAAGACCTTAATAACCCGACCAGAAACCTCTGGAATCAAGGTGCTTTCAGTGCGAGGTGTTACCGTCCCTTGAGAGCTTACCCATACCTGAAAATCACGTTTGGCCAGATTGATGACTTCAACAGTGGTGATGGCTGGGGTATGTGGTTTATGATGCGGTTTATTCTCGCTTGTTATTAACATAAAGCTAATGGTGATAGCGACTATCAACACTGCAATCGGTAACATGATTTTAAAACGGTTCAAATAGGCGGTCATAACTGAGAGAAAAGGCGAAAGAAAAAAGATTCATTGAGAGGTTCTTGTCTGACAGGCTCATAATGCAGATTACCTCCCAATGCTAGATATAAGGTAATACGATTTAATAATCGCTGGTTTGAGATTTGCAGTAATGCGCTTTGCGCTTCATAAGAGCGACGTTGTGCTTCAAGTAAAGTGACCATTTCTATTAAGCCCGAACTATATTCTTCCAGAGCTAACTGTTCGGCTTCTATCGACTCGCTAGTCGCTAGTTGCAAGGATTGTTGTTGGGTATTGAGTAAGTGTTCTGAGGTTAAGGCCGATTCTACTTCATAATAAGCTTGTAAAATGGCCTGAGCATAATTGGCAGCGGCTTCCATGGTTTGTGCATCGGCTTGATCTTTTTCAGCAATCAGCCGCCCCCCCTGAAAGATAGGCTGGGTCAGATTGCCCATGATATTCCAGATTAAGGTTTCATAGTTGAATATATCGCTCAATTGCCCTGCATTAGTACCGCCGCTTGTAGCAAAACTGAAAGTGGGTAATAAATTTTTCCATGCCGCAGTAAATCGTAGGTCAGCAGCAATTAATCGTCGTTCAGCAGCAAGCACATCAGGTCTTCTGCGTAATAAGGCACTAGGCAAGCCAACTGCAAGGTGTTTGTTTAGTTCAGGCAGTGTATTTCCAGTAACTAACTGGGCATCAGGGTACCGACCTAATAATATTTCCAGGCTGCGAACAGCATTGTCATAATCGACCTGACGTGCGTCATGCTGACTTTTTGCGCCAGCTACATTGGCACGAGCTAGATGTAAATCCAGTGCACTGTTAATACCATTTTCAAAACCATCTTGAATAATCAGTCGGGTTAGTTGAAAGGCTTTGACCTTTTTTTCGGCTAATTGAAATTGCTGATGAGTTTCAATTGCGTTAAACCAGGAGGAAGCAACATTCGCTGCTAATGAGAGTCGGGCTGCTCTATAATCCATTTCAGAACTTACAAAATCCTGTTCGGCAGCTTCTGAGCGATTTTGTAATTTCCCCCAAACATCCAGTTCCCAACTCAAGATAAAGTCTACCCCAAAGGTATTACTACGTGATGAACTGAGATTAAATCCACCTGTCGAATTGCGTTGTGAGCGTTTTCCTCTTATATCGGCGGATAACTGTGGAAAACGATTAGCACCATTAATTCGAGATAGGGCTTTCGCTGCAGAAATACGCGCAAATACGGCTTGAAGGTCATAATTATATAAAAGCGCCTCATCAATTAATGTATTTAATTGTGGGTCATTAAATTCATCCAACCAGGGTTGAGGTTCTAAAGTTGATTGGCTGGGTGAACTACTCCATGCTAAAGGGGGCTCAATAGTGGGGTTGGGCGAATGATAGTCAGGAATGATTCCACAGGACGATAAATAGACCAAACCAAAAAAAGTAAGAAAAAATCGCATTTAAATACTAAGTAACCATTTATTTTAAATATTAATAACTATTAACGTATGCTCAAAGAGAATCTGTCGATCTATACAGTAATAATATTATTTTTAAACGTGATATAAAGGCCTGTCCCTATTTGACGTTTAAGCCTGGAAAAGTGGATGGTGTCATGGGGATGGGAATGCGTAGCGCAATTGCTGATTTTCAAAACAGGCATAATCTTGAGGTTAGTAGATTATTGACAGAGGGTTGAGCTCAGGTCTTGTATAAACTTAAACGATGAGAAAAAATTACTGCTAGGGAGGAATCTTGCCGGTACCAATAAATTCGGAGTACCCAGGGCAACTGGTTTTAGGGCAAGATGAGTGGGAAGCTGGGTGAAAGCCCATAAAAAAGCCCGAATAGCAAAGTGCATATTCGGGCTTTTTTATGGTGGGCTATAGTGTAAACTACCTGCCGCGTTTTCTTAAGCGATCCAGCGTTCTTAGCTGCGATACTGCCTGAGCTAATTCAGCTTGTGCTTTGGCGAAATCAATTTTACCGGATTTATCAGATAACATCTCTTCGGCTTTTGCTTTGGCTTCTAAGGCAGATGCTTCATCAATATCTTTTGCCCTGATGACAGTGTCAGCTAAGACAGTGACTAAATGCGGCTGTACTTCTAAAATACCGCCAGAAACATAGTATTCTTGCATTTCTTTATCACTGATCTTAAGGCGTACTTCTCCTGCAACCAGATTAGTAATCAAGGGTGCATGACGAGGAGCAATACCTACTTCACCCATTTCAGCGGGGGCAAAAACCATTTCCGCTAGCCCAGAAAAAATTTCACTTTCTGCGCTAACGATGTCTACATGTATGGTCATGGTCATAATATCTCCTAAACGGATTACATTCCTTTCGCTTTTTCAACAGCTTCATCAATGGTGCCTACCATATAAAAAGCTTGTTCAGGAAGATCATCATACTCGCCTTCAATAATTCCTTTAAAGCCTGCAATAGTATCTTTTAAAGAGACATATTTGCCCGGTGAACCGGTAAATACTTCAGCCACAAAGAAAGGTTGGGATAAATAACGTTGAACTTTACGCGCTCTAGTGACTGTCAATTTATCCTCTTCAGATAATTCATCCATCCCTAAAATCGCGATAATATCACGTAATTCTTTGTAACGTTGCAAGATACCTTGTACGCCACGGGCTACGTCATAATGCTCTTGACCAATCACTAAAGGATCTAATTGACGACTACTTGAATCCAATGGATCAATCGCAGGGTAGATGCCCAGCTCAGCAATTTGACGAGACAATACCACAGTCGCATCTAAATGCGCGAAAGTTGTAGCCGGTGAAGGATCGGTTAAATCATCCGCAGGTACGTATACGGCCTGAATAGAGGTAATAGAACCTGTTTTAGTCGAAGTAATACGTTCTTGTAATACTCCCATTTCTTCGGCCAGTGTTGGCTGGTAACCTACTGCTGAAGGCATACGACCTAACAGTGCTGATACTTCAGTACCGGCTAAGGTGTAACGATAAATATTATCCACAAAGAATAATACATCACGACCTTCTTCACGGAAGTATTCCGCCATGGTCAAGCCGGTCAGGGCAACACGCAAGCGGTTTCCTGGTGGCTCGTTCATTTGACCGTAGACTAATGATACTTTATCGATAACGTTTGAATCAGTCATCTCGTGGTAGAAATCGTTACCCTCACGAGTACGTTCACCTACACCAGCAAATACAGAGAAACCGCTATGCTCAATCGCAATATTACGAATCAGTTCCATCATGTTGACGGTTTTACCTACACCGGCACCACCGAATAGTCCGACTTTACCACCTTTAGCGAATGGGCAAACCAGATCAATTACTTTAATACCGGTTTCTAATAATTCATTCGCCGGTGCTTGTTCATCATAAGCAGGTGCATCACGGTGTATGACCCATTTTTCTTCTTCACCGATGGCGCCTTTTTCATCAATGGGGTTACCTAAAACGTCCATGATGCGTCCTAAGGTTTTTTGACCCACTGGAACTTTAATGGCTTCGCCTGAATTACTAACATCCAGTCCACGACTTAAGCCATCAGTGGTTCCCATAGCAATAGTACGAACGATGCCGTCGCCAATTTGCTGTTGAACTTCTAAGGTTAATTCTTTATTTTCAACATTTAATGCGTCATAGACCTTCGGTAAAGCCTCGCGTGGAAATTCCACGTCAACGACCGCTCCAATAATCTGAACGATTTTACCCATACTCATTCTGTCGTCCTCTTCAATTTTTTCAATTCTTTAGTTTTGCTGTTTGCTTGCTTTAAACAATATTAAACAGCAGCAGCCCCTGCAACAATTTCTGAAATTTCTTGTGTAATAGCTGCTTGCCTTGCCTTGTTGTAGACAAGTTGTAATTCATCAATGATATTTCCGGCATTATCAGAAGCACTTTTCATCGCGACCATTCTGGCGGACTGTTCACAGGCATTATTTTCTACCAAACCTTGGTAAACAATGGACTCCACATAGCGAGTCAATAGTGTGTCCAGAACTTCTTTGGCATCAGGTTCATATAAATAGTCCCAATGTCTATTACCAAAGTGCTCTTTTGAGCCATCTTCTAGGTCATTCGCAACAATAGGTATCAATTTCTCAACAGTCGGTTGTTGCGTCATGGTATTAACAAATTCATTGCTAACGACATAGAGCTCATCAATGTTGCCATTGTTATAGGCATCTAACATGATTTTAATCAAGCCAACGATATCGGATAGATGCGGTGCATCACCTAATTTGCCAATCTGGCCAATTAGATTGGCATTAATGCCAGAAAAAAAGCTACTACCCTTGGTGCCTATAGTGCAAACATCAACGGCAATGTTATCTTTTTCCCAACCGGCTAAATCCTTTAGTATGGTTCTAAATAAATTAGAATTCAGACCGCCACATAAGCCCCTGTCGGAAGTGATAATGATGACGCCTACGCGTTTAACATCACGATGCACTAAGAAAGGATGCTTGTACTCAGGATTAGCATGAGCCAGATGTCTGATAATCTGGCTGATCTTTTTCGAGTAGGGGCGAGTTGCCTGCATTCTCTCTTTGGTTTTACGCATCTTGCTTGCTGCCACCATTTCCATGGCGCGTGTGATTTTCTGAGTATTTTTAATACTCGCAATCTGAGTGCGTATTTCTTTGCCTACAGCCATAAGAAAAACCCCTTACCAGCTACTTGTGTTAATAAAGGTTTCAATCGCAGACTGAATACCTTTCTTGATTTCATCACTATAATCGCCTGTATCATTGATTTGTTGCAATAATTCAGCGTTTTCAGATTTCATGTATGAGAGTAAAGCGGCTTCAAAGTCTTGTACTTTGGCAACTTCGATATCATCAAGAAAACCTGCGTTAGCAGCATGTAATGAAACGCCCATTTCAGCTACAGACATTGGCGAATATTGATCTTGTTTCATCAATTCTGTGACGCGTTGTCCACGTTCAATCTGCTTACGTGTACTTTCATCCAGATCCGATGCAAACTGGGCAAAGGCGGCAAGTTCACGGTACTGAGCCAAATCCAGACGAATACCACCGCCTAACTTCTTAATGATTTTGGTTTGCGCTGCACCACCTACACGGGATACTGATAAACCGGCGTTCACCGCAGGACGAATACCTGAGTTAAACAAATCAGATTCCAGAAAGATTTGTCCGTCGGTAATAGAAATAACGTTGGTTGGTACGAATGCAGAGACATCACCACCTTGGGTTTCAATAATCGGTAATGCGGTTAACGAACCTGTTTTACCTTTGACTTTGCCGTTGGTTAGCTTTTCTACTTCTTTTGCATTAATACGTGATGCTCTTTCCAGTAAGCGTGAGTGAATGTAGAAAACATCACCTGGGTAAGCTTCACGGCCCGGTGGGCGACGAAGTAATAATGACATTTGACGATAGGCCCAGGCTTGCTTGGTTAAATCATCATAAATAATCAGTGCATCTTCGCCTTTATCTCTAAAGTACTCACCCATTGAGCAGCCTGCATAAGGCGCAATGAATTGCAGTGCAGCAGATTCAGAGGCAGAGGCAACAACAATGATGGTATGAGCTAAAGCATCATGTTCTTCTAATTTTCGTACCAGGTTGGCAACCGATGATCTTTTCTGGCCAATAGCCACATAGATACATTTAACACCTGTACCTTTCTGGTTAATAATGGCGTCAACCGCAATGGCTGTTTTACCGGTTTGTCTATCACCAATAATTAATTCACGTTGGCCTCGGCCAACAGGAATCATGGAGTCAATGGATTTCAAACCTAGCTGCACAGGTTGGTCAACTGATTGTCGGGCAATAACCCCCGGTGCGATTTTTTCGACCGGTGAGCTTTGGCTCGTTTCAATAGCCCCTTTGCCGTCAATAGGGTTACCTAATGCGTCAACAACTCGACCTAATAACGCTTCACCGACAGGCACTTCCAGAATTTTTCCAGTACATTTTACCGTGTCGCCTTCGGAGATATGTTGGTATGAACCAAGTATAACCACACCGACCGAGTCTCTTTCCAGATTAAGCGCCATACCGTAAGTGTTTCCTGGAAATTCCAGCATTTCACCCTGCATTGCTTCGGATAGACCATGTACTCTAACAATACCGTCAGTCACACTGACTACAGTACCTTCTGTATGTGCTTCGATTTTGACATCGAAATTTTCAATTTTCTTTTTAATCAGATCACTGATTTCAGATGGATTTAATTGCATATTTATTTTTTCACCCTAATTTAGTAGTCCTTAACGGAATGCTAGAGTTTTTTAGCTAATTGTTGAAGCTGACCTTTAATCGAACCGTCAATTACTGTGTCTCCCGCCTTGGCAAGAAACCCGCCAATCAAACTCTTATCGATTGAGGTGGTAATTTGGACTTTTTTGTTCAATTGTTTTTTCAGCGTAGTCGCAAAACTTTTTTGCTCTTCTTTGCTTAAAGCGTAAGCACTAATCACTTCAACATCGATATAACCTTCATGATCCGCTTTAAGCGCTTCATAAAGTTCCGAAATTTGTGGTGCCAGTGTCAGTCGGCCATTTTCAATCAATAATTTGAGCAGGTTTTTACCGGCCTCATTGAGTTGATCCTGAGCAATATCTAAAAGCAGTGTTGTGAGTTGTTGCTGATTTACTTTAGGATTGCCAATCAGTGCAATTATTTCCTTATCTTGCATAACGACAGACAGGAAACTCAGCATATCTGACCATTCAGAAGAAGAGTTGCTAGTTTGGGCTGTTTTAAAAACGGCCTGAGCATAAGGTCTTGCTAATGTAGATAATTCACTCATTAGTCGTTACCCTAGTTGTTCAGAAACTTTGCTGATAAGCTCTTTATGTTTTGCTTTATCAATTTCTTCTTGTAAAATTTGCTCTGCGGCTTTTAACGCTAATGCAGATACTTCTTTACGCAAATTTTCTTTTGCTTGCTGCATCTCTTGTTCAATTTGTGCCTTAGCTGCTAAAATCATTTTTTCACCTTCCAGTTTGGCGGTTTCTTTTGATTCTTCAACAACGTCAGTGGCGCGTTTTTGCGCAAGTGTAATAATGTTTGCAGATTCTGCCTTGGCTTCCTTCAGATATTTTTTAGCTCTTTTCTCCGCTAACTTAACATCCTCCTGACCTTTTTCAGCCGCTGCAAGACCTTCAGCAATTTTCTGTTTACGTTCTTCCAGGGCTTCAATTAGTGGTGGCCACACATACTTCATGGTAAACCATACAAGTAGTGTAAAGGTGATCATTTGACCGATCAGAGTAGCATTGATACTCACGGTTGCTTCCCCTTGTTATTGTTAAAAATGATACGCAATTTAACCAGCGGCTGAAGTCACTGCGGAAAGGAATGGGTTGGCAAAAGTGAAGAATAACGCCATACCAACACCAATCATTGTTACCGCATCCAATAGACCTGCCACGATGAACATTTTAACTTGTAACATAGGCACTAACTCGGGTTGACGAGCCGCACCTTCAAGGAATTTACCCCCTAACAAACCAAAACCAATCGCTGTGCCGACAGCACCCATGCCTAAAATAAGACCGACTGCGATGGCTGTTAAGCCTTGTACATCTGCAATTAACGCTGCGAGTTCCATAATACCTCCAAAAGTATTGTTATATTTAAAGTTAAAGTAAGAATTTAGTGATCTTCATGAGCCATGCTTAAATAGACGATAGTTAGTACCATGAATATGAAAGCTTGCAACACAATGATTAATAGATGAAAAATAGCCCAGGGAAAGCTCAGAAAAGGCTGGATAAATGCGGGCAATAAGGCAATAAGGATAAAGATCAGTTCACCGGCATATAAGTTGCCGAAAAGCCGAAGAGCCAGTGAGATAGGTTTAGCTATCTCTTCTACAATTTTCAATAAGAGATTGAAAGGCATCATCCATGGACCAAAAGGCGTGCATGTTAGTTCCTTGGCAAAACCAAAGACACCTTTGATTTTAATGCTGTAAAAGATGATCAGGATAAATACACTGATAGATAAGGCAAAGGTAGCATTTAAATCGGTACTTGGCACGACTCTCAAGTACTCAACGCCCGCTACAGTCCCTATCAGGCCTAATAAGTCTACAGGTATTACATCCATGGTGTTCCATAATAAAACCCAGCAAAAGATAGTAAGACCCAAAGGGGCGATTAATTTGCTTCTACCATGAAAGGTATCTTTAACTTGCTGATCAACAAATTCAACCAGCATTTCAGCGATGTTTTGTGTCAGCCCGGGCACGCCTGTGGTTGCTTTTTCTGCTGCATTTTTAAAGAATAATATAAATATCACGCCCAATACTGCTGAAAAAAACAAGGTATCCAAATGTAAAGTCCAAAAACCTTCTCCCACGGATAAGGGGGTTAAATGATGGACAATATAGCCTGTTGCGCCGCCTTCACTAGACATTTTTTCTCACAATTAAATTTTAAAATCCTGCGCAAACAAGAGTAGCGCAAGCCAGAATACGGATAATACAGCTGCAAAGCAGCCCATTAAAGGAAATAGGTGTACATTAGGCACCTGAAAGACTGCAGCGAATAGCATGAATGTTATCAAGATCTTTCTTGATTCGCCGCTATAAAAGGCATGTACAATTTTCTTTGCACTCTGTCCTTTGACTAATGACATTCGATAAGCAAAATACAGATTAGGTAAAAAAGCGATTAAACCGCCCAGTAGAGAAGAGATCACCCAATGGATTGGGGAAAATATTAAAAAGCCCAAACTTATGAGGATAATAACGAAAACTTGCATTAGCAAGATTTTACCAACAGTTGAGAAGCCTGTTTCTGCTACCATTAACTATTCCATAATAATTAGCTGGCTGATTATAGCTTCTACAGCACAATAAATCAAGTGTAGGCTGTTTTTTCTGGCCTGTTTTTTTTGGCGTTTATAAGCGATGCAGGAGGGCTGGTTTGGTCCTCATGCTGACAGTCTGTGAGTTACTGCTCCGTTATTAGGGGGTATCTGTTCTTGGCTACTATTGCTGATCGAGGGTAGATTGCAAAATATTGACGTGGTTATTGGCGGCCGCCTGTCATGTGGGTTGTTTGCTGTTGGTGTTCGGTGATAGATTCTGTCGGCTGCGTTTTACTAACCACTTATCCAACTGGTTGGCAAAAGCTTGTCGCTCATTTTGGCTTATTGCGGATGGGCCTCCGGTATTAATACCACTACTACGCAAGGTGTCCATGAAATCCCGCATGTTTAAAATAGCTCTTATGTTATCCGTGGTATAAAGTTCTCCGCGGGGGTTAAGGGCATCGGCTCCTTTTTCGATCACTTCAGCGGCTAGAGGGATGTCGCTGGTAATCACTAGATCCGCTTTATTTAAACGCTTAATAATTTCATGGTCTGCGGCATCAAACCCTGAGGGAACTTGAATAAAATCAATATAGCGAGAAGGTGGGGTTCGTATATATTGATTGGCAATCAAGGTTATTTGCACGTGCGTGCGCACGGCCGCTTTAAATAAAACTTCCTTGACGACGACGGGGCAGGCGTCTGCATCTATCCATATTTTCATGTCATCGTACCCTGGGCAGGTTTTTTAAATGTGAAATATATATAAGGAGATGAGGGTGAATTGTAGTCAATCATGATGCATAATGTTGTCGGGCGGGGGGCTAGGTACTCCGCAATCATAGCAGGCCTTGACGGACTAAGTCCGATAAGGCGCGTTGTTCTTTACTCTTAACACAATCAATCCTTTAGCTAAATGTCAGTTTATACCTGTGTTAATCAACAGCAATTAGAGCAATTTTTAGGGTTATATGCTATCGGGGATTTAGTTGATTTTTCAGGAATCAAAGCCGGCATGGAAAATACCAATTATGCGGTTAATACTACCCGAGGCAAATTCATTTTAACGGTATTTGAGTCGTTAACACAAAAACAATTGCCGTGTTATCTACAGTTGTTAACGCATCTTTGCCAGCAGGGTTTTCCTGCGCCGCAACCGCAAAAGAGTCAGGCCGGTCAGGTTTTAAATAGTTTAAAAGGGAAGCCTGCGGCATTGTTTAACTGTTTGTCCGGGCAATCTATTGAGCGGCCGTTAAGTGGGCAATGTACCGAAATGGGGGTTTATTTGGCAACGCTGCATTTATCAACGCAGGCGAGTGGGTTTTACAAGAAAAACCCCAAGAACTTAAGTGCTTGTCAGGCTGTTTTTAATAAAATCAGTGCCCGGCTGAGTCGGAATGATCATGCTGTCATAAGGTCTGAGCTGGATTTTCAATTGAGTTATTGTTTGCCGGTACTGCCACAAGGTGTTATTCATGCTGATCTGTTCAGAGATAATGTTTTATTTGAGCAGGATCGGCTCAGGGGTATAGTGGATTTTTATAATGCCTGCCATGATTATTATGTTTTTGATATAGCGATTACGGTGAATGACTGGTGTGTAGATGATGATGCAATCAATGCTGAAAAATTTAAAGCTCTGCTCGCAGGGTATCAACAAATAAGGTCGTTAAGCCGGGAGGAGCTTCAGCATTTGCAGGTGTTTTTCAGGTTGGCTGCGTTACGTTTTTGGATATCCAGACTGGAGCACCAGCTCAATCCCAGGGAGGGTGAGTTGGTGTTGCAAAAAGACCCTTGGGTGTTTCGTCGGTTACTTGAGTTTCATCAGCAGCATGATGTTTCACTGTGGCAGCGTTAATAGCTCCTCCCTCTGGGGGCTTGGCATGCAGAAGTGAACAAAGCAGAAAACCGCTATGGTCTTTGGTGTGGCGGCAGTGCGGGTAAAATGTCTGCTAGTGGTGTAGCGCTAACGTTAGTTGCTGTATTCCCGTTTTTGATGATGTTAGTCAGGCATTCAATAGGGGGAACGGATTTTAGTAGCTGTTTTTGGCGCTGAAAAATAACGAAAAGAAGGTGTATTGGCTGGATTCCATGACTGTTTGTTCTGTGGTGTTTAATGCGCTTCGCGCTTCCAGTTTTAATTGTTCGTCTGCAAATGCTTGTTCCGGTCTGCTGGTTGCAGCTAAGGCTCGTTTAAGATATTTGCTGGCTTCGGTCGGCTGTTCATGCGTTAGCAAGTAATCTGCGTAAAAATAATTTGCGTCGATGCTCTGGGGGTTTATGGTTAGCGCTTTTTTCAATAAATGTTCCGCTTTGTGGTGGTCACCAAAAGAGATGGGCCAGCCTGGTGTCATATAGTATAAAGTGCCTAGCGCTACAAAAGCTGCGCCATCCATTGCATGGGGATTGATTTGAATGGCCTGTTCTAATTGGCTTTTGGCGCGGTCTATGGAGCTGAGGGCGCTAAATGGCCCTTCAAAGGCCGCGTTGGTTGAGGTGATGATGGCGTGCCAAATCATTAATTCAGCGCTTTGGGGGTGCTTTTCTAATAGCTTCCCGGTTTTGTTTAGCAGTAAGGGGTAACCTGCTTTTTGGCCTGTATGATTTTGCGCATAATACAGTTGTGCCCATTGAGATTCTATGGCATTTATCGCAGGTGTTAAAGGCTGTGCAAAAAGGGGATTGCTGAGGATTACCAAAAAAGCAACAATAGTTGTTTTATTCATACGGACGAATATAGAGCATCACTTGCTCAAAATCAATTATTTCTTGCTCAGCTGCTGGTCTTTCCAGTATTTATAAGGGTTTTTGCATAAGTTATTGTTATAGTAGCGTAAATCCATAGATACATCCCTATCCACCCAGTCTGGGATATGAAAGGTTTCATGGCTCTCGGACAGTTCTATTTCTGCAACAATGAGGCCTGCGTTGTCGCCTTCGAAGACATCAATTTCCCATATATGTTGTGAAACGGGTACAAAGTGACGTGTTTTTTCTATGAATGGTTTTTCGCAAAGTGTATTTAAAATTTCAATGCCATCCTGAAGAGGGATTTCATATTCATATTCTTGCCGGCAGATACCGATGGTGGCGCTTTTAATATTTAACCAGGCTTGGTTATTGGTGATGCGTATTCTTATTGAGCGTTGCTGGTCACTTATGAGGTAGCCTTGTTTGTATTTGCTGGAATGGCTTACTAGCTTTTTCCAATGATCATTTTTGAGTAAAAATTTATGTTCTATTTCTGTTGCCATGATGAATTAAAAAGGTGCGGTGAGGGGGTAATTGAATTAAGTCGCGCCGGGTTCTATTTTTCTTTCTTTTCTTAAGGGGCGGTGATAGAGTATTGATCCCGATCAAATCACTGGGTATTTTACCGGTAGATTTGATGAAATCAATCTATTAATAATGGAGTGAATAATGGCTGTAGATTTACCTGCTTTACCTTATGCGAAAGATGCTTTAGTACCACATATTTCAGAAGAAACACTTGAGTTTCATTATGGTAAGCACCATCAGACTTATGTGACTAATCTCAATAATTTAATTGCAGGTACTTCTTTTGAAGATGCCTCTCTTGAAACTATTGTAACGCGTTCTGAGGGCGGGATGTTTAACAACGCGGCTCAAATCTGGAATCACACGTTTTATTGGAATAGTCTTTCACCTAATGGTGGTGGTGAGCCAGCGGGAGCTTTGGCAGAGGCAATCAATGCTACGTTTGGTTCATTTGATGCTTTTAAAGAAGATTTTGCAAAATGTGCAGTGACTACATTTGGTTCAGGCTGGGCTTGGTTGGTTCAGAACGCGGATGGAAGTCTTGAATTGGTCAGTACCAGCAATGCTGGTTGTCCTTTAACTACAGGGCAAGTACCTTTGTTGACCTGTGATGTATGGGAGCATGCTTACTATATTGATTATCGGAATGCCAGACCTAAATACCTGGAAGCTTTCTGGGCGTTAGTCAATTGGGATTTTGCGGTTGAAAATTTCAAAGCATAATTGTTGAGACTGTAAAAAAGCCGCTGTTCTTCGGTTCAGCGGCTTTTTTTTGTCTTGCGTTTGAGCCGGGAATAATCTACCGGCATAAAAAAACCCAGCTGATGAAGTAACGGCTGGGTTTTTTTATTAAACAAATAAGGGTTTATTTGTTTTTGTTGCGTTCCTGAACTTCTTTAATGACTTCTTCTGCCACGTTTCTAGGGCAAGGTAAGTAATGTGAGAATTCCATAGAGAACTGGCCGCGACCCGATGTCATGGTGCGTAAATCACCAATGTAGCCAAACATTTCACTTAGCGCGACGTCTGCTTTAATGCGTACGCCTGTTGCTGCTGCATCTTGTGACTTAATCATTCCTCTGCGACGGTTAAGGTCGCCAATAACATCACCGACATGGCTTTCAGGTGTGAAGACGTCTACATGCATAATCGGTTCAATCAATTGCGGTCCTGCTTTAGGAATTGATTGACGATAGGCGGCTTTAGCTGCGATTTCAAATGCCACGGCGGATGAATCCACTGCGTGAAATGCACCATCTAATAAGGTGACTTTGAAGTCCAGGCAAGGGAATCCGGCTAATACGCCATTATCAATGCTTTTTGCAAAGCCTTTTTCTACAGCAGGCCAGAACTCACGAGGTACGTTACCACCAGTCACTTTAGACTCGAAAATAAAGCCTGTGCCAGGTTCGCCGGGTTCAATGGTGTAATCAATTTTACCGTATTGACCTGAGCCACCCGATTGTTTTTTGTGGGTGTAGCTGTCTTCGATGCTTTTGGTAATCGTTTCGCGATAAGCTACTTGTGGTTTGCCTACTTCAACATCAATACCATGCGTACGTTTTAAAATATCAATTTTAATATCAAGATGTAGTTCGCCC
The DNA here is from genome assembly GCA_029937975.1 of Methylococcaceae bacterium. Lineage (GTDB taxonomy): Bacteria > Pseudomonadota > Gammaproteobacteria > Methylococcales > Methylomonadaceae > QPIN01. The sequence continues at coordinate 47,200 of JAPYOW010000001.1, read as the reverse complement.
ATTCCTTTTAGAATGGTTTCGCCGCTATCCTCATCGGTTTCAACGCGGAAAGAAGGGTCTTCTTGAATCATTTTGCCGATGGCAATACCTAATTTCTCCGAACCTGCTTTATCTTTAGGCGACACAGCTATTGATATAACAGGGTCTGGGAAGACCATTGGCTCTAGTGTTGCAGGGTTCTTAGGGTCGCATAATGTGTGGCCGGTTTGTACGTTTTTCATGCCTACAACAGCGATAATGTCGCCTGCCTGAGCTGAGCTAAGCTCAATACGCTCATCCGCATGCATTTCTACCATGCGTCCGACACGCTCAGTTTTACCTGTAAAGGTATTTAATATTGAATCGCCTTTATTGAGTCTGCCTGAGTAAATGCGCACAAAAGTTAAGGCGCCATAACGGTCATCCATAATCTTAAATGCTAGTGCTCGGAATGGTTTCTCAGGATCTACAATTGCATGTTCACCTGTTTCTTCACCCTCTTCATCTACTTCCGGTTGAGGTTTAACTTCTGTTGGGCTTGGAAGATAATCGATAACTCCATTAAGCACTAATTGAATGCCTTTGTTTTTAAAGGCCGAACCGCAGTAAGTAGGGAAGAAATCAAGATTGATTGTGCCTTTACGAATACAGGCTTTGATGGTATCCAAATCAGGCTCTTCGCCGTCTAGGTATTTTTCCATCGCTTCGTCATTTTGCTCAACCGCTGTTTCGATGAGTTTTTCACGCCATTCTTCGACTAGGTCAACCATGTCTGCAGGAACGTCCTGGATTTCGTAGTTGGTTGGGTCGCCAGAGTTATCCCATACCCACGCTTTGCGTGTTAATAAGTCAACAACACCAGTAAAGTCATCTTCAATACCAATAGGTAAAACCATGACTAATGGGTGGGCGCCAAGGACGTCTTCAACTTGTTTAATCACGCTATAGAAATCAGCACCTAAACGATCCAGTTTGTTAACCAGAATAACTCGGGCAACTTCTGAGTCATTAGCATAGCGCCAGTTGGTTTCTGATTGAGGCTCAACACCGCCAGAGCCACAAAATACGCCAATACCGCCGTCCAGTACTTTGAGTGAGCGGTAGACTTCAATAGTGAAGTCAACGTGTCCCGGTGTGTCAATAATATTGAAACGGTGATCTTTCCAGAAGCAGGAAGTTGCTGCAGACTGGATGGTGATGCCGCGTTCTTGTTCTTGTTCCATGAAGTCAGTGGTCGCTGCGCCATCATGCACTTCGCCTACTTTATGGATTTTACCGGTAAGCTTTAAGATTCGCTCGGTTGTGGTGGTTTTGCCGGCATCGACGTGTGCGAAGATACCGATGTTTCTATAGAGAGATAAATCTGTCATGTTTGTGCTCTAAAATTGGAAATAAAAAGGCTGTAAGTCCTTGATAGTTAGGTGTTTATACTTTCATGCAGGCTATCTCATTACTCGGTCTAACCAGCGTCAAGGCGATAAATAAAGTATTTGTTTTTTTAAGGTGCGCTAAATATTGATTTAGCCCTTTAAAAATCCTCCTATTGTACACTAAAAATATAAAAAACTAGAGTTTTATGTTAATTTTTTCTCGAAATTAGTATGCAGTTTCGCATAGGATGTTTGATTCGTGACTGCTATTGGACGGCAATTGTTCGAAATAATTCCCGAGTGATGTGTTGCAGGTTTCTACATCACATGGGTTTTAGTGTTGAAAGCCGCTCAGTTGCTTTAATTTCATTAATGCATACAGAGTATCCAGTACCGGACAGCTAATGTTTTCTCTTTGTGCCGCACGAACGGTATTGCCCAGTATGGCTTCTATTTCCATGGGGCGATTATTTTCAAAATCCAGTAGCATGCTGGTTTTATAGGGTGGCATGCTATAGGTATTTTGAATGTTGATGTCAATACTGTCATCAGCTAGGGGATGGCCGCAGGCGGCTGCTATGTTACAAACCTCTTGCATAATGGTTCTTATCAGGGGTTCTTGAGAATTGAGTATTGCTTGTGTTGAAAGGCCGCCCGATAAAACAGATAGTGGGTTAAACGAGGCATTCCAGAGGCATTTTAACCAGCGGCTTTGTATAATATGGCCAGTGGTGAGCGACTCAATGCCCGCCAAGTTTATGAGGTGACTTAAATGCTGGACGTTAGCTGATGGGCGGCCCGAATTATTAAGGCTACCTAAGGTTAATGTGCCATAAGCGAGGTGATGAATTATGCCGGGTTTTGTTTTTTGGCTGCAAATAAATGCCAGGCCGCTGATTATTTCATGCTCTGGAAATGCAGCGATGAGCTCTTGCTCCACCTCCACGCCATTCTGAATGAAAACAAGACAGGTTTTCTTGCTAACGGCGTTTATTATGAGTTGGACTCTATTAATTTCAGGGATATTCTTTGTACAGAGGATAATATAGTCTGCGTGTCCTTGATATTCATTCGCATCCCGGATGATTTGAGATGGCATAAACGACCATTGCCCGAGTTGGCTGCTGTTAATGGTATAGCCCTGCTGCTTTACGATGTCATAATCCGAGCGGCAGACCACGGAGACATCCGCACCAGCTTTTGCTAGCAAGGCGCCATAGAAGCCGCCAATAGCACCGGTTCCAACGATAAGCACTTTATCTTGGTACATGTTGTTAGTGATGCCCCATGATTTGTTTTAAAAAGGGAATGCTTATTTTACGTTTTTCAGCCAGAGTTTCCTGTTCAATTTTATCGAGCAACTGCCAGATTGAAGGCAGATCCCGGGCATAATGGGTCATTAGAAATCGTCCCACATTAAGTGGGATTTCAAAACCTAGATCATGGGCCTTGAACCTCAGTGCGTTGAGTTGTTGCTCTTCTGTTAATGCTTTGAGTTTTAAGGTCAGTCCCCAGCTCATGCGTGTTTTAAGGTCAGGGAGTTGAATGGGCAGAAATTGGGGGGGGCAGTGAGCAGATAACAACAGGTGTTTGTTATTGTCTCTGTGTAAGTTAAAGAAATTGAAAAAAGCATGCTCCCATTCACTGTTGCCTGCAATATTTTCAATGTTATCAAAGCAAACCAGGTCCAGCTCTTCCAGTCCATCCAGCAAAGCGGGGGAGGGTAATGTTTGGTTAAAAGAAAAGAACATGCATGATTTATTATGGCTATTTGCAGATTGACTGCTGGCTTGCGTTAAATGGGTTTTTCCCGTTCCCTTCTCTCCCCACAGATAGATGAGCTGCTCTTTGTTGATACAAAGGTTTTTCAGGTGATTAATGGCTTCAGCATTATCACCCGGGAAGAAGGAATTAAAGTTCTGATTTGATTGGAATTCAAATTGTAAAGGCAGTTGTCTGGGCACAATGCAGCTTATTCAGTTTTATAAACAAAAAATCCACAGCCTGCACAGAGGAGTAGGCTGAAAAATATTTCTAATGAGGCGTAGCAAAGCTCGGCAGGGCTGCTGGAAAGATAAGCCTCTGAAATGCCATAGGTAAAATAAAACAGACTCAAGTAACTCATCCAGGTGCAACTTTTCAGGTTGGCGTTTAGCAGGCCTCTCATCGGCAACAGCAGTGGCGCGACTGTGCCGAGTAACACTACGACCACGGGGAAATTCTGAGAAGGCGCCAAAACGGTTTGCCAAAGCATTAGTAGAATAAATAAGCCGAAAAAACCGCTTAAAGCCATATAGTAATAGTAAATTCTTTTCATGAGTTCTGTTGCAGTGCAATAGCAGTGTTTGCCAGACGAAAACCCAGTGCGCGACAGATACTTTTTTCATCTGCACTCAAGTCGTGTCCAGTGGATAAATGGCTGGGGCCATAAGGTGTGCCGCCCGTGTTGGTGGTTTTTAAGGCGACTTCATTACTGGGTATGCTCATGATTAACATGCCATGATGCATTAAGGGTAGCATCATGGATAACAAGGTGCTTTCATGTCCAGTATGCATACCGCTGGTTGAGGTAAAAACCCCGGCCGGTTTGCCTGATAATGTGCCGGCAAACCAAAGTTCAGTGGTTTGATCAATAAAGTGTTTTAATGCGCCTGCCATGTTGCCAAAATGCGTGGGACTGCCTAAAGCTAATCCTGCGCAGGATTTTAAATCATCCAGGGTGACATAAGGTGCGCCTTGTTCCGGAATCACAGATGCAGTTTGTTCGCACACGGTTGAAATTTCGGGCACGGTTCTGAGTATGGCATCAACTCCGTCGAGTGATTCAACACCCCGGGCAATTTGATGGGCCATTTTTTCAGTGGTGCCATGACGGCTGTAGTAAAGAATGAGGATTTTGGTCATACGGTTAGAAGATTATAAGATGGCGAGCACATCTTCGGGAGGACGACCGATAGCTACTTTGCCATTGGCTAAAACGATGGGTCTTTCAATGAGCTTAGGTGAAGCAATCATGCCTTGTATTAAGGCGGTTTTATCCAGATCCGTGTTATCCATGCCGGTGCCTTTGTATTCGGCTTCCTTTTTGCGCATTAATTCACGAGGCTCCATATTTAAGCCGGCTAAAATAGTGGTTAACTCGGCAATAGACGGTGGCGACTTTAAATATTCAATAATTTCAGGCTCTATGCCTCTATCGTGTAGTAGTTGCAAGGTTTGTCTTGATTTACTGCAGCGGGGGTTGTGATAAATTTTTACACTCATGGTATGCGTTCGAAAAATTCAAAAAAGTATATAATATCATTTTGTACTGAAAACTGTGTTTAAAGCTATGCAATTACCTAATTATTCATCAGGTCGCGTGCTCGTCATTGGCGACTTAATGTTGGACCGATACTGGCATGGATCGACATCCAGAATATCGCCCGAAGCGCCAGTGCCGGTGGTTCACGTTAAAGCTGATGAGCAACGTGCCGGGGGCGCAGGCAATGTGGCTTTAAACATTGCAGCGTTGGGCGGAAAAGTGTCTGTCATGGGCTTCGTGGGGAGAGATGACCAGGCAGAATTGTTAGCGTCATTGTTAAAAGAAGCAGGGGTTTTAACGTTATTTTCTGCCTTGGAAAATCACCCTACTATTACCAAGTTACGGGTGATGAGTCGACATCAGCAATTGATACGGCTGGATTTTGAAGAGGGTTTTCATGCCATCAATAATGACGCCTTATTACATCAGGCGCATGCGGAAATGATGCAGGCCAATGTCATCATTTTATCGGATTACGGTAAGGGGACATTGAATGAGGTTGAACGCTTTATCCGTCTGGCCACACAGTTGAATAAGCCGGTATTGGTTGATCCTAAAGGATCTGATTTTAGTATCTACAAGCACGCAACATTGATTACGCCCAATTTATCTGAATTTGAAGCGGTAGTAGGTCATTGCCAAAATCAACAGCAATTAGTTGAAAAAGGCATGAACTTGCTAAAGGACATGGACTTTAAAGCCCTGCTGATTACCCAGGGCGAACAGGGAATGACCTTGTTAACGCCAGAAGCAGCACCGTTACATTTACCGACGCATGCCCGGGAAGTTTTTGATGTCACGGGGGCCGGCGATACGGTGATTTCGGTATTGGCTGCCAGTTTAGCGGCAAAAAAAACCTTGGCCGAAGCGACCATATTAGCCAATATGGGGGCCGGCATTGTGGTCGGAAAGCTGGGTACTGCAACTGTCAATACCGCAGAATTGGAATATGTCCTACAAGGACAGCGTGCACATGATAAAGGCATAGGTACTTTAAAAGAAGTTAAGCGCGCCATGCAATTGGCTCAACAGCAAGGTGAAAAGATAGTTTTGACCAATGGTTGTTTTGATATATTGCATCCCGGTCATATCCGATATTTGCAGCAAGCCAGAGAACTGGGCGAACGACTGATTGTGTTAGTGAATAGTGATGATTCAGTGAAAAGATTGAAAGGCCCTGAGCGTCCCGTTAATAATCTGCAGGATAGAATGGAAATGTTAGCCGCACTGGAATGCATCGATTGGGTGTTAGCTTTTGAAAATGATACTCCGCAAGCAGAAATCGACCTGTTATTGCCTGATATTTTGGCGAAAGGGGGGGATTACACGGATATTACTTCAATAGCAGGGCATGAGAGCGTTTTGGCAAATGGCGGGGAAGTGAAAATATTGTCTTTTATAGAAGGTCATTCAACAACCTCTATTATTGAATCCATACGGAGTATTGAGGTTGAATAAAGCATTCATTATTGACCGACTCCAGCAATATTGGCTATTAGCACGATTTAATAAACCGATAGGTATTTTGATTTTATTATGGCCAGCACTCTGGGCACTGTGGGTTGCCAGTAATGGAAAGCCAGACTTAAAGGTGCTGTTTATTATTTGTGGGGGGGTGGTGTTAATGCGTGCAGCGGGTTGTGTGATTAATGATTATGCAGACCGAGAGTTTGATCCTCATGTAGAGCGCACCAAACTCAGGCCCATTGCTGCAGGCAAGGTCAGTCCTAAAGAAGCCCTGATTGTATTTATGGTTTTATGTTTGACCGCTTTTGTGTTGGTGCTGCAGTTGAATTTGATGACAATTATATTGTCATTTGTAGCGGCATTCCTGGCAGCGAGTTACCCGTTTATGAAGCGGTATACGCAATTGCCTCAGGCCTATCTGGGCATTGCCTTTGGTTTTGCCGTGCCGATGGCCTTTAGTGCACAAACGGATAGCATTCCCTTGGTTGCCTGGGTCATGTATCTCGCTGTGATGTTGTGGGCCTTGGTCTATGACACCATGTATGCGATGGTCGATAAAGAAGATGACTTGAAGATAGGGGTGAAATCTACGGCGATTTTATTTGGTGACAAGGATCGTGAAATCATGGCTGTGCTGCAGCTAGTCATTACTGTTTTGTTGATGGTTATAGGCCACTTGCAACAGCTAGGCCTGTTTTATTATGCTGGAGTGACTGTGGCTTCGGCTTTGTCTGTTTATCAGCAAAAATTGATCTTTCACAGAGAAAAAGCGCTTTGTTTCAAAGCCTTTCTGAATAGTAATTATTTTGGCATGGCTGTTTTTGTGGGACTGGTTTTAGACTATTTGCTGTAGCCTGGCAAGTGTTAAAAAGGGCTCAGCTCCCTTTTTATCCCCGACTTAGCCAAAATTAATTTTAGTTTCCAGATCATTGCGAGAATTCGTCTTGTTTAAGGTTTCTTGCAGCATTAAACACCTTCTTGCCTTGGCTGCCATTATTGGCCATGGCTAAATGGCCGGTCTGAGCAAATTTCATTCCAAAATTCATAATTTCAGCATCCCTGATTCCCCTAAAACAATGACATCAGGTGCTTGGCGATGGGGACCATACTGGTTTTGGCCTTGATCTCCGGTGGAAACCCCTGCGGTGATCAACAAATTGGAGCCGTCTTTGTGCCATAGAAGATGGAGTGATTTCAGCATGAAGGACATGGCTTCATCTCTATCCATAAGAACCCCTGCGTTTTTAGCGTTAATGCGTTACTTTTGAAAAACTATGATTTCCAGG
>JAPYOW010000001.1:19797-39694 GCA_029937975.1 Methylococcaceae bacterium | reverse complement strand
AACCCCTGCGTTTTTAGCGTTAATGCGTTACTTTTGAAAAACTATGATTTCCAGGCTAGATGAAAATACGCGCCTAACAAAATTTAGCCCTTGAATCAGTGATTTTTAAATGTTATGAATTCATGCCGCAAGGTATAATTATACTTTTTACATTAATAGTTTAGAGTTATGAGTAAGCAAAGAAAAGCAGTGGCATTGATTTCCGGTGGATTGGACTCCTTGTTGGCGGCTAAAACGATCATTGAACAAGGGGTTCATGTCGAAGGTATTAATTTTTTTACCGGGTTTTGTGTGGAAGGGCATACTCATGCTATTAGAAAAAAGGATAAGGCCACTCCAAAAAGAAATAATGCATTATGGTCGGCAGAGCAATTAGGCATTAAATTACATATTGTGGATGTGATCGATGAATATAAAGATGTTCTAATCAATCCTAAACATGGCTATGGTGCCAATATGAACCCCTGCCTGGATTGCAAGATTTTTATGGTGCATAAGGCGAAAGAATGGATCGAAGAAAACGACTTCGATTTTATTATTACTGGCGAAGTCATCGGACAGCGTCCGATGTCGCAAAGAAAAGATACCATGCCGGTAATTGCCAATGAATCGGGTGCGGATGATTTATTACTGCGGCCCTTATGTGCACAAAACCTGCCAATGACCTTACCAGAACGTGAAGGTTGGGTGGACCGAGAAAAACTACATAACTTTAGTGGACGAACAAGAAAGCCACAAATGGCATTAGCGGCTCAATTTGGCTTTAATGATTTTGCCCAGCCTGCGGGGGGTTGCTGTTTTCTGACCGATAAAAGTTATTCCGATAAATTGGTTGATTTGTGGACGTCACGGGGACGTAAGGAATACGATTTGGATGATGTCATGTTATTAAAAGTAGGACGTCATATTCGGCCGAAAAGTAATTTTAAGGTGATTATTGCCAGAGAAGAGGGCGAAGCCCGTTTTCTACAAGGCTATAAAAAAGAGTTTATTAATATGAACTGTGCCAGCCATAAAGGGCCATTGGCGATGGTTGACGGTGAACCATCAGAAGCAGATTTATTGGTGGCGGCACAATTAACAGCACGATATGGACAAGGCCGTGAAGCTGAATTTGTGGATGTGACGATCAGAGAAAAAGATGGCACAGAAAAGGTTGTCACGGTAACACCGATGAAAGCCGATGAAATACCTTTACAGTGGATGATTTAGGAGGTTCGATGAGCAAAGAAGTATTAAATGCCAAACGTCTATTATGTCCCTTGCCTGTTATTCGCACGCAGGATAAAGTGAAAACCATGGCCACGGGTGATATTTTACAGGTTGTTTGTACTGATCCGGGGGTCATGCAAGATATCCCGGCATGGTGCAGAATTAATGGACATAAAGTGATAGAGACGGTTTCTGATGACATGGAATACATCATCGTTTTAGAGGTGGGTTAGCATGGCTGAGGCTTATAATGCTGATCAGGTTTTAAAATTAAAAGCGCGAGTGACCTATGTCGGCGCGTTGATTAATATTTTTTTAGCGATTATTAAGGTAGGGGTGGGGGTTTTTGGCCAGTCTGCCGCTTTGATTGCGGATGGCATACATTCTTTATCTGATTTAGTGAGTGATTTATTTGTCATTATCGCTATTAAAATGGGCGCTAGAGAAGCGGATCATGATCATCCCTATGGTCATCGGCGTTTTGAAACCATGGCCACAGTATTACTAGGCTTGGGTCTGGTTGTGGTAGCGGGCGGTATTGCCTGGGATGCCACTGAGCGATTACTTCATCCAGAAAAATTATTAATCCCTAATAGAGAAACATTAGGGGTAGCCATCGTTTCTATTTTAGCGAATGAATGGTTGTTTCATTACACCAAAAGAGTGGGCGATCTTACACGCTCTAAACTTTTACTGGCGAATGCCTGGCACCATCGCAGTGATGCCTTTTCTTCAATCATAGTGCTATTCGGTATTGCGGCAGTTTTTATGGGTTATCCTTTTGCCGATGCCATTGCTGCCGTAGTTGTAGCGGTCTTGATTGCAAAAATGGGGCTTTTTTTGGTTATGGAAAGTATTAATGAGTTAGTAGACTCTTCTTTGCCCGAGAATTATGTCAGAGACATTCGACGAGTCATTAAACAAACGCAGGGCGTGATGAGCATCCATTTATTACGTACGCGACGTATGGGGGAAGATGCATACATTGATGCGCATATTGTGGTTGATTCCCGCATCAGTGTTTCCGAAGGGCACATGATAGGTGACAGGGTACGCGATGATTTAAAAACAGAATTTGATGATGTAGTGGATGTTCTGGTGCATATTGATCCGGAAGATGATGAGTTTAAAGGACAGAATTTTAAACCATTATCACGGAAACAGGTTCAAGGATATCTGGAAAAATATTTGGCAGATTTCATGCATTCAGTTGACGAGTTTAGAATTCATTATCTGGATGGCCTGGTTGAGGTAGAAGTGGTTTTACCTTATGGCATGTTTAATCAAAAAGAACAAATAGATGGGCTGAAGAAACAGTGCATGTTGATTGAAAAAGAGATCGATATGATTGCCAAAGTCTATGTTTTTTTTAAAACATAGCGGCTACAGTCGGGTAACAACAGCAGGTTTCAGTTTATTCAGACACCACAAAGCAATGGATTCAGGAAAGAGTATAAAGAGATGGCAGTAGGTAATGTTGAATTCCCGGAAATACATAAAGTGTCCGGGATTAAATTAGGCACCACTAATGCAGGTATTAAGCAAACCGAAAGAGATGATATTCTGGTCGTGGAAATGGTTGCGGGGACAACCTGTGCAGGTGTTTTTACCCAAAATGCATTTTGTGCGGCACCGGTGCATATGGCTAAAGATCATTTGCAAAAAAGTCCACGCTGGTTGCTGGTTAATTCAGGCAATGCCAATGCTGGAACAGGGATGCAAGGCATGCGCGATGCCGGGGAATGTTGTACATCTTTAGCGCATTTAATGACGGCAAAAGCAGCTCAAGTCTTACCTTTTTCTACAGGTGTTATTGGTGAAAACTTACCCGTAGATAAAATTGTCAAAGCGTTGCCTCAGGCGGTAAATGATTTACAGGAGGGGCATTGGCATAAGGCGGCTCATGCCATTATGACCACGGATACTTTTGCTAAAGCGGTGTCTTCAGTGATTGAAATTGAAGGGGAAACAGTTACCTTCAGCGGTATTTCAAAAGGTGCCGGGATGATTCAACCTAATATGGCTACCATGTTGGGTTTTGTGGCGACGGATGCAAAAATCAGTCAGCCTCTTTTACAACAATGTTTATCCGAAGCCGTCGAACAATCATTTAACCGGATCACTGTTGACGGGGATACTTCGACCAATGATGCCTGTATTTTAATGGCTAGTGGGAAATCTTTATCGCCTGAAATTACTGCAGGCAGCCGGAATTATGCACTATTTTCACAGGCAGTGATGGCGGTTTGCAAGCGATTAGCCGAGCTCATTGTCAGAGATGGTGAAGGTGCAACCAAGTTGTTAAGGGTGTGTGTTGAACAAGCGAGAGATAACCAAGAGGCTGTTCTCGTTGGAAAAACGGTGGCGCATTCACCGCTGGTTAAAACAGCTTTTTTTGCCAGTGACCCCAATTGGGGGAGGATTCTTGCCGCGGTAGGCCGCTCTGACATTGAGCAACTGGATTTGCAGAAAATTGAAATCTATCTGGATGAAGTCTGTATTGTTGAAAAGGGTGGGCGCGCGGATACTTATACTGAAGAGCAAGGCCAGCAAGTGATGGATCAGGAAGAAATTACTATTCGCATTGTTCTGGCGCGTGGAAATGCGGAACAGGAAGTTTTAACGTGTGACTTGTCCTATGATTATGTGCGTATTAATGCAGAATACAGAACGTGAAGCCCACTATTGTGAGCAGTGCAAGCGCTTTACATGTGGCGGTAGGGGTGGTCAAAAATGCGACGGGACATATTTTAATTGCATTGAGGCATGATACGGCTCACCAAGGCGGTTTATGGGAATTCCCTGGGGGCAAGGTGGAAGCGGGAGAATCTGTTGAACAGGCTTTATCCCGGGAACTCAAGGAAGAATTAAATATTTCAGTACAGAAAATGATGCCGTTAATCAAGGTAAGACATCAATATTCTGATTTAAAGGTGTTGTTGGATGTCTGGACAGTTCTGGACTTTTCAGGCGATGTGACGGGTTCTGAAGGACAGAGAGTGGAGTGGGTGTTGCCTGAGCAGTTGCCCGATTACTCCTTCCCAGAAGCTAATTACGCTATTGTCAGTGCCGTTCGGCTGGCCGATGAATATGCTATTTTAAATAGTACAGAAGAGACTTTGTTAGCGGATCAATTAAATGTTTTATTGGCGAGGGGCGTGACATTAATTCAGGCAAGAATTAAAGCATTGTCCGAGGATGCGGTCATGCATTTCTTTGCATGGGCCATCCCTTTATGTAAAGCACAAGGGGTGACGTTATTCGTTAATTCCGCCGTTAAGGGGGCAAATAAGGTCAATGCTGATGGCTTACATTTGACCGCAAGAGATTTGTTGGCTTTAAAGACCAGACCTACGGGCTATGCCTGGGTTGCGGCATCTTGTCATAATCGTTTGGAATTGCAGCATGCCGAATCAATTGGCGTAGATTTTGTGGTGCTTGCTCCGGTATTAGCCACGAAAACACACCCGGACACAAAGCCCTTGGGTTGGGCGCAATTTATAGCGCTTACAAAAGTCACTAATCTACCCGTTTTTGCATTAGGGGGGTTAAACAAAATGGATAAAACACAAGCACAAATGTCGGGGGCTCAGGGCATAGCAGGAATTAGTGCATTTCTGAATTGATCCTTAAATGCCGTTTTATGCCTTATTGTGAAAAAGAGTCAAAATCAAGGTCGGACGGAGAATCGAGTAGTGCTTCACCTGGAATGGCTTTCTCGCCGGCAGCCCATTCGCCTAAGTCAATTAATTTACAGCGGTCGCTACAAAAAGGTTTGTTCTTTTGTTGAGAATTCCAGAGCACCTGTGTTTGGCAGTTAGGGCAATTAACCGTTATTTCTTGCGTAGAATTATTTTTCTTAGTGTTTAGAGTAGGCATCGTGTTAATGAAAAAGGGGTGTCTTGAGGGAATTGGCTGGGGCGATTATTGTCAGATGAAGGTTGCATAAAGCGAATGGTAAAGCGGTGTTTCCCCCCGCTGACCTCAGCAAAACAGGGTAATGATTTTTCCAGCGTAATGATGAGAAGTTGATACGGTTGTGATTTATCGAGAGCAAGTTGGAAAAATCCGGATTCAGCCACTTCATGAGTGGGCGTGCTACTTTGTCTGATAAAGGTAAGTATTAAATTAATTGCTTTCCGAATTTCGATAAAAGGTTTTGTCCAGTGTGATAAATCATCTGTTTGCGTATTGTTATCCTGTTCCAGCCAATAATGGAATGCAGGTAAATCAAAAGAACAGGTACCTCCCGGGATTGAACTGCGTTGTGAAATACTCTTAAATAAATCACTTTCCATGACATTAACACCGATTTTTCCATTGGTTTGGTATAGTTTTTTACTGGTGAGATTTAAGTCATTGAGGATTATGTCTAATTTCTGGGTGTCCACGGCTTGACTATTAGCAATTTTCTGCAGAATTTTAGAGTGCCGGTCAAGTTCTTTGAGTAATTCAGATTTTAAGTCGCTTCGGCTAAAAATCTGCAGAATATCGAGTAAAACAGAAACGGCTGCGCGTTTATCAAAAATGGCAGAGCCCTTGGTAAAATGGTCGAGTTGCAGTAAAAGCTGTTCTAGTCGTATGAAGACACGTATTCTTTCATTAAGAGGGAATTCATAGATAGTTTGTGTTTTCACCAACGGGATATCCTAAGCGTTACTTAATAATAAGTATTGATTGTGAAGCTTTTTTACTTGATCTGCAAGTTCAGATATGGAATTTGAATTGTCAATGACATCGTGTGAATAGCTAAGTCGGTTTGCCCGGGAAGTCTGATTGTCAATAATGGATAAAACCTGGGTTCTAGAAAGGTTGCTTCTCGCCTTTACTCTTGCAATTTGAGTTTCAACAGCACAGTCCACAATCAGTATGCGATCAACAAACGAGGTCATGCCGGTTTCTATCAGCAAAGGGATGCACAGCAGGCAATAGGGAGATGTCTGTTTGCTAAAATCAGACTGCATTTGTTGATAAATCAGAGGATGTAGTATTTTTTCCAGTTGTTGTTTTTTATCGGTGCTGGAAAATATCAGTTGTCTCAGATTATCCCTGTTTAAAGAGTCGTCGTTATTAAAAACCGAGTCTCCAAAAGTTTGTCGAATTAACGACAAGGCGGGCTGGTTCGGCTCTACTAATTGGTGAGCAATAATATCGGCATCAATAATGGGGATATTATATTGGCTGAAAAGTGTTGCTATCGTTGACTTACCACTACCAATACCGCCTGTTAATCCAATTTTCAACATCTGTTTTACATACCGATAGTGCTAAGATAAAGTGCATTAATTTGTTCACCCCATATCAAGGTTAACCATCCAGAGGTCGCTATATAAGGCCCAAAAGGAATGGGGGTATTATGGTCTTTTTGGGTGAAAATAACTAGGGTAAGACCAATAACAGCAGCGACCAGAGTGGAAAGTAAAATAATGATCGGCAGGTATTGCCAGCCTAGCCATGCGCCAAATAAAGCCAGTAATTTAAAGTCGCCATAGCCCATTCCCTCTTTTCCGGTGACTAGTTTAAACAGATGATAAACGCTCCAAAGACTCAGGTAGCCTGCAATAGCACCGATGATACTTGAGCTGGTATCGGTATAAATTGAAAAAATACTTAAAAATAAGCCTAACCATAACACCGGTAAATTAATAGCGTCAGGTAATAGTTGGTGATCAATATCAATAAAACTCAAGGCGATTAATGACCAGGTCAGCAATAAAGCAAAAAACATGTCAGCATTATAGCCAAAATGCCAGGCAACTATTGCTGAAGTTATTGCGGTAAGACTTTCTATAGCAGGATAACGCAGAGAAATATAGTTATGACATGCTGCACATTTTCCAGCTAACAATAAATAACTGATAAGGGGTATGTTTTGGTAAGGTTTTATTGCTGTATGGCAGTTTGAACACTGAGAAGCCGGCACGATTAGATTAAACGGTGCGTTAGTTTCAGGCGCTTGCTCTAAATCAAGATATTCGGTACATTCTTTTTTCCATTCTTGTTCCATCATAACTGGAAGCCGGTAGATGACGACATTCAGAAAACTGCCCATCAGCAAGCCGATAATGAAAGCCAGACTGGTTAAAATTAGCGGTGAGGATTGAAGGATAAGATGAATATCGTGCATGAAATAAGGTGGTTGTTAGAGGAAAAATTGTTATTTAATTCGAGTGTCTTTGCCGATTACATTCATCACTTCCCGGTGACTGAGTGGCGTGTCTGATTAGCCCACTGCCGCACCCAGTTTGAAAATAGGTAAATACATGGCAATAATTAAACCACCGACTAATATGCCTAGAATAGCCATGACAAAGGGTTCCATTAAGCTGCTCAGGTTATCCACCCGGTCATCCACTTCTTCTTCGTAGAAATCAGCAACCTTATCCAGCATCTTTTCAATGGAGCCTGACTCTTCGCCTATAGCCACCATTTGGATCACCATATGTGGAAATAATTCTGTTTGTTCCATCGAGAACTGTAGGCTTTGTCCTGTTGCTACATCGTCACGTATTTTCATTATCGCTGCATAATAGATTATATTGCCACATGCACCGGCTGTCGATTCCAGTCCATCGACTAAAGGTACACCAGCGGCAGACATGGTTGCAAGCGTACGGGAAAAACGAGCCAGCGCTGATTTATTAATAATCATGCCGAGGATGGGAAGTTTTAGTAAAGTGTTATCAACAAAATGCCTGAATGTTTGCGAGCGTTTATGCACCATGTGATAGGTTTTAAAGGTAGCGAAAATGCAGCCCACCATTGCCCACCACCATTGCTGTGCCCATTCGGATAAAGTAATGACAAATTTTGTAAAGGAGGGTAAATCAGCACCAAAGCTTTGGAACAAGTCTTCAAAAACAGGGACAACAAATATCAATAAGACAGCGGTAACTATACCTGCAATGACCAGTACCGCAATAGGATATGTTAGCGCTTTTTTAATTTTTTTCTTGATGGATTCTACTTTTTCTTTATAGGTCGCTATTTTATCCAGTAGGTCTTCGAGGACCCCCGCTTGCTCACCGGCTTCTACAAGACTGCAAAAAAGCGCATCAAAATAAAGATGTTTTCGTTGTAGTGCTACGCTGAGTGTATCCCCGTCTTCGATATCTGCCTTAATGGATAACAGCATTTTAGTCATGCTGGGGTTTTCATGGCCTTTGCCAATAATATCGAAAGACTGTACCAACGGTACGCCTGCATTCAACAGGTTTGCAAGTTGGCGGGCAAACACACAAATATCTTGAGGTGTGATGGTTTGTGTTTTAGCCGTGAATAAAGGTTTCGGCTTTTTCTTGATGCTGAGGACACGAATGCCAGTTTTTCGCAAATTGGTGCGTGCGATGATTGCGTTTTTTGCCCTGATCTGGCCACCGGTTTTATTGCCGGCTTTATTTCTTCCTTTCCAGACAAAATCTATTTGCTGTAGATCGTGAGCCATCGTTATCCCTCTGTTATTCTATCAATTTCTTCCAGACTGGTGATGCCTTGACGCACTTTCTCAAGACCGGAAGCTCTTAAATCGTTAATGCCTTCACGTTTGGATAATTGCGTCATTTCCAGGGCATTTCCACCGTTGAGAAGCAGTGTTCGCATTTTTTCAGAGATAGGCATGACCTGATATATACCCACACGCCCCTTATAACCGGCATTGCATCGATCACAACCCACAGGGAGATAGGTTTTTAATGTTGCAAGGTCTTGTTTTTTAAAGCCGGCATCCAGATACGTTTGTTCAGGGTAATCAGCTTCTTTTTTACAGTGTGCACAGAGTCTTCGGCCTAGTCGCTGAGCCATGATTAAATTAACGGAAGAGACGATGTTAAACGGTTCGATACCCATTTGTATCAAACGGTTAATGGTTTGAGGCGCGTCATTGGTGTGTAATGTGGAGAGCACCAGATGCCCTGTTTGTGCAGCCTTGACCGCGATGCTGGCAGTTTCCAGGTCGCGTATCTCACCTACCATAATAATGTCGGGGTCTTGCCTTAGAAAGGCTTTTAAGGCGACCGCAAAGGTTAATCCCGCCTTAACATTCATGTTGACCTGATTTATACCTTCTACGGTTATTTCAACAGGATCTTCTGCCGTTGAAATATTACGTTCAATTTTGTTTAGAATATTTAAGCCGGTATAAAGGGTCACTGTTTTACCACTGCCGGTCGGTCCCGTTACCAGAATCATGCCATAAGGACGGTGAATGGCATGGAGGAAAAGTTTTTGCTGTTCTGGTTCAAACCCCAGTTTTTCAATGCCAATTACAGCACTATCAGGATCCAGAATACGCAGCACGACTTTTTCACCAAATAAGGTAGGGCAGGTGTTGACCCGGAAATCAATGGCTCTGTTTTTGGATAATGTTATTTTGATTCGGCCGTCTTGAGGGATGCGGCGTTCAGCAATATCCATTTTGGACATGACTTTTATTCTGGAGATGATGCGGTTGGCAATGTTTGCGGGTGGGTTGGCAACTTCATAAAGGATACCATCACGTCTAAAGCGGATGCGAAAGCTTTTTTCGTAGGGCTCTAAATGGATATCAGAAACCCCTTTTTTAATAGAATCGAGTAAGATTTTATGGACAAAACGCACAATGGGGGCATCATCAACATAAATGCTGTTATCATCGCTAACGGGCGTCTCTTCGCCGTCTGCAATAATAATATTATCAAAATCTTCATCCAGTAAATCAGTCATAGATGTGGCTGCCAGTGCTGTTTCTATGGTTTTAGCTAATTTATCTTCCTCCACTAATATGGTTTCAGTATTGAGGCGAGTATGAAATTTAATTTCTTCCAGGGCTTGAAAATTAGTCGGATCCGATACCGCAATAAAGAGTTGATTACTCCGTTTAAATAGAGGTAATGCATGATGTTGTCGAATGAGTTTTTCACTGACTAAATGGATAGGTAAACTGTTTGCGTCAATACTGTCTAGATCGAAAAAGGGCGCACCAAATTCAACACAGGCAAGCGATGCTATTTTTTTGCTGTCTACAATATTATTCGCAACTAAATGACTGACTAATGGGGTTTTATTCTTTTTAGCTTCAGCCGTATGTACTGTGGCATCGTTTTTGTTTAAAACACCTTCCTGAATCAGGCATTTTATAAGCCCACCAAATTGTAGATCAGTAAGTGCGGTTGCCATGTTCAAGAATAATGAGCCTTAAGTTTTAATTTACAGTAAAGCAAATATAGATGAAATAAGTGACTTGTCTACTTGGCAAAGGTCTGAAACGGCATTTCATTTCTGAGAAAACTCATTAGCCCCTGAGTTCCTGGCGATGTATTCCGGGTGTGGTAAACAAGGACCTGCCGAGGCTTGCTTGTTGGCTAAAATATTTTGCAGATTAGAAGTCTTCGGCTGTTAAGGGCTGTTTTTTGATGGAGCGATTAATCGCAAAATATGAGGCGGGTAGCTGTATTTGCTGAAGGCATAGGAAGAACAACGCATGCCGTATGTCCTATGCTGATAATGACATGGGGCGTGAAAAGAAGGTTTGGGCGGGGTCAGGTTCCTGCTTGGTCCGGAAGGGGTTGCACGGTCGCATGAATGGCACGGGTAATGTGTGCATGCGTAGCTTGTTTATTTTCAGCACAAATGATGTCCTCAAAGAAAGAGCTGGCAATAGTCAGTTTTCATCTTCGTGCAAAGTCTAAAAATGACAATAGCCCTGTGGACGAGGTACTGATCTTTACTCATTTGGCAGTCAGTCTGGGATCCTGCAGGCCTGCTTTATTGCCCTTTGTTATTATTGTGCAAGGTATGGAATATCTGCTGCGCCGTAGTGGAAAAACAGGGTTTCTGGTTCACAAAATACCCCTGTTCATTGTTCTAATGGACGGGGGTATTTTATGGGGGTAATGCCTGGTATCAGTTACAGTGACTTTATTTTAGTCAATTGTTGATTCAGGCTGTGTTGTGATGAAAGCAATGCGGCCAGTTTTTCTTGTTCCTTGGCGATGACATCTGCCGGTGCCTTGTCAATGAATTTTGGATTGTTCAATTTTCCTTCAATTCTCGGTAAGGCTTTTTCAATTTTCTGGATTTCTTTTTGCAGACGCTCTATTTCCGCTTCTTTATCGATTAATCCAGCGATAGGAATTAGAATTTTCATATTGCCAACCAGGGCAATGGCGGATTCTGGTGTTGTTTCAGTCGCATCGACCTGGCGAATAGACTGCAGACGGCCCAGCTTTAAAAGATAATTTTGATTGGATTCTAAATGTTTTTTATCTTCTGGTGAAACATTGTCTAACAAGACCTCGAGTGGTTTCCCAGGAGCGATGTTCATTTCACCTCGAATTCTGCGAACGCCCAGGATGAATGACATCATCCATTGTGTGGTATTAATGGCACTCAGATTAATCTGTTTGTCATCTGCTTCAGGATAGGGTTGAAGCATAATGGTTTCAGCTTCAATACCGGCTAAAGGCGCAACACGTTGCCAGATTTCTTCTGTAATGAAGGGCATTAAGGGATGGCTTAAACGCAAAATAGTTTCTAAAACATTAACCAGTGTGTGGCGGGTTCCCCGCTGTAAAGCCTCATTTTCCGATTGTAAGGAAATTTTTGCCAGTTCAAGATACCAGTCACAATATTCGTTCCAGGTAAATTCATAAAGGGCTTGAGCGGCTAGGTCAAAGCGATAAGCTTCTATGGCCTGACGTGTGGTGGTGGTCACTTGGTTTAAACGGGAAAGAACCCATAAATCCGCCTGTGAGTACTCTATCGGGGCATCAGATAAACCACAGTCCTGCTGTTCTGTATTCATCAGGACGTAACGTGCTGCATTCCATAGTTTATTGCAGAAGTTACGATAGCCTTCTGCCCGTGCCAAATCAAAGCGAATGTCACGGCCTGTGGTGGCCAAAGATGCGAAGGTAAAACGCAAGGCATCTGTACCAAAAGCAGGAATGCCATCAGGGAAATGTTTGCGGGTGGCTTTTTCAATCTTTTTTTGCAAATGCGGTTGCATCATCCCGGCTAAGCGTTTTTCCACCAGAGCTTCTAAATCGATGCCATCAATCAAATCAATAGGGTCTAAAACATTGCCTTTTGATTTTGACATTTTCTGGCCTTCCGCATCACGCACCAGTCCATGAATGTAAATTTCTTTAAAAGGGACTTCGCCCTGAAATTTAAGCCCCATCATAATCATTCTGGCGACCCAGAAGAAGATAATGTCAAATCCTGTGACTAACACGCTAGTGGGGTAATGTTGAGCCAGTTCCGGTGTTTTCTCGGGCCAGCCTAAGGTTGAAAAAGGCCAGAGTGCTGAAGAAAACCAGGTATCTAGTACATCCTCATCCTGCTGCAGTGGATAATCGGCAGGCAATTTATGTTTTTCACGGATTTGTTGTTCGCTGTTACCTACATAGATATTGCCTTTATCATCATACCAGGCCGGGATACGGTGTCCCCACCAGATCTGTCTGGAAATACACCAGTCCTGAATGTTTCGCATCCATTCAAAATAGGTGTTTTTCCAGTTATCAGGGACAAATTTGATATCTCCATTTTCTACCGCTGCTATCGCAGGTTTCGCCAGTTCTTCAACTTTTACATACCATTGATCGGTCAGGAAAGGTTCAATAATACTATTTGAGCGATCACCCCGGGGGACTACTAATTTATGATCAACAATCTTTTCCAGTAAGCCAAGTTTGTCCAGATCAGCAATCATTTGTTTTCTGGCGACAAAACGTTCCATGCCGATATATTTTTCAGGGATCAGCTGGTTTTCATCTGACTCGTTTTCACGAATGCATGCATCTACGGTAAAAATATTGATCAGCCCACCGTGAGGCATATCCTGAATAGCCGAGAGTGACTTATGACGTGTCCAGACCTCATAATCGTTAAAATCATGCGCAGGTGTTACTTTGACACAGCCGGTACCAAATTCAGGGTCTACATGTTCGTCTGCAATAATGGGGATACGGCGACCGGTTAAGGGCAGCTCTACAAATTCACCCAGTAAATGCTTATATCGCTCATCAGTGGGGTGGATAGCCACAGCAGCATCACCTAGCAGTGTTTCAGGACGGGTTGTGGCAACAATTAAGTGGCCTGAACCATTGCTGAGTGGATAACGCATATGCCACATAAAACCATTTTCTTCTTCGGATAAAACTTCCAGGTCAGATACTGCAGTATGGAGTACAGGGTCCCAGTTGACTAAACGTTTTCCCCGGTAAATAAGGCCTTCGTCATACAGTTTGATAAAGACTTCCTGTACCGCATCGGACATGCCATCATCCATGGTAAAACGTTCTTTTTCCCAGTCCAATGATGCGCCCATGCGTCGTAACTGGCGAGTAATGGTGCCTCCCGACTTTTCTTTCCATTCCCAAATTTTTTCAACAAATTGTTCGCGTCCATAATCATGGCGAGTTTTATTTTCGGCATTAATCAAGCGCTCAACGACCATTTGAGTGGCAATTCCCGCATGATCAGTTCCAGGTTGCCATAAGGTGCTACAACCTTTCATACGATGATATCGGGTTAAAGCATCCATGATGGTGTCCTGAAAGGCATGGCCCATATGCAAACTACCGGTAACATTGGGCGGTGGAATCATAATGCAATAGGACTCACCCTCTGTTTTAGCTTCAAAATAGCCTTTTTCTTCCCAGGTTTTATACCAGCGTTGTTCGATTGAATGAGGAGCGTATGTTTTTTCCATGAATATTTACGATGTTAAAAGCAGATACTGGGCACAAGCTAAAAAGAGTCAGCGCTTTTACGCTTTTTTCTTGTGCCTGGTATCGTGCTGTTTTTAGTGGTTGTAGCTAAGAGTCGAGAAAAACTACAGGGTGTGGGTGCTTATGTTCAGCCCTGCCTGTTGATATTGTTTATAACGTACTCTACCTGCTTGCTTGATTTCTTCATTATTATCCAGAATTTCCAGAATACGGTCTACTTGAGATATGTTTTCTGGGAAATGTGAGGATAAATTAACAATGATATTTTGCCATTTATCCGGTGCAGAGCGCGTTCCAATTAATATGCTTTGTTCAAATGCTGGGGGCTTTTCCTCTAAAATTTGATGCGGGATAAAACTACCGGGCTTGAAAGTCCACAGGTGATTATCAAGTTGCAGGCTTTGTTGATGATTATCGGTATAAACATAACAGAACTGCTGATCTCTATAAGCTCTTTCAATGAGTCGGCAAGCAAATAAATGACGATCCTGTAGCGAGACGCCTGGAAGAATGTAAAAACTAATTTCAGGCATCGGCTCTATCGATGAGATATTGGCTGAGCAGGGGGACAGGGCGACCTGTTGCGCCTTTGTTTGAACCTCCAGAGCGCCAGGCAGTGCCGGCAATATCAAGATGTGCCCAGCGAAAGTCTTCGGCAAATCGAGAAAGAAAGCAGGCGGCGGTGATGGTGCCCGCGTCACGCCCCCCGATATTAGCCAGATCAGCAAAGTTAGATTTTAACTGTTCATGGTATTCTTCCCATAAAGGCAGGCGCCACAAACTATCGCCGGCTGTTTCGCTGGCGGCTATTAAATCATTGCATAAAGCGTCATCATTACCCAGAAGACCACTGGGTACACGGCCTAATGCCACTATACAAGCGCCTGTTAAGGTAGCTAAGTCAATCACTACTTCAGGGTTGAATTTTTTGGCATAGGTTAAGGCATCACACAGAATCAGTCGACCTTCTGCGTCGGTATTCAGGATTTCTATGGTCAGACCCGACATGCTGGTGACCACATCTCCTGGCTTGTTAGCATCACCATCTGGCATGTTTTCAGAGGAAGGAACGATACCGATGATATTGATATTCAGATCCATTGCTGCCGCGGCTTGTAATGTACCTAAAACGCTGGCGCCTCCACACATGTCGTATTTCATCTCATCCATGCCTGCGCCGGGTTTTAAAGAAATACCCCCTGCATCGAATGTTAAGCCCTTGCCGATGATAACGATGGGTTTACTTTCTGGTTTACCCCCGGCATAGTTTAAAACAATAAGTTTTGCAGGTTGGCGACTTCCCCGGGAGACGGAAAGGAATGAACCCATGCCCAAGGCTTCCATGTCACTTTCTTCAAGAATTTCTACCGACATTTTATCGCTATTGCTGGCCACGTTTTTTGCTTTCTCAGCCAGATAGCTGGGGGTGCAAATGTTGCCTGGCAAGTCAGCAAGAAATTTGGTTAAATCGATGCCTTTGGCAATGGACAGGCCTTGCTGCAGGCCAAGTTTTGCCTCAGACTCGGTTGCAGTCGTTGCGGTGATGCGGATGTTTTTCAGGCTGCTGTCTGATCCTTTAATACTTTTAGTTTCGTTAAATTGGTAGAAAGCATCATTAAAAATTTCAACAATTTGTCGGGTTTTCCAGACCGTAGTTGTATTTTTAATAGTAATATCCGCTAAAGTACAGGTGATGGACTCAATTTTTGCTGTTTTTAGGGTGGAAATTGCAGCAGCCAGTGCTTTACGATACAGCTTTGTCGTCAGTTTGGATTTTTCGCCCAGCCCCACCAGTAAAACCCGACGGATAGTGCTATCGGGAAGGTAGTTGATCAATAATGTTTTTGAATTTTCACCGCTGATATCACCGCGAGCAATGATCTTGCTAATAAGCTCTTGATGGTTGGCATCAATTATTTCTGCTGAAGGACTCAGTTGTTGGTTATCATACAGACCCACAATAATACAATCAGTTTCAAGTTTGTCTAAAGCTAAGGTTTCTATTGAATAGTCCATATGATATTTTTAAAAAGAATGAATTAAAAGGTTACGAATAAGGCAATCCACAATAAATAGAGTATACGCCTACCATTTATTGTGGAATATCTAATTATACATCAGTTTTTAAGGTGAGTTGTTTGAGCATAGCGTCGAAAGAAATAGAAAAAGTGCGGTCTTATCGTTTTATTAGTGTTTTAGATAGGCTGATCATGATAGATCTGTTGAAAACTTTATTGGCTGTATTGTCAGTGATTGTGATTATCATTGTCAGTCGCAAATTCATTAAGGTTTTAGCCAAGGCCATTGAAGGAAATATTGCCAATGAAACGGTGTTAAGTATTTTGGGTTTAAATACCGTTATTGCCATCAATGCGTTTCTACCAGCAGCTATTTTTATGGCTATTTTAATGATGTTAGGGCGAATGTATCGGGATAATGAAATAGTGGCGATTGCCTCTGCAGGGGGTGGGGTGGGGTTGATTTTTCGCGCTGTTTTCTTGCTGGTCATCCCTTTGAGTGTCGTTGCTACAGGGTCTTCAATGATTGCCACCCCCTGGGCTGAAGCTAAAATCCAGTCATTAATGCATGAGGATAAAAAATCGTCAGATATCAGGGGGATAGCAGCGGGTCGATTCAGTGAATACAGTCAGGGGGAACTGGTTTTTTATACAGAGGACATAACAGCGGATAACCGGATGATTAATGTTTTTGTTCAAAACAGGGGGGGCGGCAAGTTAGGTATTGTTAATGCTAAATATGGACGCATTCAACATTTGCCTGGAGGCGTGTATCTGGTTTTAGAACAGGGGCAAAGAATTCAGGGTAACCCCGGGGATAGGGATTTTATTATTGAGAATTTTGATGAATATGCTGTGCGTATGGAAAAGAAGACAACGGTGCTTCAGCAAAAACGCCATGCTGTTCCCAGCGCCCAGTTATGGGCTTCTGAGAAATTGCCGGATGTCGCGGAAATTCAAAAGCGTTTATCGGTTCCTTTAGCCGTGGTGTTTTTAAGTTTCCTGGCCATACCCTTGGCAAAACTTGCACCCCGTGGAGGGGTCTATAGCAGTCTTGCCGTTGCTTTCGGAATATATTTTATTTTTGGTAATTTGAGGCGAGTAAGTCATAGCTGGGTGGTTAATGAAATTATTCCCGTCTGGGTCGGGTATTTCTGGATTTATTTCATATTGCTTGTGCTGGGCGCTGTGTTGCTGATCCGCTTATACGGTATCAAGTGGGTGGGTATGTGGTTTAAAGAGCGGGGTGTGGTGTGAATGTTTTAACATCCTATATCGTCCGGGAGGTGTTGAAAGGCTCTTTAGCGGCCTTGGCCATTTTGTTAACACTGTTTAATTTGTTCACCTTAAGTGACGAATTAAAAGATTTGGGGGTAGGAAGCTATGGTTTAAAAGAAATATTTTTATACCTTATGCTGGTTTCACCCCGGGTGATATATGAACTGATCCCTTCGTCGGCCCTACTAGGCAGTCTTTTTGTGGTGGGTGCGATGGGGAACCATCGGGAAATTGTCGCTATGCGTGCCGCAGGGCTCTCTATTTTTTGGGTGATTAAGGCTGTCATGTTGGCCGGTGTGGTGCTGCTCATTATTGCTGTGTTTGTGGGGGAATTTATTGCTCCTGAGGCTGAGCGCAAGGCCCAATTATTAAGAATAAATGCGCAAAACAAGGTGGTTATGCAGTCCAGGCACGGTCTGTGGTTAAGAGAAGGCAGGCAGTTTATAAATGTGCGCAAAATTCAGGAAAAAGAGCAACTTGCCGAGATTTATATTTACCAGATGAATGAGCTAAATCGCTTGGAACGGGTGTCACAGGTGAAACAGGCCCGTTTTATGGGTAATGAACGATGGCGTATGCAGGGCATAAAGCAAACAGAAATTTCTACGCAACAGATTTTTTCAAGCAACAAGGAGCAGATGGATTGGGAAACCTTGATTGATCCCGACTTGTTAAGTGTTGTGGTGGTTAAATCAGAAAATATGTCTTTATATGACTTGTTTATGTATATTGATTTTCTCCAGGAGAATAATCAGAAGTCGCAAACCTATGAGCTGGCTTTCTGGAGTCGATTAATCAACCCGCTGGTGACTTTTGTCATGTTAATGGTTTCTATTCCTTTCGTTGTTGGCGCCAGTCGTGGCGTGGGGACGGGGGGGAGGATGATGATAGGGATCATTATTGGCATGACCTTCAATATATTTGACAAAATTGCCGGACATGTCGGTTTGGTTTATGGTTTTAACCCGATGCTAATGGCTATTTTACCGACGATGTTGGTTTTTTTCTGTGCGGTTTATGCTGTCAGTCGAGTGCGTTGAAATAGGGGTGACTCAAACACTGTTTGGACGCTTGCTTAATCTGGGTATGGTTTATACCCAGATTAAGCAAAGACGATATCTTATTTTTTAGTCATAAAGAAGTAATTAAATTTACAATGTAGTGTCATTTCTTTTCCTTCCAGTTTAATTACCTTGCAGTCTTCGTATTTGTCTCTTCCTGGTGCAAATTGTTTTCTGATAACGCCATCGACTATCGAGTATTTAATCTTTATGCCTTGAGCTGAACTCATTCTGCGGTCACGTGAAACAGCCGTTATCCAGCCATCTCTACCAAAACTCCAGTCGTTATTGATGGAGACTTTTTCTTTGTGTAATGCGGCTGATTCATGATGAATGTTCCAGTTACCGAGAATGGCTTTATTGTCTTCCAGGACAATAATTTTTTCGGCTGCATAGACAGAGGGCGCAAGTAGCATTCCTGCCAGTGTTAATAGTTTTAATGTTGTTTTCATGGTTATTTCCTATAGTTACATGCTCTTGTTAAGAGTGGGGGGAAAGTTTAGCTGATTATAACATAAGGAATTATGACATTAAGCTGAACGCAGTTAAAGCTATGAAGTATTTTTCTGCGGCTATAAACATATACTTCGAGAGTGGTATACTGCGTTCTTTCCAGTTTTTTTTAATGTTGAATAAAGGATAAAGCCCATGAAGCTTGGTAAAATTTGTTTACTTTTTGTGTTGTATATGTTCAGTCATCAGTCTATTGCATTAAGTACGGGGGGGTGGGGTGACACTAAAATAGTTGTAGGAAACCTAAAGCCGACACCGGGATGTAAAAATAAGGAAGTGGCAGCGAAACAAGCATCTGTAGGAAGCTATCGATTTAAGAAACACACCAAGGTTCTGTGCCAGCAGATTGCTTATGGCTGGAGTTTGCTTGAAGTTCAAGACAGTGGGGAAGTGGTTTGTGAGACTTGCGAAGGTGAAGAAGAAAGTGAAGACAACTATCGTTGCTATGTTAAAAATGTCAAACTGATGTGTGGGATAACCAGTCGAGGATACTAAGAAATCCTCGGCTACCTGAAGGCTGTGCGGTCAGCCGGGCAACTTCAACAGTTATTTATCAGTATCTGACAAGGCCATTTAAAGCATTGGAATCTGCTTTAAATGGCCTTGCTGCTTTCCGGGCTGCCGGTTTCACAGTCGCCCTCTGACGCGTTAGTCAGAATACGTTTTATTCAAAAAACAAAGCCGTTTTAGACAAACGGTCATGCCAGGTATGCTGTTGTTTATCGACCAACTGCCATATAAAGCCCAGTCCAAAAAATAACCAGGAAATATTAGCCGTTAAAAAACGGATAAGTGCTTGTTTCCAGGTGATGGGTTGCCGGTCAAATGTTAAAACTTTTGTTTTCCACGCCATCATGCCCAAGGTTTGGCCTCCATGAGTCCAGAACCAGCCGTAAAAAAGAAAGCTGATGCTCAGTAAATAAAGGGGAAAGAAATATTGAGTGGATGTGAATGCTTCACCTTGGTTGAAAGGCACTATTATGCCGGTAGCCAGAAAAAGTGAAGCGAGTAGCAAAAATGTATCGTAAACCATGATGGCTAAATGTCGAAAAAAACCGGGTGAATGCATAAAATTCCTTCTGGTTTTCTACGACCAGGGGCT
>JAPYOW010000001.1:0-19697 GCA_029937975.1 Methylococcaceae bacterium | reverse complement strand
GCTTTAAGTTTATAGGTTTTTGAAAATTGCAAATTTTTGACCGTAATACATGCTCATACCAATCAGGAAAGCCATCATGACCAAGGCAAACAGAAAGGGAGGTTTATGGAGGAGCAAAATGGCTAGGTCAGCCACAAAAAGGCTGGTGAGTAACGGTTGGTCAATTAAGCCATCTAAAATCTTTTTGTACATAAAATCCCCCAGGTCAGTATCTTTCATCAATGGTAATAAACGGTATGGCTATTATCAGCTAGCTGATTTGCTATAGCGGACATTAATTTTACTATATTCGAAGGCCTTATGTAAAAAAGCTGATGAGGGCTTAGGTGAAGCCTGAATGAAACTCTCGAAAAACAACTTGTTGTTGTCTCAGCAGCTGTGCAGGCAGGGACAAGCGGCTATGGAAGATTCTGGTGGCTCATTTTTATATATGGGCAGTTGCAGGGTGGTTCGTTTGCGGTGGGGGTTATAGGCTGAGTTTACAAGGTGTTGTCTGGTCAGGGATGCTGACCTTTGTCCCGTTTTCTGTTGAAGTAGACAGCGAAAAGCTAGTGGTGAGTGTTAAGTTAATGAAGGTTGAATTTTTAGCATATAAGATAAGCTGAACTTGTCGCGACAATTTCAGGTATTATTGCCGTTAGGTAGTTGATAAAGTATAGAGACAAAAAATTCAAGTATATCAAGCGAGAAGGAAAACAATATTCTAAATTTCATCAAAAACATGCTCCCCGGGTCTAGCAAAGTGGCGAAAACCGGAGCAGTCGTTGATTCTGATAATAGCCCCAGGAAATATAGCCGCTCAGAGCATAATATTTCGCGTTCACAAATGAGTGAAAATGCGCTAAAAGTTCTATATAGGCTCAAAAAGTCTGGATATGAAGCCTATCTGGTCGGTGGCTGCGTGCGTGATTTACTATTGGGTCTTGAGCCAAAAGATTTTGATGTGGTCACGGATGCAAGTCCTGAACAAGTGCGGAAAGTTTTTCGTAATTGCCGGTTAATCGGCCGGCGTTTTCGTTTGGCACATGTTCATTTTGGCCGGGAAATTATAGAAGTAGCTACTTTTCGCGGAGCCGATAACGGCGAGCAGGGCGATCATCGTGTGCATGAGGATGGCCGTTTGCTACGGGATAATATTTTTGGCACTATTGAAGATGATGTCTGGCGTAGAGATTTTACGGTGAATGCCTTGTATTACAATATTCGTGATTTCTCAGTGCTGGACTATACCGGAGGCATGCAAGATCACACGGCAGGTGTATTGCGGTTAATTGGTGAACCTACAGTTCGTTATAAGGAAGATCCGGTGAGGATGCTACGAGCTGTCAGGTTTTCAGTTAAGCTGGGGTTCAAACTAGAGGCATCCTGTGAAAAAGCCTTGTTTGAATCCGCGCATACTTTACAAGGTATTCCTGCGGCGCGTTTATATGATGAGGCCTTAAAACTATTCTTGTCAGGTAAGGCCTTGCAAACTTTTGAAATGCTCAGGCATTATGGCTTGTTTGCAATTTTGTTTCCTCAAACAGAACAATGTCTGGCACAAGAAAAAAATGATTTCCCGCGTATGTTTGTGGCAAAAGCACTGGAAAACTCGGACAAGCGTATTGCCGAGGGCAAGAGTGTCACGCCATATTTCTTTTTATCGGCTTTTTTGTGGGAATCGGTGCAAATTCTGGCAAAGGAGAAGATAGCGCAGGGTGAGGATGACATCATTGCTTACCAAAATGCGGCAAATATGGTGCTATCCCAGCAGGTGAAAAGTTTAACCATCCCTAAGCGGGTCACGCAGTCAATGCGAGAAGTCTGGTTACTGCAGCTACGGTTTCATCGACGGGTAGGCGTTAAGCCTTTTAAGTTGTTGAGTTTGCCCAGGTTTAGAGCCGCCTATGATTTTTTATTGTTACGTGCACAAACAGGGGATGTCGATATAGAGTTGGCAGAGTGGTGGACAAGGTTTCAAGCCGTGGGTGAAGTGGAACAAAAGAAAATGACTCGACCACCACGAAAATATAAAAAAAACAGAAAGAAAAGGGATGTTACGAAACAAGACAGTGCAGTGAATAGCCAGAATGAATGAGGTTTATATAGGTCTGGGTAGTAATTTACAACAACCTGAGCAGCAAATAAGACAGGCTCGTTCAGTGATTGCCGAACAAGACTGTATAGTTGAACTCCGGTTTTCTAGTTTATATTCAAGTTCGCCGATGGGGCCACAGGATCAACCTGATTATGTGAATGCGGTGATGAAAATTGCAACCTCGTTGTCTGCCATTGCGCTGTTGAGAGTGCTACAGGGCATTGAAAATCAACAGGGACGGGTCAGAAAAAGTGAACAATGGGGGGCCAGAACGCTGGACCTTGATCTGTTGCTTTTTGCTGATCAACAAATTAAGCATCCTGATTTAATAGTGCCTCATATCGGTTTATCGGAACGTGCATTTGTGTTGTATCCGTTGCAGGAAATAGCGCCAAAAGACCTACAAATACCCTGTCAGGGTGCGCTTGAGCAGTTAATCGCGCAGTGCGCTTTAAACGGGCTGGAGAAATTAGTTTCATAATGTCCTATTCAGCCGAATCGGTTAAAACGCCCCTTACAGTACTTGATTTATTGGCAATGAAACAGGCCGGTGAGAAGATCGCCTGCCTAACCGCCTATGATGCCAGTTTTAGTTTTCTAATAGATCAGGCCGGTATTGAGGTGATACTGGTGGGTGATTCATTAGGGATGGTGATTCAAGGAAAAACCACGACTATCCCCGTCAGCATGGATGAAATGGTTTACCACACCCGCTGCGTTGTGCAAGCAAGACAGCGGGCTCTGGTGATTGCTGATTTACCCTTTTTAAGTTACACCACAATGGAATCGGCATTAAAGCATTCGGCAAAATTGATGCAATCTGCGGGAGCTCAGATGGTGAAGCTGGAAGGTGCGCGCATAGAAATAATTAAAGGTCTGGTTGATTTTGGGGTGCCGGTCTGTGCGCATTTAGGTTTATTACCGCAATCCATTAATCAGTTGGGCCGTTATAAAGTTCAAGGCAGAAATCTGAAAGAGGCTGAGAGCATCATAGCCGATGCCCTAAGGATTGAGCAGGCGGGTGCGAGTCTCGTGGTGTTGGAATGTGTACCCGCTGAGCTGGCAGCTACTATTAGTCAGCAACTGAAAATTCCTGTTATTGGTATTGGTGCAGGTGTTTCCTGTGACGGTCAGGTGCTGGTGCTCTACGATATGCTGGGAATCAGCCGGGGTAAACGGCCCAGGTTTTCCAAGGATTTTATGCAGACAGCTGATGATATTCCTGCAGCGATTCAGCAGTTTAAGCAAGAGGTCAAGCAGGCCTTGTTTCCAGCAGAAGAGCACGGGTATTGATGGCAATGCAGCAAGTTTCTACTATTAGCCTCCTGCGGAACACCTTAAAGCAATGGCGCTTAACTGGCGACCGCATTGCCTTTGTGCCGACCATGGGTAACCTGCATGCAGGGCATATCAAACTGGTCACGGAAGCAAGAAAACAGGCTGATAAAGTGGTGGTCAGTATTTTTGTTAATCCGACCCAGTTTGGGTTGGGAGAAGACTTTAATAGCTATCCTCGAACTGAAAAAGCAGACCAGGAAAAATTACAGGAAGCTGGGGCTGATTTGCTGTTTTTGCCTGCTGTGAATGAAATTTATGCAAAACATTCAATGACGGCCGTTACTGTGCCTGCATTGTCAAAATTATATTGTGGCGCTAGTCGCCCTGGGCATTTTGAGGGTGTGGCAACGGTTGTCACCAAGCTTTTTAATATGGTGCAGCCCGATATATCTGTTTTTGGCAAAAAGGATTTTCAGCAATTACTTGTCATACGAACCCTGGTTCATGATCTCAATATTCCGGTCGAGATAGTAGGCGTTGAAACTGAAAGAGAGTTCGATGGTTTGGCTATGAGCTCAAGAAACACTTACTTGACAGCAAAAGAGCGTTTGCTTGCGCCTGAATTATATCGGGCAATATGTCGTGCCAGAGAAGCCGTTTATGGCGGTGAGCAGAGCCTTAAGAGTATTGAGCGGCAGGCTATAAAACAGTTAACCGGGCTGGGTTTTATGGTGGATTATTTTTCCATTTGTCGCAGTCAGGATTTGCAGCCAGCCACCGAGGACGATAAACATTTGTTGATTATGGTTGCTGCAAAACTGGGTTCTCCTCGGTTAATTGATAATATGAGTTTTGCCCGGTAACCGGGTTTTATGTTGTTGCTTCGAAAAATAAATGAGCAACGGGGTTTTGTTTAATGATTTAGCCAGGGCTTGCCCGGATATCACCTGACTATGTTGCAGTTTATCCCCGGTAAATCCTGAGAAATTTTTGTCTATTCGTAATATTAGGAGCCGGTTTTGTCAGAATTTAATAATGTAACAATCACTCGTGAGTCCAATGTCTATTTTGATGGTAATGTCACAAGTCGTACCGTGACTTTTTCGGATGGTAGCACCAAAACTTTGGGCATCATGATGCCGGGAAAATATACTTTCTCCACGGCCAAACCAGAAATAATGGAGATTTTAGCCGGTGAGCTGGTTTATCGTCTTGACGACAGTAATAAATGGCTGCCCATTAATGGCGGTGAGTCTTTTAACGTGCCAGGCGATTCATCGTTTGATTTGAAAGTGTTAAGTTTGGTAGATTATTGTTGTTCTTATCTGGAGTCGTGATTGGCGGCCGGTTAATGGAAATTGCGATCAATCTGTTACCCGCAGGTTTTGTCTATAAGTAACGGCAGGTTTTGCCTGGTACACTTTTTATCGTTCGGTTATTGAGTGAGGGGATTCGGTACAGGTTTTTCAGCCTGTTTTTTATAGGAAAAAGCAGGCGGTGGGGGCAAATCACCAGAGTGATCCGGTTTTTTTGAGGTATTATGCCGGGCTTTTAATTTGAACGGGGGGAAGTTTTAAGGCATAATAATGAGTTCTAAAAGATTTTCAGATTGTAAAATATGCAGACTTCCATGCTAAAAGCAAAGCTACACAGAGCTACTGTAACCCATTCAGAATTGGGTTATGAAGGGTCTTGTGCGATAGACGGTAAAATTCTTGACTATGCCGGAATCAAAGAGTATGAGCAAATTCAAATTTATAATATAAATACGGGCGGGCGTTTTACCACCTATGCCATACGTGCTGAAGAAGGCTCAGGCGTTTTTTCTGTGAATGGTGCTGCGGCACGTCTTGCTTGTGAGGGAGACTTAATTATTGTTTGCACCTTTGCCTCGTTTGATGCAGTAGAGTTAGAAAACTATAAACCAACCTTGGTTTATTTTAATGAGAAAAATGAGATAACGCACTCCAGTCATTCAATTCCTGTTCAGGCCGCATAGTTCCTCATTATATCCGGCATAATAACGGTGACAGCTCTTGTGTCGGCATAGATAATACCTGCTAAGATTCCAGTTTACATTTCCCTGATTGCAATTGCGTTTTTTGTCCAGTCAGCGAGATGCCTTGTGCTATAGATATTAAGCATTTCTGTATGCCTATTCGTTTTCGGCTATTGATCAGTCAAGTCTTTGATGGTTCAGTGCCGTAATCCTGATGTAACATTATAAAATCAACAGCTCATCCGCAGGCTTCAGTTCAAGGATGCTTTCTCCCTCGTCAGTTAAAACGAATTAATAGTTGAGATTGAATACAAAAGGGGTGGGGATACTAAAGGCCTGTTGATCGTCCACTCAAAGAATGCAGCGCAAGACTATATTATTTGTGCTTTGTTAAAATAGTTGAAAACGGGCATGCCCCTCAAAACCGGGAATTCCCCGGGGAAAGCTAATCATGGTTCCGGGTTAATCTACATGGCGGCGTGTGAACTGGGTTTTATTTGCATTTGACTGGAATTAAGGTGGGTAGATAATAAGGCCTTGTCGCGATTTGATAATCTTATAAAGAACATGTGCAAGACTCGGGCGAGCAGCTATCAACAGGGCGGGATTTAATTCTTGCGCTTTAAAAACGAAGATTGCTTCAAAAATTACTTCTGTGTATTGTGATGCTATGCAAATAAATTTGATCAGTGTTGGTAATCGAATGCCCCAATGGGTTCAGCAAGGCTATGATGAATATGCCAAGCGACTGCCTAAAGAATGTGAATTGATTCTGAAGGAAGTGGTCCCGGGGAAAAGGGGCAAGAACAGTGATGTAGCGAGAATAGTCAGGGATGAGGGCGAGCGAATGCTCAATGTTATTCCGGCCAGAGCGCATGTGGTGACTTTAGACGTACCGGGTAAACCGTGGAGCACATTGGATGTTGCAAAGGCAATGAGTCGATGGATGGAAAGCGGTCAGCACATTGCGGTATTAATTGGTGGGCCAGAAGGTCTTGCTGACTCTGCAAAAGAGTTAGCCCGCGAATCATGGAGTCTTTCCAATTTAACCTTTCCTCACCCTTTGGTTAGAATTGTGGTTGCAGAGCAGTTGTATAGAGCCTGGAGTATCATTAACAACCACCCCTATCATCGATGAAAGAGCAGCTTATTCTGGCTTCAGCATCCCCCAGACGCAGGGAGTTATTAGACCAGATCGGGGTTAGTTATCGTGTGCATGTGCTGGAAGTTGATGAGACGCCCAGGTCTTTGGAATTGCCTCAAGATTATGTGTATCGAGTTGCTGCTGCAAAATCAGCAGCGTGCCTGGCGGCGTTAAAGTGTGAATGCCCGGTGTTGTCAGCGGATACCAGTGTGGTGATTGAAGGCCAGATTCTGGGTAAACCCAACGACAGAGAACAGGCTGAATCCATGTTGACCCAGCTTGCCGGGAAAACTCACCAGGTCATGACAGCGGTATCACTAAGATGTGCTGTCAACGGTGAGGAGAAGACACATTTTCAAGCCTTGAGTATCACAGAGGTATGTTTTAGGCCGATTGGCAGGAAAGAAATCCAGTCTTATTGGGAAACGGCTGAGCCACAAGGTAAAGCAGGCGCTTATGCCATACAGGGCTTGGCGAGTATCTTTGTGGAATCCATCAATGGCAGTTATTCCGGCGTTATGGGGTTGCCGTTATTTGAAACCGCTGCATTATTATCAAAACAGGGAATAAAAATAATCATATGAGCGAAGAAATTTTAATTAATGTGACACCTCCTGAAATACGCGTAGCAGTGATTGAGAATGGTGTGTTACAGGAATTGATCATTGAGAGAGGCAAGCAGAGGGGGCTGGTTGGGAATATATATAAGGGACAGGTTTGTCGCGTATTGCCTGGCATGCAGGCTGCTTTTGTCGATATCGGACTTGACCGGGCCGCTTTTCTGCATATTTCAGACTTTAGCAAT
This sequence comes from Methylococcaceae bacterium, assembly GCA_029937975.1. Taxonomy (GTDB): domain Bacteria; phylum Pseudomonadota; class Gammaproteobacteria; order Methylococcales; family Methylomonadaceae; genus QPIN01. The sequence continues at coordinate 12,394 of JAPYOW010000001.1, read as the reverse complement.
AAGGAATTGGAGAAAACAGGTTCGGAAAATATTGAGCATTATTTACGCGAAGGCCAGGCCATTGTCGTACAGGTAACCAAGGATCCTTTAGGCAGCAAAGGCGCTCGCTTAACCACAGAAATATCCATTCCCTCCCGGTTTCAGGTTTATATGCCTTTTGCTAACAACTCCGGTGTTTCTCAAAGAATTGAATGCGATAAGGAGCGTACTCGCTTACGCACTTGTATTGAACAATTCCAGAAAAAAAATGGAAATGGCGGGTTTATCGCCAGAACAGCGGCTGAATGTGTTGAAGAACCCGTGTTGTTTTCTGATATGACCTTTCTGACTAAGCTATGGACAGCTATTTCTGAAAGAATAAGTGATGCAGAAGTTAAAACCTTGTTGCACGAAGATTTGTCTCTCAGTATCAGAACACTGAGGGACTTATATAAAGATGGCATAGAAAGAATACGGGTGGATTCTCGTGAGACGCATCAGAAGTTAGTAGAATTTGCCGAAATATTTTTACCCGATATTGTGCATGTGATTGAACATTATTCAGGTGAATGTCCGGTTTTTGATCTTTATAATGTTGAAGATGAAATAACGCGCGCTTTAGACCGCAAGGTGAAGTTAAAATCCGGTGGTCATCTGGTTTTTGACCAAACTGAAGCCATGACGACTGTCGATGTTAATACCGGGGGCTATGTCGGTGGCCGCAACCTGGAAGAGACTATTTTTAAAACCAATCTGGAGGCCGCTCAAACTATTTCAAGACAGCTTAGGTTGAGAAATCTGGGTGGCATCATCATTATTGATTTTATTGATATGCGCAGTGAAGATCATAAGAAACAGGTGTTAAATGCTTTGCAGCGTAACCTGGATAAGGATCATGCGAAAAACAAGATTACTGAAGTTTCAGCGCTAGGTCTGGTGGAAATGACGCGTAAACGCACCCGGGAAAGTCTTGAGCATATTCTGTGTGAGCCGTGTTGTGCTTGTGGCGGGCGAGGGGTTTTAAAAACCGCTGAATCCATGTGTCTGGAAATATTCAGGGAGATCATTCGGGAGGTCAGGCAATATAATGTACAAGAATTACTGGTTCTTGCTTCGAATGAAGTGGTTGAAATGCTATTGGATGAAGAGGCGGATATGCTGGCTGAACTGGAGTTGTTTCTGGGAGTACGGATTAAATTCAGGTCTGAAGCAGAATATAATCAGGAACAATACGATGTGGTGCTGCTCTAAGCCTCGATGATGCCTGAGTGAATTATCTTATGCCACGTTCTTTACGCTATTTATTGCTTGGTTTACTGGTAGGGCTGGCAATTGCTATTAATGTTGTCCGGTTTTTTTTGCTCTATGCTGACGATTATAGAGCTGAATTGCAACATAAAGTCCGTGAACTCACTGAACTTCCGATAGAGATAGGACGTGTCCGTGCGCGCATGCAGGGCTTCAACCCGGAATTGATTTTAGAAGATATTCAGGTGCTGGCAGCCGATAGTACGGCTCCGGCTGCGATCAAATTAGAGCAAATGCGACTACGTGTCAGTTTAGTGCAGCTGCTTTTTACCCGCCAACTTCTCCCCTCAAGCAGGTTAACCCTGATAGGTACTGAATTATCCATTGTGCGCAAGAAGGATGGGAGTTTATCTATTGCTGGCCTGACCACAAATAATGCCGATGAACCCTACTGGTTACTGGATGGGGGACGTTATGAGCTTTTAAACAGTCATATTATCTGGCGAGATGAACAACGTAATGCCAGCCCTATAGCATTTAGCAACGTAGATTTATTGCTTAAAAATGAGCCTGGGGGGCAGCATGAGGTTCACTTTCTGGCAGCCTTACCTGAAAAGTATGGTAAATCACTCAGAGCTTCAATGTCCTTTCAGGGGGATGTTTTTAAGCCGGATAACATGAAGGCTACCGTTTATATTGCCGGGCAGGATATCGTTCTGACCGAGCTGATGACCGGCGAAATGCCGTTAGGGCTGAAAATTCGCTCAGGTGTAGGCAGTTTTAAAAAATTGAGTCGGTTCGAGAATTCCAGGCTGACGGCTATGCTAGGCAGTATATCCGCAAAAAACCTTGTCCTCGACAAACCAGGCCAGCCACCAAAGTCATTGCATATCAACGCACTTAAAACAGGGTTTAAGGTGCGCAATAAGGTCGGGGGCTGGGAATTAAGTGTGGTCGATTTGTTGCTTGAGACCGATCATAAGCAATGGCCCAGTGCGAGCTTTAGTCTGGGGACCGATAATGCGTTTAGTCAGATAGCGGCATCAATCCAGCAATTGGACTTACAGGAATTAAGTGGTTTATTGCGGTTTTTTACGCCGCTGGATGTAAGCCAGCAGGGTTTGCTTAAAAACCTGCACATAAAAGGGATGTTAAAAGACTTCAGTCTCTACGTTGATAATGAACATTCGCAGTATGCATTCAACGGCATATTTAACAATATTTTTACGCACGCTTTTGATGGTTTTCCAGAGATTAAAAACCTGAGCGGACGCATCAAAGGCAGTCATGAACAGGGCCGGATTGTTTTTAATACCGACAGGGGTACTGTGTTTTTTCCGGAATTATTCAGAAAAGCATGGACTATCCAGCGATTGACCGGTGCGCTTGAATGGTTGCAAACCCCTGAAAAATGGCAGATTCAGTCTAAAGGTCTGGTATTGAATACCCGGTATGTTGACACTGAAACCCAAGTGTTTGTCAGTATTCCAAAAAATGCAGAGCCTGTATTTATGGACTTGCAAGCCTCTTTTGCCAATATGCAGGATATCAGTCATGTTTCGACCTATTATCCGGTCAGTATTATGGATGAAGATGTGGTTGAGTGGCTGGATAATGCCTTTGTATCAGGAAAGATCACACGAGGCGATGTGTTGGTCTATGGTGAGTTAGATAAATTCCCCTTTGTGGATAATCAGGGTGTGTTTGAAGTGTTGTACGACATGCAAGATGTCGAGTTGCAATATAACTCGGATTGGCCAAATTTAAACCATGTTAACGCCGAGGTGCTGTTTTTAAAAAACAGTGTGAGCATCGACATGTTCCATGCGCAAGTGCAGGGCTTAACGGTTAAGCATGCGCTATTGGAAATCCCCTCTTTTGCCACCAGTGATCATTTATTGGTACATGGCAAGGTAGAAGGGGAAATTATTGATGGCTTGCATTTTTTACAGAACACCCCGCTGCAGGCCACTGTTAACCGTGTTCTGGAAGCCATTACCCCGACCGGTCTGACACAGGTGGATCTGGATCTCAATATACCGTTAGCGGCGACCTCAGAGGTGGTGGCAAATGTGATAACGCATTTAACAGATGCAGCTATCAAAGTGAATGCCATTGATCTGGATATTAGCGAAGTAACGGGAGATTTACGGTTTACTGAGGTGGGATTATTTTGCCAAAATCTGCAGGCTAAAACGCTGGGTTACCCGCTACAAATGCAGGCAAAGAGTGACGCCTTGCAAACCTTGATTAATATCGTTGGTCAAACAGATATCCCGCATTTAGAACAGCAGTTTGCTTTTTTTGACAGTTGGATTTTAAAAGACCAGCGCTTAAAAGGGGCAACCACATATCAACTGGAACTGGCGTTACCGGCTAATGAGCAACAATCGGCAACACTGAGCATTGACTCGGACTTAGTGGGTGTTGCTGTGGATTTTCCTGAGCCCTTAAAAAAATCAGCGACAGATAAATCCTCTTTAAGGGTTGCTATGGCGCTCAATGATGAAGAATTATTACCTCTGGTTTTGCATTATCAAGAGCAATTGACAGTGGCGATGCATATTCATAAACAGCAAAATGAACTGCACTCGGCGCATATTTTTTATGGCAAACAGCCGATTGCAGTTCAGGCGATTGCGACTGCAGCTGCTGATAAAGGAATAAGAATCGACATTGAACGGGATGTCTTTGATGTGGCGAAATGGATGACATTTATCGGTCAAAAGGACGAGGTGACAAATCCCGACTCTGCGCTCACATTAAATGAGATCAACCTGCATACCAGGCAGTTACACTGGAATCATAAAGACTATGGTGCCTTTGACTTGGCGATGCAGCGTTTAAGTGGACAGTGGCAAGGTGAGCTTGCTTGCTCCATGGCCAAAGGCACATTTAGTCTGCCGCTTGAGCAAACTGAGCAGGACGTTATCAAGCTAGAGATGAGGTATTTGAACCTCACTGAGTTAATGCAGGTGGATTTTCAGCAAGACACCATTGAGATGGCGCAAATGCCGCTTATTAAGGTAGTGAGTGAGCAGTTATGGTGGAAAGGTAGCAATTTAGGGCGTCTGCAAATAGCAACAGAACGAAGGGTGAATGGTATTCGCTTTAAAAATATAGATGTTATTTCAGAGCAACATAGCATTGAGCTTAAAGCTGACTGGGTTGGAAGCGCCGGGTCTAGTTTTACGGAAATGTCTGGTCGGGTTAGTACCGAAGATTTTGGTGGGTTTTTAGCGCAATTTGATTTTGACAATGATTTTAAAGACAGTCAGGGCGATATTGATTTTTTTGCGAAATGGCCGGGTTCACCGTATCATTTTGCTATCGAAGCCATGGAGGCAGAAATGGATGTAGAGTTGCAGGACGGGCGACTGGCCAGTGTTGAGCCGGGCTTTGGTCGTATTCTGGGGCTGTTAGCGATGGAGCAGTGGATCAAACGTTTAACGCTTGATTTTGGCGATATATACAAGCAGGGGATGAGTTTCAACCGGATCACCGGGCATTTTAACATCAGGCAAGGTAAAGCCCTGAGCAATAACCTGTTGATTGATGCTGTTCCCGCACAGATTTTTATATCAGGGACAACGGATTTGATCGCGAAGACATTTGATCACCGCATGGGCGTAATGCCAAAAAGTTCGGGTGCTATACCTATAGCTGGTACAATTGTCGGCAGTATTGCTGGAGTGATTGCGCAAGTTTTCACCGATGATTATAAAGAAGGATATTTCTTTGGTTCACACTATAAAGTGAAAGGCCCATGGCATGACTTCAAAGTGATACCCATTCATGAACAGGATGGTCTTTTAAAGAAAACATGGACAGGGTTGACAGATTTTTCATGGATGAGTTCTCTTGCAAAATAGTCTGGGAATGAAGGTTCAGGAAGGATTGAATTAACGTTTCTTAAAGGTTTTGCATTGCCAAGGATAACAAGAGAGTAATAATGACTATATGTGCAGCCATACAAATGGCATCCAGTCCCTATGTGGCAGGAAATCTGATAGAAGCTGAAAAATTGATTGTTGAGGCGGTGAAAGCCGGTGCAAAATTGATCGCTTTGCCAGAAAATTTTGCTTTCATGGGGGTCAATGAATTTGATAAAGTCGAGATTCGTGAGCAAGATGGTAGCGGCGTGATCCAGAGCTTTATGGCAGAAATTGCAAAAAAACATGCGGTCTGGCTGATCGGTGGAACCATTCCCTTAGTGGCCGATGATGATAGAAAAGTCAGGGCTGCTTGCCTGATATACAATGACCAAGGTGAAAGAGTCGCGCGGTATGACAAAGTGCATTTGTTTGATGTCAGTGTGCCCGACACGGGAGAAGAATATAAAGAGTCCGACTCCATCGAAAATGGGGCAGAACCGTTGGTTATTGATACTCCCTTTGGTCGATTAGGTATTGCCGTTTGTTACGATTTACGGTTCCCCGAGTTTTTTCGTAAAATGCAAAAAGCCGGGGCTGAAATAGTGGTTGTGCCTTCAGCTTTTACCGCAGAAACGGGCGCCGCACACTGGGAAGTCCTGTTACGGGCCAGAGCGATAGAGAACTTGAGCTATATTATTGCCCCGAATCAAGGCGGCTTTCACCTTAGTGGACGAAAAACGTTTGGACATAGCATGATTGTTGACCCCTGGGGTGTGGTATTAGACTGCTATAAGACAGGTGGGGGTTTTGTGTGTGCGGATATTGATAAACAGCGACTTGATAAGGTGCGTGTTGCCTTTCCTGTGTTAGAACATAGACGCGTTTGCTGTCAATAGAGATGAAGCCTGTCTCCTTTACCTTTATTTTCCTGCTCTTAACGCTCACCGCATGTTCGCAGGGTATTCAACAGACCCGTTATCAGGACACCACTGCGCTCGAGCTGCCCCCCGTCATTGCCAGAGTGGCAAAGCCCAGACAGCCGGAGGCTGACAAAGCAGATAAGCGCAGCCAGGGCCTGGGTGAAAGTGTGCAATTAGCCGGGGCAGAGGAAAGACCGGTCATAAAAATTAAAAAATTATTTTACCGTTCCTGGAATCTTGTTGAGCAGGCCTTGAAACTCAATGATATAACCGTAAAAGATAAAAACAGAGATCTGGGTGTTTTTTATGTTTTATTTGCCGCAGAGGATGAAGATTCAGGCGAGGCAGCATTTTTTGAAAACATGACATCCTTGTTTTCCAATGCTGCCAGCCGAAAAGCCGCTTATCAGTTAACCTTAGTCTGGCATGAAAGTGATACCGAGGTGGCGGCCAAATTAGTAAAGCAAGAAAATGATGGTTTATTGGATGATGATGAAGATAATGAAGCTTTTGCAGAAGAAGTGGATAATAGTGTTCTCTTGATCCAGTCTTTATATGAAACCATGAAACATGATTTGAACATCCATTGAGTTTATCACTCACATAAAATATCGTCGCGGTTATGCCATGCAATGTCATATGACACTTGAACTCCGGTTCCGGGTATTTCGCTCCGTTACAGACTGATCAGACAGCGCGCAGTTAGGCATCAATTGCCAGAATTCTTGCTCAGCCATTCTTTAAAAAAACAGCAATCCCCATGGATATAATAAACCAAGTAAAACACTCAATACTTTCCCCCTATGGCATGGAGGAGAAAGATATTGATAAGATTATGGACAGTATGCTCAGTGCGACTGTTGATGATGCAGATATTTATTTTCAGGCCAGTCATTTTGAGTCGTGGGTACTCGAAGGCGGGATAGTCAAAGAAGGCTCCCACAGTATCGAACAAGGGGCTGGAGTGCGAGTGGTCTCAGGCGAAAAAACCGGTTTTGCCTACAGTGACCGGATTGAGCTTTCCGTACTGCTGGAAGCTGCAAAAAATGTGAAAGCGATTGCCAGACAGGGACAAATAGCACAAAAGAAAATCGATAAGGTCGCCGGTTATCCCTCCTACTATGATGCGGTCAATCCGTTAAAGTCGTTAGCGGATCAGGAAAAAATTGCGTTATTGCGCAGGGTGGATATTGAAACCCGAAAACTGGACAGTCGTATTGAAGAGGTCATTGTCAGTCTGGTGGGGGTGCATGAAAAAGTGATGGTGGCGAATTGTGATGGCTCTTTAGTTGCCGATATTCGTCCCTTGACCCGGATGAATGTCACTGTGATTCTGGAAGAAAATGGCCAGCGTGAGCAAGGCAGTATGGGCGGTGGGGCCCGGTCTGATTATGGTTATTTTTTAGATCAGGATAAAGCCCTCCAATATGGTGTAGAAGCGGTCAGACAAGCGGTGGTGAATTTGCAGGCTATTGACGCGCCGGCGGGAAATATGACCGTGGTGCTGGGCCCGGGCTGGCCCGGTATTTTATTGCACGAAGCCATCGGCCATGGTTTGGAAGGTGATTTTAACCGTAAAGGGACTTCCGCATTCAGTGGTAAGGTGGGTGAGAAAGTCGCATCAGAATTATGCACCGTGGTTGATGATGGTACTCTGCCAGGTCGTCGGGGTTCTTTAACCATAGATGACGAAGGCGTGCCCACTGAAAATACGGTATTAATAGAAAAAGGTATTTTAAAAGGCTATATGCAAGATAGGCTCAATGGCCGCTTAATGGGGGTTAAATCCACGGGTAACGGACGACGTGAATCCTATGCCCATTTGCCCATGCCCAGAATGACAAATACCTATATGCTAGCCGGCAAGCACGACCCGGAAGAAATTATCAAGTCGGTGAAAAAAGGCTTATACGCTAAAAACTTTGGTGGTGGGCAAGTCGATATTACCTCGGGCAAATTTGTCTTTTCTGCCAGTGAAGCGTATTTGATTGAGGATGGTAAAATCACCCGGGCGGTGAAAGGCGCGACCTTGATCGGCAATGGTCCTGAGGTGCTGACCAAGGTTTCCATGGTCGGGACTGATTTGGCATTAGACTCCGGGGTGGGTACCTGTGGCAAAGAGGGGCAAAGTGTGCCCGTCGGAGTGGGGCAGCCTACCCTCAGGATAGATGGTATTACTGTGGGTGGAACCAGTGTGTAGCGCGGATTGTCGCCTGCTAAAGCCCTCTGGAACGGCGGACTGAAGTCTGCTCTGCAACAATAGTGCTTTGCATGACTTACGGTTAATCAGGCCTGACTCAAAAGGTGTGGTTTTTGGTAGCGTGTTCGTGTGAAGGAACTTAATCAATCAATTGTAAACTTTCATGCAAAACAACGAAGAAATTAATCGGCTCAAAAACCTGGTTCAGGATTTGCTGGATGAATCCAGAAAACAAGGGGCCACCTCAGCTGAAGCCGGTTTAAGTTTAGATAAGGGGCTTGCGGTCACGGCTCGTCTGGGAGAAGTTGAAACCATTGAATATCACTGTGATCAGGCATTAGGGGTTACCGTTTATAGAGGTAAGCGCAAAGGCTCATCCAGTACCAACGATTTTTCCCCTGATTCCATCAGGGAAACGGTTAAAGCGGCGTGCAGTATTGCCGGTTTTTCCAGTGAAGATGACTATGCAGGGCTTCCCGAGCAGCACATGCTGGCAACCCAATTCCCCGATCTGGATAACAATCATGCCTGGGATATTGAGGCATCATCAGCCATTGACATAGCGCTGGAATGTGAAGAAGCCGCCCGTTCATTGCATGTGGAGATCAGCAACTCCGAAGGGGCAACGGTCAACAGTCATCAGGGTATCTCCGTGTTAGGCAATAGTCTGGGGTTTTTACAAGGCGGTCAGTCAACGCGGCATTCCATCAGTTGCTCTGTGATTGGGGAAAGAGACGGCAATATGCAAAGGGATTACTGGTATAGCGTCTCCAGAAATGCACAGGCGCTGGAATCAGCCAGTGACATAGGCATCAAAGCCGCGCAACGGACCCTGCAACGACTCGGTGCGCAGAGTCTAAGTACCCGGCAATGTCCTGTGCTGTATTCTGCAGAAGTGGCTGCCGGCTTGATCGGTTCTCTGGTAGGCGCGATCAGTGGCAGCAGTCTGTATAGAAAATCCAGTTTTTTACTGGATGCACTTGATACCCAGATCTTGCCGGAGTTTATGCGTATTCATGAACAGCCGCATTTGCAAATGGCCTTGGGCAGTGCCTCGTATGATGGGGAAGGGGTTGCGACACAAGCCAGAGATATTGTCACAGCAGGTGTGTTGCAGGGCTATGTGTTAAGTAGTTATTCCGCACGTAAACTAGGCATGAAAACCACAGGCAATGCCGGTGGGGTACATAATTTAACGGTGGATTCCGGGGAAAACGATTTTAACGCGATGTTAAAGCAGTTAAATACCGGCTTGTTGGTCACCGAATTGATGGGGCAGGGCGTGAATAGAGTGACCGGTGATTATTCCCGGGGCGCCTCTGGATTCTGGGTGGAAAACGGAGAAATACAATACCCGGTAGAAGAAATCACCGTCGCCGGTAATTTAAAAGACATGTATAAAAACATTGTTTCTGTAGGCAATGATGTGGATTACCGCAGCAATATACGCACAGGCTCTATATTAATAGAACAAATGTCCATCGCTGGCGAGTAATATGAAACAAGCGCTTGCCCCCTCTCCCGTTGGAGAGGGGAGTCAAGATTAGATCACCTGCAAAATATCTTCAATCAACTGCGGGCCCCGATAAATCAAACCACTATAAATTTGTACCAGACTGGCACCTGCATCCAGTTTATCCTGTGCATCTTGTCCGCTTAAAATACCCCCGGCCGCGATAATAGGAATCTCTCCTCGCAATTCAGCCGCCAATTTTGCCACCACATGGGTAGATTGTTGCATCACCGGTGCACCGCTCAAGCCACCGGCTTCTTCCGCGTGCACATGTCCCTGAATAGCCGCTCGGGAAATAGTGGTATTACTGGCAATGACACCATCAATAGCAAATTCCGTTAATAGCTGGGCGATATGAATAATTTCATCATCGCTTAAGTCGGGGGCGATTTTAACCACTAGGGGCGTGTATTTTTGATGTTTTGTCTGTAATTTTAATTGTTCTTCTTTCAGCGCGGCCAACAGCTTTTTAATTTCATCGCCTTGTTGCAATTGGCGCAGGTTTTTAGTGTTAGGTGAGGAAATATTCAGGGTAACGTAGCTGGCTAAGGCATAACTTTTACGCAGGCCAATGAGATAGTCTGTCGTGGCATCTTCAATCGGCGTGTCAAAATTCTTGCCGATATTGATACCGAGAATACCGGTATAACGCATCTGCTCCACCTGCTGCAGCAGATGCTCTACGCCTGCATTATTAAACCCCATCCGGTTAATAATGGCCTGATGTTCGGGCAGTCTGAATAAGCGAGGTTTCGGGTTTCCAGGCTGGGGTCGTGGGGTCACGGTGCCTATTTCTAAAAAGCCAAAGCCCATGGCGGCAAGGGCATCAATATAATCGCCGTTTTTATCCATGCCCGCCGCCAGACCGACCGGGTTTTTAAAATCCAGTCCCATCACCGTCAGCGGTTGATGCTCTGAGCGGGCTTTGCTTAAAACCGACAGGCCGGTTTGGTGTGAAAGCTTGAGTAATTTAAGCGTGACTTCATGGGCTTTTTCAGGGTCCAGAGAGAATAAAGCGGGGCGGAGTAAGGGATAAAGATTCATAAGCAGAATAAGGGGGTCAGAGGGAATGGATGTCGGGTTAATTTAAGCTGCAAGCACAAAAAAGTTAAAGTTTATAAGGTTCCGGGTTAATGCTGGGCGGTCTGGCGAGAACTAAATCGGCCAAAAGTTTAGCTGAAGCCGGGGCCATGACCAGTCCATTTCTGAAATGGCCGGCATTAATGCTCAGGTTTTTAATTTCCGGGTGCCGGTCAATATATGGCACGCCTTGATCGGTGCCCGGGCGCAGCCCTGCCCAATGATTGATCACGGGATAGTTTTTTAGGGTCGGGAAAAGTTCTGTGGCAAAGCTGAACAGTTGATCCCGGGCCTGATGATTGGTGCTTTTATCAAATTGACTGTGCTCCACAGAGCTGCCGGCCAGAATTTTTCCATCACGGCGTGGAATAAGATAATGGTTGCCCTCTAAAATCATATGGCTGAGGGTGTCGGGCTGGGCATCAAATAACAGCATTTGCCCCTTAACGGGCGAAATCTCCGGTAACAGCTGGATAGAAAATAAGCGCTGCAGTAAATGGCGGGTCCATGCCCCGGCACTGATGATTAATTGATTAACCTGCAATTTCCCCTGACTGGTGGTGAGTGACGCGATGGCGCCGTTTTTAATATGGCAGTCGCTGATCTCACAGTTTTCAATAAATTGAACCTTGTGTCTGAGCAAAAAGGTTTTTAAGGTTTTTAATAATCGGGGGTTGCGAATCTGGGCAATCGTCGGTAGCCAAAGAGGGTTGATGGTCTGGGTATTCAAGTCCTCGAAAAAACCAGGGTCGGCCGCATGGCTGGGGATATTATGTTGTTTGCACCATGCACGCGCTAAGTCGATGTCAGGGTTTTTACAGATCAACATGCCGCAAGCCATCCACTCGGGGTCAAGCTCGGTACTGGCAAAAAGTTCCTGGGCTAAATCAGGATAATGCTTAATGCTTTCCATGACTAAGGTGGAAATGGCAGACGCTTGTCGCCAGGGGTATAAAGGCAATAAAATGCCGCCGCCTGCCCAGGATGACTCCTGACCGGCTAATGATTTGTCAATGAGTGTGACTTGGCAACCGGCCTGGACAAATTCTTTGGCGGTTAATAAGCCAATCAGTCCGCCGCCAATAATAGTAATTTCGGGATTAAGCGTCATAGGGGGGTAAAAAAATAAAAAGCACAGCTAGCGTGTAAGCCATGCACTAGTATACAGGGGCTGTTGAAGAAAAGGACTGTTGTTTTTTTTAAACAAATTTTGTTTTATTTTTAGCATTATCACATAGGTCATTGAAAAATAAGGCAATAGATAAACCACAAAATATCATTTTAAGGCTTGTGCGCGCTATGATTAACTGCTAGTATGAGCTACGTGAATATTTGTGTTGTATTTTGGCAAATACACGTTAAATAATAAAAAAAACTCATGAGGGGATAGCAATGATTAAAAAATCGACAAAAGCGTTGGGCATAGCCACAGCGACTTTATCACTGGCAGGTGCGCTAGTTGCACCACAAGCCATGGCACAAACACAGGCTGAGCGTGTTGCAGACGCGACGGCTAAAAAAACAGCGGCTTTAGAAGCCCAGGTTAACCAAATGGCAAGCATGATGCAAGCCATGCAAG
>JAPYOW010000044.1 GCA_029937975.1 Methylococcaceae bacterium | reverse complement strand
GGAAAAACCTTTTTTCTTTTATCTGCATATATTTGCTATAATCAATGGTTTTTTAACTAAGTCGTATCCCAATAAAGGAAGGTTTTGCTCTGGGGGATATTCCGAAGGAATATGCTATTCGCATAATTATAAACAAACGGATCTAATGTCAGAATTCGCTAAAGAAATCATTCCTGTTAATCTCGAAGATGAGATGAAACAATCTTATCTCGACTATTCAATGAGTGTTATTGTCGGCCGAGCGCTTCCCGATGTAAGGGATGGGCTTAAGCCCGTGCATAGGCGTGTTTTATATGCCATGAGTGTGTTAGGCAATGATTGGAATAAAGCGTATAAAAAATCAGCGCGTGTAGTCGGGGATGTGATTGGTAAATACCACCCGCATGGTGATACCGCGGTTTATGACACCATCGTTCGTATGGCCCAACCTTTTGCCATGCGCTATATGCTGGTTGATGGACAAGGAAATTTTGGTTCTGTCGATGGTGATTCACCGGCGGCGATGCGTTACACAGAAGTACGCATGGCTAAAATAGCCCATGAAATTCTAGCCGATCTTGAAAAAGAAACGGTGGATTTTGTGTCTAACTATGATGAGTCAGAATCAGAACCCTCGGTGATGCCGACGCGTTTGCCTACCTTGTTGATCAATGGCTCTTCGGGTATTGCCGTAGGCATGGCAACCAATATCCCTCCGCATAATCTAACAGAAGTGGTCAGTGCCTGTTTAGCATTGATTGACAATCCAGATAGCAGTATTGCTGATTTAATGCAGTATATTCCAGGGCCTGATTTCCCTACGGCGGGTTTTATCAACGGCGCTTCTGGTATTCATGAAGCCTATATGACAGGTAGAGGGCGAATTCATTTGCGTTCTCGTTGTCATTTTGAAGAACGCGGGGAAGGGCGACATTCGATTATTGTCGACGAATTGCCGTATCAGGTAAATAAAGCACGGTTGCTGGAAAAAATTGCCGAAATGGTTAAAGATGCAAAGCTTGAAGGCATCAGTGGCCTGCGTGATGAATCGGATAAAGACGGCATGCGCATGGTGATTGAATTGCGTCGGGGTGAAGTCCCTGAAGTCGTATTAAATAATCTGTATAAACAAACTCAGTTACAAACCGTCTTCGGCATCAATATGGTGGCGATTCGTGAAGGTCGTCCTTATTGCATGAATCTGAAAGAGATTCTGGTGGCTTTTATCAATCACAGGCGTGAGATTGTTACGCGTAGAACTCTTTATCTTCTACGAAAAGCGCGTGAGAGAGCGCATGTATTAGAAGGCCTGGCTATCGCTTTGGCGAATATTGATGAAATGATTGAGTTAATCAAAGCATCAGCAAATCCAGCAGAAGCCAAGCAAGGTTTATTGGCTAGAAATTGGGATTTAGGCCTGGTTGCCGTCTTGCTGGAAAATGCAGATGCAGATCGTACTCGTCCTGAGAGTCTGGCCGCTGAATTTGGTGCGCATGATAAGCTTTATAAATTGTCACCCGCACAGGGACAAGCGATTCTTGATCTACGCTTACATCGTTTAACAGGGCTTGAACAAGAAAAAATAGTTAAAGAATACCAGGAATTACTTGAGTTAATTGACGGCTATTTGGAAATTGTAGGTAGCGATATCCGATTAATGGAAGTGATTCATGAAGAGTTAGTCGAAATTAAAGAGAAGTATTCAGATGATCGCCGCACTGAAATTTTACAGGATCATCTGAATTTATCAGCAGAAGACTTGATCACCGAAGAAGATATGGTCGTGACCATGTCTCATGAAGGGTATGTGAAGTCTCAGCCCTTAACGGATTACAAGTCGCAGCGACGTGGCGGTCGTGGCAAGTCGGCTACCGCAACCAAGGAAAAGGATTTTGTTGAAAAGCTGATTATTGCCAATACCCACGATACTATTTTATGTTTCTCTTCTTCGGGTAAGGTTTATTGGTTAAAAGTATTTCACTTGCCTGTGGCGAGTCGGGGTTCTCGCGGTAAACCCTTTGTTAATTTATTACCTTTAGAGAAGGGTGAGAAAATTAATGCCATGTTGACGGTGCGTGAATACAGCGAAGATAAATTTGTCTTTATGGCAACGGCAACGGGTACAGTTAAGAAAACTCCGTTAAAAGAATTTGAAAGGCAGCGGGCCAATGGCAAGATTGCCATTGATTTACGTGCAGATGATACTTTGGTAGGAGTAGCCGTCACTGATGGACAGCAGAATATTTTACTGTTCAGTAGTGCAGGCAAAGCTAATTGTTTTAATGAAACCGATGTGCGTTCTATGGGGAGAACCGCTAAAGGCGTACGTGGCATTCGCTTAAAAGATGACCAAACTGTGATTTCTTTGATTATTGCTTCCGAAGGCACGGTGTTAAACGTGACTGAAAATGGCTTTGGAAAAAGAACGCGTTTAGAAGAGTTTACCCAGCATAAACGTGGCGGGCAAGGTATGATTGCCATTCAAACATCCGAGCGTAATGGTGCTGTGGTGGGTGCCACACTGGTGATTGACAGCGATGAAATCATGATTATTACCAGTGGCGGCATATTGGTCAGGACAAAAGTGAATGAGATCTCTGTGGTAGGACGTAATACCCAGGGCGTACGGGTTATTCGTTTGGATAAAAAAGAAAAAGTAGTGGGAGTTGACCGTGTGGAAGGCTTGTCCGATGATGAAGAAATGACAGAAGATGCGATCGAAGCATCTGAAACCGATGATTTAAAGAGTGATTCGAAAATCATTTCAGAACAAAATAATCAAGAAAATAGTGCAGGAGAAAAGTAGTAAAAATGAGTAGAATCTTTAATTTTAGTGCAGGTCCATCTACCTTACCGGAAGCGGTTCTGTTAAAAGCCCAGGAAGAGTTATTAGACTTTAACGGCAGTGGCATGTCTGTAATGGAAATCAGTCATCGCGGTAAAGCATTCATGTCTGTCGCTGATGCGTTGAGAAGTGATTTAATTGAGCTTCTTAATATCCCTGATAATTATAAAGTCTTGTTTTTACAAGGAGGCGCGACAGGTCAGTTTTCTCTTATTCCACAGAATATTCTAAACGGCAAGAGCAAAGCCTGTTATGTGAATACCGGTGCATGGTCTAAGAAAGCGTTAAAAGAAGCGCAACAATATTGTGAGGTGATGGTTTCTGCAAATTCAGAGTCCTCTAACTTTACAACGATTCCTGATTATGCCGAATGGAATGTTGATGAACAAGCGGCCTATCTGCATTACACGGATAACGAAACCATTCATGGTGTCGAATTTCAGGATATTCCTGAATTTGGTGATATTCCGTTAGTTTGTGATATGTCTTCTAATATTTTGTCGCGTGCTATTGATGTCAGTAAGTTTGGTATTATCTATGCCGGATCACAAAAAAATATGGGGCCTGCCGGTGTGACTATTGTGATTGTTCGGGATGATTTAATCGGTCATGCGGATAAACGGATACCGTCAGTTTTTGATTATGAGCAGCAATTAAAAAATGATTCCATGTTAAATACCCCGGCAACCTTTAACTGGTATTTAGTCGGTCTGGTATTGAAATGGATGAAGCAAGAAGGTGGCATAGTAGCTATGGAACAGCGTAACCAGGTTAAAGCCGGTAAGCTATATCAAGCTATTGAAGCGTCTTCATTATATTCAAACCCTGTCGATAAAAAGTACCGTTCCAGAATGAATGTACCTTTTGTTTTAGCAAATGCTGAATTAGATAAAACATTTTTAGAATTGGCTGAAAAGAAGGGCTTGAGTGCATTAAAAGGGCATCGTTCTGTGGGAGGGATGCGTGCCAGTATTTATAATGCAATGCCTGAAGCCGGTGTTGATGCATTGATAGACTTTATGCAGGAATTTGAACGGACACATGGTTGATTTAACGCGTAGTAAATCCAGTTCTCACGCCTTTGCGTGGGATTCAGGGCAGATCAGTTAATGACTGACATCATTCCACTTTCAGACTTGAGAGATAAAATTGATGCAATTGATAGTGAAATACTACAATTGATCAATCGACGTGCCTCTTGTGCGATGGAAGTTGCCAAAACAAAAATCTCCGAGGGCGAAACCGGCTCATTTTATCGTCCGGATCGAGAGGCACTGGTTTTGCGGCGGATTAAACAGTTGAATCCCGGTCCGCTTTCGGATGAAACTGCTGCGCGTTTCTTTAGAGAGATAATGTCATCCTGTTTGGCGTTGGAAAAACCGTTAGAGGTTGCTTTTTTAGGACCAGAAGGTACTTTTACCCAGCAAGCTGCTTTTAAACATTTTGGTCAGTCGGTGCAGTCAGTGCCTGTGCCGACGATTAACGAAATATTTACAGAAGTTGAAAATCAGCGGTGTCAGTTTGGTGTGGTACCGGTCGAAAACTCAACTGAAGGTGTGATTACACATACGCTGGATCGCTTTATTCATTCTCCCCTAAAGATCTGTGGTGAAGTTGAAATCAGAGTGCATCATAACTTGATGGGCCATGTTGAGAACTTAAGCGATATTAGCGAGGTCTTTTCTCACCAGCAGTCATTAGCTCAGTGCCGGCAATGGTTGGATGTTCATCTGCCCAATGCCGTGAGAACAGCTGTGAGTAGTAATGCTGAAGCGGCAAGATTAGCGGCTGGCAGTCAGGATAAAATGGCTATTGCGGGTGAAGTCGCGGCGGAATTGTATGGCCTCAATATTCTGAGAAGGCATATTGAGGATGAATGTGATAATACCACGCGTTTTATTATTATTGGTCAGCAAGAGCCTGCATCAACGGGTTTGGATAAAACTTCTTTGCTAATTTCTACCGGTAATCGTGTGGGTTCTTTGCATCAAATATTGGAACCTTTTGCACGCCATGATATTAGTTTGTCACATATTGAATCACGCCCCTCAAAACAAGGTTTGTGGGAGTATGTTTTCTTTATAGATATTAATGGGCATCAAGAGGATGAGGATGTGTGTCATGCCTTGAAATTGTTGAAACAGAATGTCCATCTGTTAAATATTTTAGGCTCTTACCCTAAAGCTGTTATCTAGCCGGGATTTTGTAAAAGTTCAATTGTTATCTTGTCAGGTCGTCAATGAAATCTATTTTAAATCTTGCCGTTCAAGGCGTTCAGAAACTGATACCTTATACCCCTGGTAAACCCATAGAGGAGTTGCAAAGGGAGTTCGGTTTATCTCATATTATAAAACTGGCCTCAAATGAGAACCCTTTAGGGTTGGGGGCAAAAGCAAAAGCTGCTATTTCGAGTGCACTGGCCGAGTTATCTCGCTATCCTGATGGGAATGGTTTTGCTTTAAAGCAGGCCTTGGCTGAAAAATACGCAGTATCTACAGCCCAAATAACCTTGGGTAATGGCTCTAATGAAATTTTAGAATTAGTTGCGCGCACTTTTTTAACAAGCTCACAAGAAGTTGTTTTTTCTCAACATGCTTTTGCCGTTTATCCGATTGTGACTCAGGCTGTAGGGGCAACCGCCCGAATTGCTGCTGCACGGGATTACGGACATGATCTGGATGCCATGTTAGCTGAGGTTAATGAAAAAACCCGTCTGGTTTTTATAGCCAATCCTAATAACCCAACCGGTACATTATTACCAGCACCAGCACTGGAAAACTTCATTAAGGCCTTACCTGATACTGTGATTTGTGTGCTGGATGAAGCGTATTATGAATTTATTGGGGATGCCGAGCGGGCGAATTCCATCGCGTGGCTCAAACAATTTCCCAACCTGATAATCACCCGTACCTTTTCTAAAGCCTATGGGCTGGCAGGGTTGCGAGTGGGTTACAGTATTTCATCGACAGACATGGCGGATGTATTAAATCGTGTCAGACAGCCTTTTAACAATAATAGTCTGGCTATGGCAGCGGCTGAAGCGGCCTTAAGTGATGTGGATTATTTAAGGCAAACCCTGACGATGAATAAGCAGGGTATGAAGCAACTGACTCAGGCTTTTGCTGAGTTAGGGTTGTCCTGGATTCCTTCGGCGGGTAATTTTGTCTCGGTTGATTTGCAACAAGTCGCGATGCCTGTTTATCAGGCTTTGTTAAAGAAGGGGGTTATCGTGCGTCCGGTAGCTAATTATGGAATGCCCAACCATTTAAGAATCAGTATTGGTATGCCGGATGAAAATCAGTTTTTTATCGATGCGTTAACAGATGTTTTGAGCGGGTCAGATTAATTGATGTTTAATAAAATTTGTATCATCGGCATTGGTTTAATTGGGGGTTCCATTGCCAGAGCGGCACGAGAACATGGCTTATCTGACTGTATCGTTGCCTATGGTCGAAAAAGTGGATTAGATAATTTATCCAGAGCGAAAGAACTCGGTGTTATTGATGCGTATTATCTGGATATTGAAGCGGCTGTCAAGGATGCGGATTGTGTCATTATATGTACCCCAGTTGGCGTTATGCAGCAAATCTTCAGCATGCTTAAACCCTTTTGGAATGAGCACACTGTCTACAGTGATGCGGGGAGTACCAAAGCCAGTGTGTTAGCTGCGGCGCGTAGTGTTTTTACTGAAGTGCCTACTAATTTTATAGCCGCACATCCCATTGCAGGTGCTGAAAACAGTGGTGTTGAAGCCTCGGTAGTCGACTTATTTGATAATAAACGCGTGGTATTGACACCGATTAAATCTTCATCTACTGATGCCTTAAATAAAATAATAACGTTTTGGCGTAGAATAGGTGCTCAGGTGACGCAGATGGAAGTTGATCATCACGATGCTGTGTTAGCTGCGACCAGTCATTTGCCTCATATTCTTGCCTTTGCTCTGGTGGATTTGTTAGGTAAAAAAGATGAACAGGTGGAGATTTTTAAATATGCCGCCGGCGGATTTAAAGATTTTACCCGCATTGCCTCCAGTGATCCCACAATGTGGGTGGATATTTGTATGGCAAATAAGCAAGAACTTATCCCTTTAATTCAACAATTACAAATTAAATTAGCGGGAATGGAACAGATGCTGCTTGATCAGCAAAGTCAGCAAATTTTCGAAACCTTTTCGTATGCCAACCAAGCCAGGCAACGATTTCTTACTCAACTTGATAATTCTATGTCTCAATCAATTACTTTTAATGTTCAGCCAGGTGGATCTTTACGCGGAGAAATTCGAGTGCCAGGTGATAAATCCATGTCGCATCGTTCTATTATGTTAGGTTCGCTAGCAGAAGGCGTGACTCATGTTACCGGGTTTTTAGATGCTGAAGATGCTCTAGCCACGTTACAGGCTTTTCGTGCGATGGGGGTTACCATTGAAGGGCCAAAAAATGGGGAAGTGACTATACATGGTGTCGGCAAACATGGATTGCAAGAGCCTAAAGAACCTTTGTATCTAGGGAACTCAGGTACCTCGATGCGCTTATTAAGTGGTTTATTGGCAGGGCAATCGTTTAATACGGTTCTGACCGGGGATGAGTCATTATCATCCAGGCCGATGAAAAGAGTAACAGCGCCATTGGCCACAATGGGTGCCAATATTAAAGCCCAGGATGATGGTACGGCACCGTTACATATTACCGGGACTAATTCGTTAAAAGCCATTCATTACGATATGCCTATGGCCAGTGCTCAAGTTAAATCTTGTCTGTTGCTGGCAGGTATGTATGCGGAAGGTGAGACCACGGTGACTGAGCCAGCTCCTACGCGGGATCATACCGAAAGAATGTTGAACGGTTTTGGTTATCGCGTGCAACGTGAGGGTGATAAAGCGCAGATTGATTCAACAGGAAAATTAACCGCCTGCACAATCGATGTGCCTAGTGATATTTCCTCAGCAGCTTTCTTTTTAGTCGGTGCTACGATCGCGGAAAATTCAGATGTGACGTTAAAACATGTCGGAATTAATCCTACACGTACCGGTATTATTGATATTTTACGTTTGATGGGGGCCAATATTGAAATATTAAATGAGCGTACTGTCGGCGGTGAACCGGTGGCTGATTTACATGTGCAATCCAGTCAATTGAAAGGTATTGATATTCCTGAGGCGTTGGTGCCATTAGCGATCGATGAATTTCCTGTTTTATTTATTGCCGCGGCTTGTGCAGAAGGTCAGACTAGACTGACGGGAGCTAAGGAATTACGAGTCAAAGAGTGTGATCGTATTCAGGTGATGGCGGACGGTTTACAAATATTGGGCGTAGATGCGCAGCCTACCGAAGATGGTATGGTAATCCAGGGTAAAACCACGGATGCGATAGGTGGAGGTGAAGTGATTTCTCATGGCGATCATCGCATCGCGATGTCATTTTCTATTGCAGGACTAAGAGCTACAGACTCCATTACCATTCATGATTGTGAAAATGTGAATACTTCATTTCCTGAATTTCGGAATTTAGCGACGCATTTAGGATTAAAGCTGACATGATCATTCCTGTCGTCACCATTGATGGTCCTAGTGGAGCAGGTAAGGGAACGGTCAGTAGGGCCGTTGCCATGCAATTAGGTTGGGGGTATTTGGATAGTGGTGCAATATACCGATCCCTGGCTATTGCTACGGCTCAACAAGGGGTGGATGTGAAAAATGTAGCTGCAGTCGTTAAGGCCGCGCAAGACATGCTGTTAGAGTTTGAATGTGCTGCTGAATTGATTGTAAAACTGGATGGGATCAATATCACTTCAGAGCTTGCTGCTGAAACTACAGGAAATACAGCGTCTATTATTGCAGCATATCCGGAAGTAAGAGCGGTATTGTTACAAAAACAACGAGACTTCAGGAAGGCGCCAGGCTTGGTGGCAGATGGACGGGACATGGGGACTGTGGTTTTTGCGGATGCAGAAAAAAAGGTCTATCTCACTGCCAGCGCTGAAGAGAGAGGAAAAAGAAGATATAAACAGTTGAAAGAGAAAGGAATTAATGCTAATCTATTACAAATAACTGAAGAGATCGAGTCTCGTGATCGTAGAGATCGGGAGCGGGTAGCTGCTCCTTTAAAGATGGCTGAAGATGCTCTTCATATAGATTCTTCTCAATTATCTATTGAACAGGTAATCAAAGAAGTCTTAGATTGGGTTCGTTAGGCGTTGGTCTTGGGATCTATTTTTGGTGGCCATTTCATATACTTTTTCTAAAGTATATGAAATGGCTTTAATTTTAATTTTAATGTAAGAACTTGTTGACCATTTATCTATCTAACAGATTTAGTGGTTTTTAAACAAGTGCGGGAAAGAAAAATGAGCGAAAGCTTTGCTGAATTATTTGAAGAAAGTTTAGTCCGGGTCGAAATGCGTCCTGGTGCTATGTTGATTGGTGTCGTAGTTGATATCGATAATGATTTTGTTACTGTGAGTGCACAAGCGAAATCAGAAGGTGTTATTCCGAAATGGCAATTTCTGAATGCTGACGGAGACCTGGAGGTCGAAGTTGGTGATGAAATTGAAGTAGCACTTGATTTATTCGAAGATGGCCTAGGGTCAACACTTCTTTCTCGCGATAAAGCCAAGAAAAATAGAGCCTGGGGTGAACTTGAAGAAGCATTCGAAGGCGAAGAGACAATTGTTGGACGTATTAACGGTAAAGTGCGTGGCGGTTTTATCGTTGCTGTCGGTGCATTACGTGCCTTTTTACCGGGATCATTAGTTGATGTTCGTCCTATTAGAGATACGACTTTCCTTGAAGGCCGCGATCTTGAATTTAAAGTCATCAAAATTGACCAAAAACGTAACAATGTAGTTTTATCTCGTCGTGCTGTGGTAGAAAAAGAATACAGTGCAGAAAGAGAAGAACTGTTGAAAACATTGGAAGACGGTGCAACGGTTAAAGGTATTGTCAAAAACTTGACTGATTATGGTGCATTTATCGATCTAGGTGGGGTTGATGGATTGCTACATATTACTGATATGGCATGGCGTCGTGTGCGTCATCCTTCAGAATGTGTTGAAATTGGTCAGGAAATTGAAGTTAAAGTTCTAAAATTCGACAAAGAGAAAACGCGTGTTTCATTAGGTATGAAACAAATGGGTGAAGATCCATGGAAAGCTATTGCTGACCGTTATCCTGCAGCAACACGTGTAAAAGGTAAAGTTAATAACCTGACTGACTACGGTTGTTTTGTTGAGATTGAAGAAGGTGTTGAAGGTTTGGTTCATGTCTCTGAAATGGATTGGACTAACAAAAACGTTAACCCTTCTAAAGTGGTTCAATTAGGTGATGAAGTTGAAGTGATGGTTCTGGAAATTGACGAAGAACGTCGTCGTATTTCCCTAGGTATGAAACAGTGTTGTACTAATCCTTGGGATGAGTTTGCAGCTACCCATAACAAAGGGGATAAAATTACCGGAAAAATCAAATCAATTACTGACTTTGGTGTCTTTATTGGGCTGGAAGGCGGTATTGACGGTTTGGTTCATACTTCTGATATCACTTGGAATGAAAATGATGATGAAGCGATCCGTAATTACAAACGCGGCGATGAAGTAGAAACTATTATTATTGCAGTTGATTCGGAACGCGAGCGTATTTCTTTAGGGATTAAACAATTAGAACAGGATCCATTCCAAAACTGGATTGCTTTACATGAAAAAGGTAGCCTTGTTAAAGGGACTGTGAAATCAGTCGATGCTAAGGGTGCTGTTGTAGAACTGGCTGAGAATATCGACGGTTATATTCGTGCCTCAGAAATACAACGTGATCGTGTTGAAGATGCCCGTACCTTATTAAATGAAGGTGAGGTAATTGAAGCGAAATTTGTTGGTGTTGATAAAAAAACCAAATCAATTTCATTGTCAATTAAAGCGAAAGATAATGATGAAGAAGCAGGTGCTTTAAAAGACTTTGGTCAGCAAGATAGCTCTACAGCTACTTTTGGAGACCTCTTCAAGCAGCTGGACAAATAAAAGAATAAAAAAGGAGTGTTATACCTGTATAGCACTCCCTTTTTTTGAGGAAAAAACGTGACAAAATCAGAACTAATTGAAGCTTTGGCTGGACAGCTTCATCATCTGGCATTTAAAGATGTTGAACTGGCAGTGAATTGTGTTATTGAACAAATGAGTGAAACGTTATCTTCAGGAGAGAGGATAGAGATTAGGGGTTTTGGTAGTTTTTCATTACATCACAGGGCTCCTCGTATGGGGCGAAACCCAAAAACGGGAGAGGCTGTTTCCTTGACCGCTAAATATGTTCCCCATTTTAAACCGGGGAAAGAATTACGAGATAGAGTGGATGCTTCTCGTGAAAAATGTAGAATTATTGATTAATCTGAATCATAGATTATGAAAAGAATAGCCGCATTCATTTTTTTTATCGCTGTTTTTTTTATTGCTGTGATTTTTTCAGTATTGAATTTTCATTCAGTACAAATAAACCTGGGATTTACTTCCCTGGACCTGCCTTTAACCATAGCCTTATCCATAGAATTATTTGCCGGCATTGCGATTGGGTTTTTAATCGCCTCACTTCAAATTTTAAAATTAAAATTTGATTTTGCTCAGTTAAGTAAAAAAATAGCAGATAAACCCACACCATAATCACAGATCTTCTGCGGCTTATGTTGTTGTGAGGAAGACTCTCTTGCGGGAAATAAAAGATCGTTGGTTTTTAATTGATTATTCAAAAGATTGATAAAGTCGTCGATATCACCTTGCTGTATTAAACTTTTGCAATATGCTATAGTTATAAATCTAAATGAGAATGATTGCTTATTACATTTTTCTCTTGATATATTTCCTGATTCCTGGAGGGTAGTGTTTATTCATGATCAATAGTTTAAAAGCAATGCTTGTAGGCGATCAGGCAAAGGTTGTCGGCTTCAATAAAACCGGGAAGGCTTATCGTAAGCGTTTACTCGCCATGGGCTTGACTCCTGGAACGGAATTTAAAGTCACTCGCTTTGCACCGTTAGGTGATCCGGTGGAAATTAAAATTCGCGGTTTTTCATTAACTTTGCGGAAAAATGAAGCGGAAGTGTTATTGGTTGAAAGAATATGAATGATTTTAGTATTGCGGTGGTTGGTAATCCCAATTGTGGTAAGACTACATTGTTCAATGCTTTAACAGGTTCCCGACAGCAAGTGGGGAACTGGCCAGGTGTGACTGTTGAAAAAAAGACAG
The DNA here is from genome assembly GCA_029937975.1 of Methylococcaceae bacterium. Classification (GTDB taxonomy): domain Bacteria; phylum Pseudomonadota; class Gammaproteobacteria; order Methylococcales; family Methylomonadaceae; genus QPIN01. The sequence continues at coordinate 6,977 of JAPYOW010000044.1, read as the reverse complement.
GTGAATATCGCTTCGCCAATCAAACCATAGCCGTAGTTGATTTACCAGGTACTTATTCTCTAGAGTCTGCTGATGATGAGGTTTCTTTAGATGAAAAGCTGGCAAGAGATTATGTGGCATCGCGTCAAGCAGATTTAATAATCAATATCGTAGATGCTTCTAATCTGGAAAGAAACTTATATTTGACATCTCAGCTGATAGAGATGCGGGTACCCATGATATTGGTTCTCAATATGATGGATGAAGTGAAGCAGCGCGGCATCAAAATTGACTTAGACAGTATTTCTCAACAACTGGCATGTCCTGTGGTAGCCATTACTGCCTCAACAGGTATGGGGCTTAAGCAATTACAGCTTGAAATCGATAAGGCTTGTAGAACGGCTATAGTACCTACCTTACAAATTGAATATTGTCATGCTATCGAACAGGCTATTAATGCACTGTCGCTTCAATTGCATAAACAGGCGGACAGCAAGCAATGTGATTTACGGTGGCTGGCTTTGCGTTTGCTTGAAGATGATACGCTAGCCAGAGATATTGCAGGTCAGGCGATATCGGAAAAAGTAAGAGCTTTACAAGTATCAATTGAACAGGAAACAGAAGATGAAATTGATATTTTGGCGGCAGATGCGCGTTATGGTTTTGTTAATCAATTAACGCGCGATAGTGTTTGTCGATTAAATGAAGTCTCTCGTCACATATCAGACAAAATTGACCAAATCGTTTTAAATCGTTTTCTGGGAATACCTATCTTTTTATTGGTTATGTATGCCATGTTTATGTTTACCATTAACATTGGTAGCGCATTCATCGATTTTTTTGATCTTTCGGTAGGCGCTATTGCAGTAGATGGACTTGCTGTGCTGTTGACTGAGTTAAACTGCCCTGAATGGCTCGTTGTGCTGATAGCGAATGGTTTGGGAGGGGGGGTTCAGGTTGTCGCAACTTTTATTCCGATTGTAGGTTTTTTATTTATTTTTTTATCAGCATTGGAAGATTCCGGTTATATGTCCCGGGCAGCTTTTGTCATGGATCGTTTTATGGTGATGATAGGTTTGCCTGGTAAGGCTTTCGTACCCATGATCGTTGGTTTTGGCTGTAATGTCCCTGCCATTATGGCGACACGGACTCTGGATAAGCAAAGTGATCGAATACTGACTAATTTGATGAATCCATTTATGTCTTGTGGGGCAAGGTTACCGGTATATGCGTTATTTGCGGCCGCCTTTTTTCCAGTGGGGGGACAAAACCTGGTTTTTGGACTTTACTTGCTGGGTATTATCGTGGCTGTATTTACTGGGTTAGTCATGCGGTATACCTTATTCAAGACCGAGGTAACACCTTTTATTATGGAGTTACCCACCTATCATTTGCCAACATTCAAAGGCGTCTATTATAAAAGCTGGGATAGACTTAAGGCCTTTATATTCAATGCCGGTAAAGTGATTGTACCGATGGTTCTGGTGTTAAACTTTCTTAATTCATGGGGTATCGACGGTAGTTTTGGCCAAGAGAATAGTCAGAAATCTGTACTCAGTGAAATTGGCCGATCTTTAACCCCGGTGTTTCATCCCATGGGGATTGAAGAAGATAACTGGCCCGCAACGGTAGGTATATTTACTGGGGTGCTGGCTAAGGAAGCTGTTGTCGGTACTCTGAATGCATTGTATAGCCAGATGGCTGTCAATCCAGATAAGAGAGAAGAACAGGAGTTTGTGTTAGTTGATGCATTACTGGCAGCATGCGCGACCATTCCTGCCAATCTTGCTGCAGTTGCTGATAATATACTTGACCCCTTAGGACTGAATATTGGTAATCTGTCTTCGCTGGAAATGGCTGCCGATGTACAGGGCGTTGAAACCGGAACTTTTTCAGCAATGAAAGCCAGTTTTGATGGTCAGGCAGGTGCCTTTGCTTATTTATTGTTTATTTTGCTTTATGCGCCTTGTGTGGCTGCTACTACGGCAATCTATCGGGAAACTTCCGCGGCTTGGGCGGTGTTTGTTATGTTCTGGACGACAGGCCTGGCTTATTTCTCCGCAACTATTTTTTATCAATTAGCCACATTCTCACAGCATCCAGAGTATTCCATGCAATGGATTTTAGGGCTTATGATCGGGTTTATAGGCGTTTTGTTTGGCTTATGGTGTTATGGTAAGTCTTTTCAAGTCTCAGGTGTACAAGAGAAAAACAATGATTTTGTCTGATCTTAGGGATTATCTGAAAGCAAAAAAAACCGTCACTTTAAATGAATTAGTCATTCATTTTGAGATGGATGGCGATGCGCTCAGAGGGATGTTGGTAAAATGGATAAAAAAGGGCAAAGTACGGCAGTTAGCAGTAGGGTCAGATTGTGGTACCACGTGTACCAAATGTGACCCTACTCTTACTGAGTTTTATGAATGGAAGGAAGAGCAGGTAAAAGATATCAAGACTAACGCTTGAATCTAACCGTTTTCGTACCTAAATGCTCAAAGTTAAACTGTTTCTTTTAAAAATGCCATGATGTCGTCAAGAGCAATATCTTGGCTTTCTTGATCTGTTCTGGCTTTATACTCAATGATTCCAGCATCCAGTCCTCTTTCCCCTAAAACTAAGCGGTGTGGGATGCCAATGAGTTCCATGTCAGAAAACATAAACCCTGCCCGAACTTTACGGTCATCAAGTATAACCTCAAAGCCTGCGGTCAGCAGTTGTTGATAGAGATCATTCACGGCTGCTTTTACACGCTCAGACTTATGCATATTCATTGGGCATAAGGCAATTTGGAAAGGGGCTAATTTTTTTGACCAGATAATACCCTTATCATCATGGCTTTGCTCAATAGCAGCAGCGACGATTCTGGATATACCTATGCCATAGCAGCCCATGATCATGGTCTGGTTCTTTCCTGCTTCATTAATAACACTGGCTTTCATTGAGGCGCTGTATTTATCACCTAATTGAAAAATATGTCCCACTTCAATGCCACGTGCCAAAGTTATCAAGCCTTTTCCATCAGGACTTGGGTCGCCTTGAACAACCAGGCGGATGTCTGCAATTTGCTGCGGTAAGGGAAGGTCGCGTTCCCAGTTGACACCCTGATAATGCTTGCCATCCTTATTTGCACCACAAACAAAGTCAGAGAGCACGCTGACACTGCGATCAGCAATAACGGGAATGTCTAGGTTCATTGGACCAATGGAACCGGGCTTGCACTGGCAGGCAGCAAGAACTTCTTCATCACTGGCAAATTCCAGGGGGGAGAGAACGCCATCGATTTTTTCTGCTTTCAGTTCGTTAAGTTCATGGTCTCCACGTAATAGCAATGCAACTAATTGATTATTTTCACCTTTTACGATCAGGGTTTTTAAGCATTGTTGCGGAGAGATATTAAAAAACTGACAAACCTGCTCAATGGTATGTTGCTTGGGAGTATCGACCAGACAGAGTTCTGTAGTGGCATCTGCGCGGGACTCTAGAGGCATAATTGCTTCCGCTTTTTCAATGTTAGCGGCATAGTCACTTGTCGTTGAAAATGCGATAGCATCTTCACCGGAGTCCGCTAAGACATGAAATTCATGTGAAATGGCGCCCCCAATGGATCCTGAGTCAGCGATTACAGCACGATATTCTAGCCCTAATTGATCAAAGATATTGCTATAGGCCTGATGCATGACATCATAAGTTTGCTGTAAAGAATCCTGGTTTAAATGAAAAGAGTATGCATCCTTCATGATAAATTCACGCGAGCGCATAATGCCGAAGCGAGGACGGATTTCATCACGCACTTTGGTTTGAATCTGGTAATAACTAATGGGTAATTGTTTATAGCTTTTTAATTCATTTCTAGCGAGATCCGTAATAATTTCTTCATGGGTGGGTCCCAGGCAAAAGTCACGGTCATGGCGATCTTTTAAGCGAGCTAATTCAGGGCCATATTGTTCCCAGCGTCCGGTTTCTTGCCAAAGCTCAGCAGGTTGCAATACCGGCATTAATACTTCCAATGCCCCCGCTTTTTCCATTTCGTTTCGAGTAATGTTTTCTACTTTTCGTAAAACTCGCAGTCCTAAAGGTAACCAAGTGTATAAACCAGCGGCTAATTTACGAATCAGACCTGCTCGAATCATGAGTTTATGACTGGAAATTTCAGCATCTGCAGGTATTTCTTTGACGGTGCTAAGAGGAAATTGAGTTGTGCGCATGTCGTTTAAAAGGAATGAAAAAAGTCGTATTTTACCGATTTAAAACCGCTTGGGAAAGTAAATTAGAAAAAAACAATAATCATGACTTTTACCACCGCTTCATGGACATCTTTCACGCACAAATTTATGGTGCCAAAAAACAATATTCAGGGCCAATATAAGCTGTGTTGGCTTGGATACCGGCAAGTTCTATCACCTCAAAGAGGAGTTGGGGGTGAACCGGAATTTGAAAATCACTTGGGGTATTGCTGTTTGTGGTATGAAAATTTGCAAAGCCAGGTGATGTAAGTTTGGCTTCACCGGTTCTAAAAGGGTAGCTCCACACCGCTGTGAATTGAAAACCAAATTAATATTTAACATTATCTGACTTGAAGACTGTTATATCTAATTGTAAATAATTACCAGAGGTTAGAAGTCATGCCTGCCAAGCATGACTCACTATAGTCAATAAGTGATTTTAATGCCTGCTCCCATACCAAAATCAGAATGATACTGTGTAACGATACCTGCGTTTTTTGTGAACAGATAATTAAGCCCTACACTCCATTCTTCCTGACTTTCAGTATCGTATTCAAAATCAGCAAATAGATTAATATTTGTGGTGAGCTGGATGCTGTTTCCTAGGGAGACACGCAGCTCACCTGCAGTATCTACACGCCATTCGGATTCAATATTAAGCGGGAGTAAATAACGAAACCCAAAAATTCCCCGCTCAATATTATTTTCAAGTCTAACGCCCAGGATTCCACTTAATAGTCGGTTAACATAACGTTCATAAGTCACGTTAAATTCATATTCTGTAGACGGAACATTTTGCCAGCCTACTTGCCATTCTGTTTGTAAGGTGTTTTTACTATTACTGTATACCGCGCTACCTTCTGTCATTTGCGATAAGAAAGAACCGGTGGCATAAAAGAAACCTTCATCACTGTATAGTTTGTGCCGAATGCTTACCAGTTCCTGGTCAATAGAGTCTTCTGCATAACTAATCACTCTCGCCATACCTGATTTAGAATGATAAAGAATATGACAATGAAAAAACCAGTCTTGCGCTTTATTAGCTTCAAACTCAATGATTTGTTGTCCCATAGGAGGGACATCAATCGTATGTTTAAGTGGTGAATAATCACCTTGATCATTGATGACTCGAAAGAAGTGTCCGTGCAGGTGCATAGGATGATGCATCATGGTTTTGTTGTTAAGTACAAAACGGATGTTCTCCCCTCGTTTTATTTTAATCACATTATCGGCAGATAAAATTTCATTATTGATAGACCAGATGTAACGTTCCATATCGCCTGTTAAATCCAGCTGAATTTCACGGTGTGTGTTTGCAATCGGTAGTGTGGTGGATGTTATGGCGACTAATTGTTGATAAGGTGTGGTGCTAGTCTTATTTTCATGCATATCCGGTTTCATTTTATGATGCGCCATCTTATGATGCATGCCAGCGTTATGATGTGCCATATTGCCTTTGTGAGTCGCCTTAGGCATTGGCATGGACATTTGGTAGGGATTGGGTTTTTCCCTGTCAGGTGCAGCCACACGTGCTCCCGACCCTATCCAGATGCTGCTGTATCCAGAGCCATCTTGTGCTGTCGCTCTGAGTTCAAACAAGCCTTGTGCAGGCACTTTAATCCGCAGAGTATAGGTTTCTGCTATGGCCATTAAAAAATGATTGATCGCTAATGGCTCTACATCCATCCCATCCGCTGCAATGATTTCCATCGCATTATTTGCAAACTGTAGTGTGTAGTAGGTGGCTGTTGACGCATTAACTAAACGTAACTTAAGTATTTCCCCGGGTTTTGCTGAAATAATTGTTTCAGGTTGACCATTCGCCAGAAACTTATCATAAGCAATATCGGATATATCCATAGCAGGCATACGTTGTAAGGCTTGTTTGAATGCGTATGCCAGGCCATCTTGTTGTATGGCCGATAACAAATTCTGCTGACTGCCTTTCTTAATGCTGTAATAATCGCTGCCACTTTTTAGAGTGCGCAAAACTTCATCAGGGTTTTCATTAATCCAGTCTGATAACACAACAGTCGCTTCTTGGTCAAAAGGGGCGGGTACTGTCTGTGCCTGTTTAGGTGAAATGACAATAGCCCCATAAACACCGCGTTGTTCTTGTAAGCCCGTATGGGAATGATACCAATAAGTACCCGACTGCTTGATAGTAAAGGTGAATAAATGTGAGTCTCCGGCTTGTATGGGAGGGTGGTTGACATAGGGGACACCATCTTGGTGATTGGGTAACAAAATTCCGTGCCAATGAATAGAAGTTGCAACATCCATATTATTTGTCACTAGAATATGTGCGGTATCACCTTCTTGAAAATATAAAGTGGGGGCTGGAAGAGTGCCATTGACTGTCATAGCCTGGGTGTTGATGGCATTAAAGCGGACCGTTTTATAATCAATCGTTAAATCATATTCAACGGTTCTGGCAAAACTGGTGTTTTGAATGATGCCGAAGCAAACAGCAGCAGTTATTAAGAAATGCATTAACCATAAGTGATTGTTAAAACGAAACATCAGGCAAGCCCTCGTTGTATTAATAATATTTCCATGGTTGCCAATGATAGCTCATCGGCTCAAGCTTTCCCCGGTAATATGGCATTAGCCTCATTTAGCCCAAAGGGATGACCTGTATTTGTATCTGCGGTGACATGTTGCAAAACAAGATTAGCATGAGACAAAGTGTGATGCTCCTCTTTTTTGGTGGTTTATTGCGTAACCCATAAGCTATTTAGCGCGTGAGGGCATTCAAGCTAATTTGCAAGAGAC
>JAPYOW010000043.1:4300-19321 GCA_029937975.1 Methylococcaceae bacterium | reverse complement strand
CATCAATATCCACAGAAACCATCCGTGACACCCCGGGCTCCTTCATAGTCACCCCTGTTAATTGCTTAGCAATTTCCATTGTTACTTTATTATGTGAAATATATAAAAATTGTACTGTTTTTGACATCTCTTCAACCATTTGTGAGAAGCGGACGACATTAGCATCATCTAACGGGGCATCTACTTCGTCCAGCAAACAAAAGGGTGCGGGATTTAAATCAAAAATCGAAAAAACCAGAGCGACAGCAGTTAAGGCTTTTTCCCCACCTGATAACAGATGAATGGAACTGTTTCGTTTACCGGGGGGTCTGGCAATAATATTGACGCCAGCTTCCAGTATGTCTTGTTCTGTTAATTCCAGATAAGCCTGTCCACCACCAAACAATTTAGGGAATTTTGTTTGTAAACCCTGATTTATTTTATCAAAGGTGTTTTTAAAGCGTATGCGACTTTCTTTATCGATCTTACTGATAGCCTGTTCCAGTGTATTCAGTGCATCCATCAAATCATTACGCTGTTCGTTCAGAAAACTAATGCGTTCTGATTGAACTTTGTAATCTTCTATGGCGGTTAAATTAATAGATCCTAATCGCTCAATCTGTTTCACAAAGCTTTCTACCCGCCCCTTCCATTGTAATTCTTCTGCTTCTGGCGATAAGGTTTCCAGCACTTGTTCTGGATCAGCATCTATCTCATGCAATTGCTCGGTCAGGGTCTGCTGCCTTACATTGCTATCCTGCTGTTCAAATCTGATTTTATCCAGCCGTTCTTTTTGTTGCTCCATCTGCCGTTGTGTTTGCACATGTTGCTCGGTTAATTCTGAGGCTTGTTCTTCTGTGACTTGTTGTTGCTTACGTTCTGCTTGAAGTTTAGATTCTAATACTTGTTTTTTTTGTTCAAATGCCTCTAATTGCTGTTTTTCATCATCCAGCGGGGATAAGGTCGAATGTAATTTATTATCCAGTTCAACCCTCCGTTCAGCTGTTTGCAGCTTTTGGGTTTCCAGGCGATCAATTTGCTTGATGGTTAATGCAACAGTTGCCGTTAATGATTCAATTTTCCCCTGCACTGCATGGCTGTTTTTTTGAGTCTCATTGACCGTTAAATCAACGTCATATTGCTTGCTCTGTAATTCATGGTTCTGTTCATCCAGAGCCTGTTTTTTGTCCGCTAATCGTAGCGAACCTTCTTCAGCTTGTTCTTTTAAGTCTTCCGACTCATCAACCGTCTCGGCAATATGCGTCGTTTCGGTAATAATATCTTCAATTTCACCACTCACCTGGTTAAGGCGCTGCTGTTGCTGTTCTTGTTTAGCTGAATAAGCACTAAACTGCGCACTTTTAGCAGAGTATTCAGAACCCAGAATTTTATCCCGTTGTTGCAGGTCTTCCCTGCTGTATTCAGCCTCTTTCAATGACTGTTCGGTATCGATTACCTGATCTTCCAGACTATCAATCTCATCTTGTAATTCAATACGTCTTTGTTTTAAATCGCGCAATTCTTTTTCACGTTGTAAAACACCGATTTTATTATCGCTACTGCGGGAAATTTTAATCCAGTCACGCCCTAGCCAATCCCCCTTTGGGGTGACAATAGATTCATAGGCCTTGAGTTCCGGGCATTGTTTTATTGCTGATTCAAGATCCTCTGCACAATAGACTCCTGTCAATAATCCACTTAAATCATAAGGTGCATTGATCTTATTAAGCAATGCGGTTTTAGTATTTGTTTGCGGTATGTTCTTGTCAGCCGATTGCTCGACGCCCGTTTGAAACAACACCAGAGATGGGTCTTTGAGCGCATGCAACTCTTGTAACAACGGCACCGCATTGCTGACACAAATCGCTTCCAGATAACAGCGCAATACCGTTTCTACCGCAGTATCCCAACCGGCTTCAACTTCAAGAAACTCAGCCAGTCGTAGATTTTGGGACAAATCCATTTTTTCCAGCCATTGCACAAGATCTTTTTTATCTTTGCCCATGGCATGTTGTTGTAGCAATTCCAACGAGGTGATCTTGCCACTAATGGGATGTAATTCAGAGCGGTACTGATGTAACTGGTTTTGCTGTTCCTTAACTTGCTGGCGTTGCTCTATAATCTGCTGATAAATCACTTCAAGTTGCTGCTGCAAGTCTTCTCTATCAGTTTCAATCAATTCAATACTACTGTCCAGTGATTCAATATCAGATTCTAAATCAGTACTGGATAATTCACTATGTTCAGTCTGCAGTCTCTCCAGACGTTGCTGTAGTTGTTGTGACTGGTTATTAAGGTGCGATAGTTTAACTCGCTGCACTTCGACTTGTTCTTTACATTGTGAGCTTTGAGTTAAATACGTTTCCCACTGCACTTGCCAAACGGCTCTGGTTTCTAGCAAGTCATCCTTAATCAAAAAACTTTCTGCTAACTGTTCATCAACAACCTGTTGTTGCTCTTCTGCTTCCTGCAGTGTTTGTTTGATTTCTTCCAATTGCAAGGTATCTTGAGCATATTCATTGTTTAAATGTTCCGCTTGCTGTTGCAAGCGATCAATTTCAATAATCGTCTCTTCATGGCTGCTTTCGTTATGTTTGATAGTTTGTTGCAGGCGACTCACTTCTGCAACGATATGGTAAAAATCCTCTTGTGCCCCATCCAGTTGCTGTTGCTGTTGTTTTTGCTGTACACGGTTAGCATCAATAGATTTATCCGTTTCTCTTAACAACACAAACAAGCGATTATGCTCAGTAGCAATGTCTTTTAATTGGCTTTCTAATTGTTGATAGTGCTGATGATAACTGTTCCAGCGAATGGCCAATAATTCGCGTTTATATTGGCGTTCCTGTTTTTTTAATTCGGTGAATTTTTGTGCTTTTTCAGATTGTTTCTTTAAATTAGCCAGCTGCTTTTCAACTTCGTCACGCAGATCATCCAATCGCTCAAGATTTTCACGGGTATGACGCATGCGCGTTTCCGTCTCGTGTCTGCGCTCCTTATATTTTGATATTCCGGCCGCTTCTTCAATATGTACTCGTAACTCATCCGGCTTGGCTTCCACCATTCTGGAAATAGTTCCCTGTTCAATAATGGCATAACTTCTAGCACCTAAACCGGTGCCTAAAAACAAATCCGTAATATCTTTACGCCGACAACGACTACCATTTAAGGCATATTGAGACAGGCCATCCCGATTAACTTGTCTTCTGATGGAAATGCTGGTGTATTTTGCATATTCCCCCCCTACTTTGCCTTCACTATTATCAAAAATCAGTTCAACAGACGCTATACTGACGGGTTTACGGGTGGATGACCCATTAAAAATAACATCAGCCATTTGACCGCCACGCAGATGCTTGGCAGAACTCTCTCCCATGACCCAGCGCACAGCATCAATGACATTTGATTTGCCACAACCATTAGGCCCGACTACCGCCGTCAAATTACCTTTGATAACAATAGTGGTTTGATCCGCAAAAGATTTAAATCCAGAAAGTTTGATTTTATCCAGCTTCATTACTGGTAGAATATCCTATAGTTTTTAACGAAAACCGTATTATTCACCAAATAGATACGATATTCGACATTTATTTAATCTTTTTTTATCTAAACATGACAACCCAGCCCAGTAAAAACCTAGATACCTTTGATAATCCTAAACCTGGACGCGATTTCACCATCCGCATCGATATACCCGAGTTTACTTGTCTGTGTCCAATGACAGGACAACCTGATTTTGCGACTATTACCATTGAATATGTCCCCAATAAACTCTGTGTGGAATTAAAAGCACTTAAACTTTACATGTGGTCATTCCGTGAGCAAGGCGCATTTCATGAGGCCGTTACCAACGAAATGCTGGACGATATTGTCAAGGTAATCTCACCCAACTTTATTCGTATCCGCGCTGAATTTAACGTCCGCGGAGGAATTTATACCACCGTCATCGCTGAACATAAAGATGAACAATGGCAAGCCCCTGAATTGGTTAATCTGCCTTAACAAGGTTCATGTCTGGCTTACTACTGAAAAAAGCATGTTAAACCAACTTGCCAATCAGGCCTCAGTCCCGAAATTTAACTGCAAATACAAGATGGCAGGCAAAACCTTATACAGCAGTCATACTAAGTTGCACTGAAATATGAGAGGCAATACACGCCCAAGGTGATTGCATTTTCCTATTTTCTGAGCGGAAAAAGGCCAGAAGACCCTAACCCTATCCTGTCAATTTAAAATTATGAACTTTAAAGAAGCCCTTACCACCCTTCCCCAATATATTCTGCCGCATCATTTTCTTTCTGCATTGATGTCAAAATTCACCCATTCAGAAATTAAAGTCTGGAAAAATTTAATGATCCAGCAAATCATTAAAATTTATGGTGTCAATATGTCGGAATCCAAAGAACAAGACATTAATCAATTTGCCAGCTTCAACCAGTTTTTTACTCGTGAACTAAAAGCCGACGCCAGACCCATTACCTCTGTCAACAATGCCATTGCCTGCCCTGCAGATGGTGCAGTCAGCCAGGCGGGGTTAATTGAACAAGGTAATATATTCCAGGCAAAAGGTAAATCTTTTACAGCAGTTGATTTATTAGGCGGGGATAGTAAAAGAGCAGCCGCTTTTGAAAATGGCTGTTTCACCACGATTTATCTTTCTCCCAAAGATTACCACCGCCTCCATATGCCTATTAAAGGCAGATTAACCGAAATGGTGCATATTCCAGGCAGACTCTTCAGTGTAAATACCGCCACGACCAATTCAGTACCCGGCCTTTTTGCCAGAAATGAACGTGTCGCCTGTCTATTTGATACAGAAGTCGGGCCTATGGCATTAATCCTGGTCGGTGCTATTTTTGTCTCTAGTATCGAAACCACCTGGCATGGTGTAGTGACACCACCGAGTATCGAATCAGTCCGCAGCTGGCAATATCAAGATGATGCGCCGGTCATAGAAAAGGGAGAGGAAATGGGGCGTTTTAATATGGGATCAACCATTATTGTTTTATTTGGCAAAGATAAAGCGCAATGGGATGCAAGCTTTGAAGCCGGAAAAACGGTCAACTTAGGTGAGATGATTGGCACTATCCAACCCGGAAACGTAAGCAAGATATAAAACCTCACACTGGAAACCAGGCTCCATGACTTCACTGCAGCACTTAAACTTGAACTGTTCGCATTAAAGTCATGGTGGCAATAAAATGAAAATTATTTCATTTCAATAAACATAATTTTGATCGCACCACATTTAGGACATTCCCAATCGTCTGGCAAATCAGCCCATGCTGTCCCAGGTGCAACTCCGCTTCTTGCATCGCCTTGCGCTTCATCATAGATATGTCCACAAAGTTTGCATTTATATTTTTTCATGCTCTTAATTCCTGTTTTTAAATTTTCAACAAAAAGTAATGACTCTTTTATTAAAGCCACACGTAATTCTACCTGATGCCAGCCCCAATCAAAAAATATTTCCGTGTTATTTTTTTTATAACAGATAAGTTGATTTCTGCTTGCACTTTCAGTCAAAACAACCCTCCATAAATCAACCATATGACTAACCTACAGTTAATGTCATCGAGAGTTACTGCTTTAAACGAATTCATTGCTGAATCATTACCAAGCATGGCTATACCCTAAATCAAAGCACAGACGACTGCCGGATCCACCTCCTTCCCCGCTGGCAATGGATACCATCAATACAAGCCGTCATGCAATCAGTGATGCACAGCTAATTCTTCCATACCCCGTATACCCCGACATTAACCACCCAAACACAACAGCACAAAAAATAATCCCACCAAAAAGTTTGAAAGCATTTACAATCTCATTCTTCTTCTGCTAAAACCTGCAAAGTATATGCTGATCAGGCACACCTTCCCAGAAAAGGGAAGATAACACAGGCATAATACTCACGCGTGAGTCTGACAACGTTAATAACCTGACAGGATTGATCAGTCATTGACTGCAAGCATGATTTCGACATCTTTTTACACTCAGGACAACAACTTAATGACAACCGATTTAACAACCGAAATAAAACAACGAATTGAAAGCACAATACCCGATGCACAGGTTGAAGTGATTCAAGGGGGAAACGGACATTTTGCGTTAAAAATAATTGCAGAAGTATTTGAAGGCTTAAGCCCCGTCAAACAACACCAACTTGTGTACTCTGCTTTCGCTGACTTGATGTCAGGAGCTAATGCCCCTGTTCATGCTATCGATAAAATGGATCTGCGCGCTCGTTAACTCCCCCTTATGTCTGAAACAGTTTCAATGCCCAGAAGTCGCTTTGCCATAACAAACAATGTCAGATCCGTTTTTCCACGCCATTGACTGCACACATTATGTATAAAGCGGGTAACGCTCAGTTTATAATTTAAGCCAGCGCAGGTTTAAAGCAAACACCCCCGTTATCTTGTCCCTTGCGGCCAAAGCACCAAATTCATCGTCTGAATACCACAAACAAGTAAAGCCGGTTACTTTAATACCCCTGACTTATTATTGAATAATAAGCATTTTGCCTCATAATTAGCCAACCAGCACATGATGACAATGGCTGGTATCAGGTTTAACACCCTTGCGAGCAAAATAAGGTAGGGAAAACAGCTTCTTTCATGATGGCGACAAATACCTTCAAGCCCCGTCATTCAGGTAAAAATTCCAGAACCATGACTTACCTTACCTACCTAGACCCGATATTTTGTACAAAATCCACTTGCCACTGACTTTTTTAGACTAGAATCCAGGCATAACTAAAAACCTCATCCAACGGGGATTTCAGCTGGCTAATATCACCTTGTCCAGCCATAAAATAGCGGCTATGCCGAGGGATCATGAACACCTAATTGCTAAACGTGCCCTCGCTGATCAATTTGCTGATGCACGTGGTGCGGTGATGAAAACAGGTCAATTCCTTGCCAGCTCAGAAACAGACGATGCCTTTGATTGTTTATTAAAAGGTATTGACGCTATCCCTTTAGCCTCTATCTCCCCGGTGATCGAACAGACATTAAACAGCCCCTTAACCGATGTTTTTTCATCTGTCGAAGAATCAACAGCCGCTGCCTCGCTGGGGCAGGTTCATCAAGCTATCCTGCTGACCGGTCAGAAAGTGGCTGTGAAAGTCCAATATCCCACGATTGCAGACAGTGTCGCCTCAGAGATTAAATTACTAGGCTTTAACAACAAATAGTCTATCCGCTTTAGCCAAAAAACTGCGCATTGAGGTCAGCCATTGGGGGAAAAAATCTGTGGACGTCACACTCCCCGCAGAAATGGTCTTAGAACTGGAAACACTGATTCCTGAAGAGGTCCTGATAAAATTGCAAAACAACCCCGACTTTGATCTCAAGCTCATCATGAAAAACATCATAAAATCCGGTATTGCCCGACAAACTGTGTTTTGTTTTGCAGAGCATGATAAAAAATATTCGGTTTGGCTGGAATAATTCAACACCGATCTATCCTGCACTGTAAGCTTTAGACAGTCGTTGAGTGGCGCTTAGGGGCAATCATTAACATCCCGGTCAGTTATTATTTATCGCGAAATGCAGTCGGACTATCCGTCTGTCACCGTCAAAAGCAATGTCCCCAGCTCTACGCCGCCATTAAATGTAAAACTGGGATTTGTTCAGCCAGAAAAGTCCACACAAAATGCGTTCATTGAAAGCCTAAAGGGGAAGTTTAGAAATCAATGCCTGAACCAGCAATGGTTCAGGTCACTAGAAGAAGCACGTTCAGAAATCGACCAATGGAGGGAGCATTACAACAATGTCAGGCCACATAGTTCACTCGGTTATACCACCGGTTGAATTTTCTAAAAAAGTAACATAATCTGTAAAAATCTCATCCAAGCAATGGTCCTAAATGGAGGAGAAAGGTCAATTCAACTGCAGGTAAAGCAAAAATATATAAACCTAAAACCAGCTACCTGAATAGTTTTTAGTAACAACTCATTTTATTTATGTTATAGTATGCGGCTAATGTTGTTGCTTTATTTAAAGCACGCATTTTTCTTACATATCTATACAAGGTAATTATAATGTTCTTATTGAAAAAACTAATCGTAACTTTATTTGTTAGCGTCTTAATGCTTGGTTCTGCACAGGCCTTCGAGCCTGCCAATCCCGAACAAACTATTGGTGATGTTATTGATCTGAACGCACAAACAATTGCCGCAATGCAAGCTGGTGAATCTGCTGAAACAGTAGGTGCTTTATTAAAAGCAACTAAACAATCTTCTAAATCTGTAGTTATCAGTGGACCTGCTGATGTAAACAAACAAAGAGGCGGTATGTCATTAAGAAAGTCTCGTAGAGCTTTCAGAGATGGTGACACTGAGAAAGCTATCAAATTAGCAACAGACGCTTTGAATTACTACAAAAAAGCACAAAGCATTGCTTTTGTTAAATAGTAACCCTATTTAATATTTAATCCGATGTGATTTAAGTATTTGTCATGCACTCTGCATAACATCATGCTTTATCGTATTGGGTAGCAAAGAGTCCTGTCTTTACATTACACGTGTAAATTCAGGACTTTTTTATTGTTAACAACATCTGTTTTTACCCCCCCTTCATTCATCTTTTATTTTAATGCTCGCATATGGGCATGAAGCCACCAGCCTTTCTGTTGATGCCTTTTGTCATTATCAATGATGCATCCACAAGACTGTACAACGTATAATTCATTAACCTTTAACCAAACTGGCCACATTTAATGCCTTATATTTGTCCTATTTGTCAAAACCCCCTCATGCAACACCAGCCCTCCCAAGGTTATTATTGCAGTAACAAACACCACTTCGACAGGGCTGCGGAAGGTTATTTAAATCTATTACCCGTACAACATAAAAAATCCAAGGAACCAGGCGATAGCAGAGCCATGATGCGTGCTCGTCGGCATTTTCTGGAAACTGGATTCTACCAACCGCTATCGGAGTCTATTGCCACCCTCCTTGATGCCAATTTATCTGTAGAAAGCAGCAAACAGATTCTGGATATGGGTTGTGGAGAAGGTTATTACAGTCGACAAATTGAAAATCTTTGCCAAAACAGCAAGCACTTTGCTTTGCACGGCATTGATATTGCCAAAAATGCTATTTTTGCCGCAGCAAAAAAACAGCCTAACGCGCATTTTATTGTTGCCAGTAACAAACGAATGCCCTATAAAAACGCTTTTTTTGATTGTTTGTTGAGAATCTACGCGCCATCAAATGACGATGAAATTATCCGTTTACTCAAAGAGGATGGGTTATTACTGATTGTAACCCCGGGACCACGACACTTATGGCAACTCAAAGAATTTATTTACAAAAAAGTTAATGAACATGACATTAACATAAGCTTACCCAAACAATTTGAACAAATTGAGACTCAAAGAATCCAATTTAACATCAAACCTGACCAGGAAAACAGAATGGCATTGCTGCAAATGACCCCTTTTGCCTGGCGAGCAAAAGCTGAAACTAAAAACCAAATACAACGCGCACAAGGACTTGAAATAGAAACTGACTTTATCCTGACCCTGGCAAGGAAACAGCACAGCGTTGCAAGCCATAGCGAATAACCCAGCAATATAGTACACTATAGGGCTAATCAAAAAACCTAGAATTATGACCGTAGCTGATAACGTACACCAACACGAAATAGACAAATTTGGTTCACTCGCAGAACGCTGGTGGGATTCACAAGGTGAATTCAAAACCTTACATGATGTCAACCCGCTAAGAATGCGATTTATTCAGGACTATGCCGACATTCATGGAAAACGTATGGTTGACGTCGGTTGTGGTGGTGGCATACTGACCGAAGCCTTAGCAAAAAACGGAGCGGATGCCTTAGGTATAGATTTAAGCGAAGATCTCATCGACATCGCCGATTTACACGGCCTGGAATCAGGCATCAATGCAACCTATAAAAAAGTCAGCGCTGAAGCACTGGCGGCAGCAGAACCCGAAAGCTTTGACCACGTCACCTGCATGGAAATGCTGGAACATGTTCCTGATCCTGGTTCCATCATATCCGCTTGTGCAACATTAGTTAAACCCGGTGGTATGGTTTTTTTCTCTACGCTAAATCGGGTACCCAAAGCGTATTTACTGGCTATTGTTGCAGCGGAACATCTGTTAAAAATGGTACCAAAAGGGACGCACGAGTACAAAACCTTTATTAAACCTTCCGAACTGAGTCAAACCGCCAGACATGCAGGACTTGAATTACAAGGCATGGTGGGGATCGAGTACAACCCTTTCAATAAACGTTTTAGTTTAGGTAAAGATATTGATGTTAACTATATTGCGGCTTTTCAACGCCCCCAGTAATGTCATCCAATTTCAACTTATCTTGCGTCTTATTTGATCTGGATGGCACCTTGGTGGATACCGCCCCCGACTTAATCGCCTGTTTAAACCAGGCGTTATTGCAATACGACTTGACGGCAATGGCTGACAAGCAAATCAAGCCCTTTATTTCTTTAGGTGCAGCGGCCATGATTAATAAAAGTGTTGGCGATCATGTCAGCCAGCATACACAGAAAAAAATACTGAACACTATGCTGGACTGTTATCAAGATAATATTGCGCAATACAGCCGATTTTTTTCTGGTATCAACGAAACCTTAGAGACCATCGAATCCTTAGATCTGAAATGGGGCATCGTGACCAATAAAAGAAAACGTTTTACCCAGCCTCTGGTGGAAGCCCTCAAATTGACTCAACGTGCAGCCTGCATCATCAGCGGCGATACTACAGCCCACAGCAAGCCCCATCCGGAGCCACTGTATACCGCCTGTAGCCAAGCCAGAGTAAACCCGGAACAATGTGTCTATATAGGTGATGCACGCCATGATATCGATGCCGGTAACAAAGCCAACATGAAAACACTGGCAGCTGTCTACGGTTATCTCACGCCCGACGACAAACCCGACACCTGGGGTGCAGATGCACTCATAGCATCCCCTGAACAATTAACTTCCTGGATAACATCAACATGTCATTAAAAGACCACGTTATATTAATTACTGGGGCGGGTGGCGGCCTGGGAAGTATAGCGGCCCTGACTTTAGCACAACAAGGTGCGCATATAGTGCTGCTGGATAAAAGCATTCCAAAACTGGAAAAAACCTATGATGCCATTGTCAAATCCGGTGCACCACAACCTGCGCTGTATCCTTTTGATATTGCCGGTGCCAACGAAGTACAGTATGAAGAACTTGCTGTCAAACTGGACAAAACCTATGGCTCATTACAAGGGCTGCTGCATTCTGCCGTTGAACTCAGTGCATTCACCCCTATAGGAATTCACGAAACCAAGGATTGGGGACATACCCTGAATGTGAATTTGAATGCGCCATTTCTATTATGTCGCGTGCTACTCCCCGTACTCCAAAAAAGCGAACATGCCTCTATTGTCTTTACCAGTGATTCCATGGTCAGAACACCCAAGGCTTATAGTGGTGCTTACGGTGTGTCTAAAATCGCTCTGGAAGGTCTGGCCAAAATACTGGCAGATGAACTGGAATCACAACAGAAAATTCGCGTTAACACCTTAATCCCCGGTGTGACGGATTCACCGCTGCGGAAAAAACTGTTTCCAGCCGAAGATAAAAGCCAGCTCGCCACAATGGATAGCTTAGCGCCAGTATATAATTATTTGTTCAGCTCTCAAAGTATAGGCGTGACCGGACAAACGATTAATGCTGAAACATTTAACCTAAATTAACATCATGTCGACCAGAGAGACTATTATTTTAACCCGCGATGTCAATATTGTCATGATACCCGATGGCAACCATAGCACATTAAGCAAGGGTAAAGAAGTTACCATCCACCAGTCATTAGGTGATAACTACACGGTTGTTACCGAACATGGACATATGGTGCGTATTGCTGGCATTGATGCGGATGCATTAGGTAAAGAAAGCCATACACTTCAGACACTGGTTTCCGAAACTGATGCCAAAGGTGTAGAAAAAAATTGTTGGGAGGTCATGAAAACCGTTTATGACCCTGAAATACCCGTTAATATTGTTGACCTGGGCTTAGTGTATGCCTGTGATGTTGAGCCACTTGATGAAGGCAATGATGTGTACATAAAGATGACCTTAACCGCTCCCGGTTGCGGAATGGGCCCTGTGATTCAAGGTGATGTTGAAAAATCCATTCGTGCATTACCAGGGGTCAACACAGTGAATGTTGAAGTGGTTCTGGATCCCCCCTGGAGTAGAGAAATGATGTCCGAGGTTGCCCAGGTCCAGCTCGGTCTATACTAGTAACATAAATGCTGTTTGCATACTATCGGCGGGAAGCCCTAAGCAAATGCCCCTTATTTATTGTGCGATAACGCCAATAACAGAAAGTTTTTATACAATTTATTTAACATAAAAGAGGATTAGAATATGACTGATAACTGGATAGCTCCATCCATTCTTTCTGCAGATTTCGCCAGATTGGGCGAAGAAGTCGATAATGTATTAATCGCTGGTGCAGATGTTGTCCATTTCGATGTTATGGACAATCATTTTGTACCTAACCTGACAATTGGCCCCTTGGTGTGCGAAGCCCTGAGAAACCACGGTGTTACTGCCCCTATTGATGTGCATTTAATGGTTGAACCTGTGGACAGAATCATTCCTGATTTTGCCAAAGCCGGTGCCAGCATGATCACTTTTCACCCGGAAGCCACTCGACATATTGACCGCTCCTTGCAAATGGTTAGAGATGCAGGCTGTAAATCTGGTCTGGTATTTAACCCTGCAACGCCATTAAGTTACCTTGACTATGTGATGGACAAAGTAGACATTATTTTATTAATGTCGGTAAACCCTGGTTTTGGTGGTCAATCGTTTATCCCGGCAACCCTTGATAAATTACGTGAAGTCAGAAAACTTATTGATGACAGTGGTTATGATATTCGCCTGGAAGTTGATGGCGGTGTTAAAGTAGACAACATTGGTGAAATTAAAGCGGCAGGCGCCGATATGTTTGTCGCGGGTTCTGCCATTTTTAACCAGCCGGATTACAAAAAAGTCATCGACGAGATGCGCGCTGAAATGGCAAAAGTATAATAATTAATTATTATCTTTAGATCCAAAAAAGGCTCTATTTTTAGAGCCTTTTTTATTTAAACAGAGATAAATCACTTAAGAGACAGCTTATTAATTGTTAATCTCTTCTACCTCTACTGACTTTAACAAGCCCAAATGTTTTTTATCGATCTCTATCGATAAATCCCAGCCGCCAATATCCGTTATTTTTTCATCAATGATCTTTGCATAGCTAAAAAGACTGGCCCGTACTCCACCCTGATGAGGCTGGAGAAAACATTTCCTTTTAACTTTGTTACTGGCAAAAATTTCAGCTAAAGCCTGAACCAATAACTCTACACCTTCACCCGTCACTGCTGAAATCCAGACTCTTACAGGCTTGCCTGTATCGTCACGATCAATATGTGGCTCCACATTTTCCAGCAAATCAATTTTATTAAACACTTGTAACTGCTGAATTTCGTTAGCATCAATACTTTCTAATACCTGATTCACCTGATAAATAGTGTCCGCCCTATCCTCTGCATTGGCATCAATCACATGCAACAACAAATCTGCCTCACTGGCTTCTTGTAGCGTAGATTTAAATGCTGCAACCAACTCATGGGGCAAATGTCGAATAAAACCCACCGTATCGGCCAGTACAACTTCCGAACCACTTTCCAGTGAACAGTTTCTTAACGTCGGGTCTAAAGTAGCAAAAAGCTGATCGGCCACATAAATGTCTGCACCCGTCATCTTATTGAATAAAGTGGATTTACCTGCGTTGGTATAACCGACAAATGAAACAGAAGGTACTTCTGATTTTTTTCTCTGACTCCTTCCCTGACTGCGCTGTTTAGCTACTTTCTCTAGACGCCTTTGAATCAGTTTAATTCGATTACTAAGTAAACGTCGATCCGTCTCTAACTGAGTTTCACCCGGGCCGCGCATGCCAATCCCGCCTTTTTGGCGTTCAAGATGCGTCCAGCCTCTGATTAATCGTGTGGACAAATGCTTGAGTTGAGCCAACTCTACTTGCAATTTACCCTCAAAGGTTTGCGCACGTAAGGCAAAAATATCTAGAATCAGGCCATTCCGGTCAACCACTCTTACTGCTAGCGCTTGCTCAAGGTTTCTTTCCTGACTCGGTGATAGCGGATGATTAACCAAAACAATATCGGCTTCATGTAGAGCGATAGCCGATTTAACTTCTTCCAGTTTACCGGTACCTACGAAATACTTTGGATCCGGACGCTTACGCGTCCCAGTAATCACATGGACTGGCTCTGCGCCCGCCGATTTAGCCAATTCCTTGAGCTCATGTAAATCCTCCTGACCTACATGAAAAGACAAATGTATCAGGATTGCACGCTCACCTGACTGTGGACGATCAAACAAAAAACTTCCTCACTCTATTATTATTCTTCACTTTGCTCATTATCTCGAGGTAGCTTTACCGCTTTCCCGGGTACAATGGTCGAAATCGCATGTTTATAAACCATCTGACTCATGGTGTTTTTTAACATGATGACATATTGATCAAACGAATCTACTCGCCCTTGTAACTTAATACCATTAACCAAAAAAATTGATACGGGTATATGATCTTTTCTCAATGTATTAAGAAAATTATCCTGTAAATTTTGACTTTTCGGCATCCTTAGACTCCTTTATTATTCTTTTTCCATAAACATTACACAGTATGTCATTAAATATCAATGTACATACCGACTTATATCATCATAATTAGGCTGAATTTCTCAATTTCAAGTTAACAACGATATTTAATAGTATTAAAACTGTGACTATTGCATCAGGGGTGTGCAAAAGGCTCCACTTTGACCTTTTCGACGGCTGAAAAAGTACGATACAGAACGTCTCTGTCACCCATAGAGATCAGGTGTAAGCGGAGCAGTTTGCAAGCAGGATGTATTGCCACCTCCTGATACACTGACCGCTACATGCACAATTTAACCACACGAAGCAGATAAGACCATAGTCTAGATTCTAGAT
>JAPYOW010000043.1:0-4200 GCA_029937975.1 Methylococcaceae bacterium | reverse complement strand
TCTAGATTCTAGATAAGAGGCTTAATTTGTTGCAATACGCAGGCAGGTAAGTCCTTTTCAAAGGCATCAAACTGCATAAAATCAGTTTCCCGACGTAACCAGGTAAATTGCCTTTTTGCCAATTGTCGCGTGGCAATAATGCCCTTCTCAATCATCATTTCCAAATCATACTCGCCCTGTAAATACGACCAGGTCTGACGATACCCCACCGCTCTAATAGCAGGTAGATCTGGGGTCAAATCCCCACGTTGATATAAAGTCCTGACCTCTTCAATTAATCCGGCGTCCACCATCCGCTTGAATCGCTGGGCAATTTTCTCATGCAATAGTTTTCTATCGGCTGAAGAGATAATACATTTTATGGGGCGATAAGGCATAGGCTGTGACTGTGCTTCATGAAAAAACTGGCTTATCGGTTTACCACTAATTTCATACACTTCCAGAGCACGTTGAATCCTCTGAGGATCATTAGGATGTATTCTTTCAGCGGATTCAGGATCCACTTTTTTCAGCCGTTCGTGCAAGACCTGTTTGCCCAAGGTGGCCAACTCTTCATCCAGTTTTTTTCTAATGTCGGCATTGGCTTCGGGTAAATGCGCCAGACCCTTGAGCAAGGCATTGAAATACAGCATCGTTCCCCCCACCAGGATCGGTATTCTTCCACGACGTGATATATCTTCCATTAATTGCAGGGCAGCTGTTCTAAAGTTTCCCGTTGAATACGCATTTGATGGATCAAGTATATCCATCAAATGATGTGGAATGCCTGCCCTTTCATCCATCGTCGGTTTGGCCGTACCAATGTCCATCCCCTTGTAGACCAGTACAGAATCCACACTGATAATTTCACCTGCTAACTGTTCGGCTAACCGGATCGCCAGGTCAGATTTACCCGAAGCTGTTGGCCCCATTAAAAATATCGCTGGTGGTAAATTTGAATCGTCCTTCACTGCTACTGCCCTCGCAGAAAAAATCGGTCTAAATCTGATGTAGTCAATTCTATCCAAGTGGGTCTGCCGTGATTACATTGTCCACTTCTTTCTGTTTTTTCCATTTCTCTTAATAAAGCATTCATCTCAGTTACTGTTAATTTCCGTTTTGCCCTGACCGCACCATGACAGGCCATGGTTGCCAATATTTCATTAGATTTTTCCAGCACGCGCTGACTCATGCCATGTGCAACAATATCCGCCAAAATATCCTTTATCAGACTATCCATATCTTCTTTTTGCAATAATGCAGGGCTAGCCCTTAACACCAGAGTCTCTGGCCCGGAGCGATTAATTTCAAAACCCAATGATAAAAAAGCCTCATGCTGCTGCTCAGCTAACTCCGCTTCCGCGGCACTGACCTGAATTTTAATTGGCAGCAAAAAGGGTTGAGTAGGTACCGTACCTGCGTGATATTGCTGTTTTAACCGTTCATAGGACACACGCTCATGCGCGGCATGTGCATCCACCAAAATTATGCCTTTTTCAGTTTCTGACAGGATAAAAATACTATGTAGATGGGCAATGGCATACCCCAGAGGGGGGGCCCCTTGTGATTCCTGGGCAACAGGCGAACTTGCCAGACTCTGTGCATTGACCGGGTAAAGTGCGGTATACGCGTCTATTTCTTCTGCAACCTGCAACGGCAGCGAAGTTTGCACAGGTGAAGAGTTACTGGTACTGAATGTTTGTTGCCTAGCCATTGAAGGAGGACTGGCAACACTCGCCGGCAGGGGAACAAAAGTTTCAACGGCCAGATTCCCCGGCTGTGTTTCATGCTCCTGCTGTCCTGGCCTGATGTCGGCAAGTGAACGATGCAAGGCTTTGAATATAAAATCGTGAACCGTACGCCCTTCCCTGAACCGAACTTCCAGTTTAGCAGGATGGGCATTCACATCCACTAAAGTAGGCTCTAAATTCAAATACAGTACAAAAACGGGCTGCCTGCCATGAAACAGAACATCGCTATAAGCCTGTTTGACTGCATGCGTGACTAAACGATCTTTGATTAACCGGTCATTCACGTAAAAAAACTGCATGTCCGACTGACTCCGTGAAAAAGTGGGTAAGCCCACCCAGCCGGATAAATGCATGCCAGAAGCTTCAAAATCAATTGTTACTGCATTTTCGATAAAAGCCGAACTGCAAATCCTGGCAATACGACTCTCTTGTTCGAACACCGACACCGCCGGTTTCAAATTCATAATCTCACGGTGATTATGGTTCAGAATAAAACCGACATCAAACCGACTTAAAGCCATTTTCTTGATCAGGTTTTCGATATGCGCAAACTCGGTTTTTTCCGTTTTCAGAAACTTGCGCCTGGCAGGCGTGTTATAAAACAAATCCCTGACTTCAATCGTAGTTCCTTGCGGATGGGGGTCGGGTTGCGGATCAAAATCTTTTTCTGAACCATCTGCCGCTACTTTCCACGCACAGTCTGCTTCAGCTACTCGGGATATCAAGGTTAACCGAGCCACCGAACTGATACTCGGTAAGGCTTCGCCACGAAAGCCCATACTGGATACACATTCTAAATCCTGTAAACTGGAAATTTTACTGGTGGCATGGCGGGACAACGCCAAAGGCAAATCTTCCTGAACAATGCCACAGCCATTATCACGAATTTTAATGAGTCGAATACCCCCTTGTTCAACATCAATGTGAATCTGAGTGGCACCGGCATCAAAGCAGTTTTCAAGTAATTCTTTAACAATTGACGAAGGTCGTTCGACGACTTCTCCGGCAGCAATTTGATTGATCAGTTGTGTAGGAAGTGATTGAATGCGCATGACAAAAAATAAATTATGCTGAAGGCAGAGTTTTTTGATCAACTAATGTTGAAACAAACTGACTGGCTTCGATAATGGTCAGTTCCATAACCTCTATCAACTGTGAAATATCCACCCCTATCTCTATAAACTCATGCTGAAGTGCGGCAATCGCCTGGGCATTCAAGTTATGCTTTAAAAACAGCACTTGATCCTTAAAGGCCGATAAAACGGGATGTATACGACTTTCTGCTTTACGCATGGTTTTAATCAAACGACTGTATTGTTGCCGGGATAATTTTAATTGCTGCCGACTCTTGGTGCGCAACGCACGACTGGAATATTGTTTTAATTCCTCATCCCATTCATTAAACAAAGAAGCGCTCACTTCTTCAATAATCGCTATTCGACTACTGACATCATCCGACCGTGCCAGGCAAAACTCAAACTGTCGTTTAAGCAGAAAATACCGATGATCTAATGCAGTTTCGTCAACATCAACGATATTCTTAAATTGCTGCAAAGCATCTTGAAACTGATCCCGCGTAGTTTTCAGACTATTACAAGCCTGATCCACATGAATCACTACAATATCACGCTTGTGATGACCAAACAGGGACTCTCTGCTCAGGTAATAAAAGCGATTAAAACTTTTCTTACTATTAGCAATTAACTGATTGAATAAAGTGGTAAGCATTAAAATTGGACTGAATGGGGTCTAAGGTGTAAAGTTTAACTTAGTCGAGAACTTAAAACAAAGCGCAAACAGTCATTTTGATTCATGGTGCTTAAATGAAAGACTACAAAGAACTACTTATTTTAAGACATGGAAAGTCTGACTGGAATCTCGATTGCATAGATTTCAATCGCCCATTATCACCCCGTGGACAACATGATGCGCAAGCAATAGGGAACTGGTTAAAACAAGAACAGCAACAACCGGATCTGATCATCAGTTCACCGGCTCTACGCGCGTTGACAACTGCCGAGATAACATGCCTTGCCATGGACTTTCCGGTGCAATCGATTCAAACAGATATAAACATTTATGAGGCGAGCTTATCCGACTTGCTTCAGCTGCTCACCACCCTGCCGGACTCCGTGCAACGACTTTTACTGGTCGGCCATAATCCAGGTTTAGAACAGTTATTGAGTCATCTGGTTCCCCATATCCCAATGCCCGATAACTATAATCTGATGCCGACCGCTGCCTTGGCCTATATGCAAATGAATAAACACTGGTCAGCGTTGCAAGGCCGTTACCTGGTACACCGAGTAAACGGTTAGTTTAAGACCCTGTCGTTGAGCTAACGCCAAAATAAGCGGCGGATAAAAGGATGGTAGATATTCGTCAAAATGAACAGCACAAGGATACTTTTTTAGCCATCAACCCCAAAGGGGCTTTACCCGTTTTAGAGTTGGATGATGGAAGGCACATA
>JAPYOW010000114.1 GCA_029937975.1 Methylococcaceae bacterium | reverse complement strand
CTCCTGGGTGAATTCCAACTAAAAATTATTCCAATTACCTAGGTGTCTGGAACAGAATGCTTAGTTACCAAATTTCACATTGTGAATTCTTTGTGTTTCGTACACTAATATCAACAGCCAAACTCAAGATGATCAACTCTTTTTGATTTCCTTGGGGGTTAATCGCGGAATGAATCCATGAAACATGGCAGTTTTCATCTGCGTTTACAAGCAAAACCCCATCGATGATTAAATCTTCTGTCCGTTGTCCTTGACGCATCCTGTTTAATTGCGCAATATGATTAACTTCTCCTTCTGGTATAAAAAAATCAAATCCATTGCCAATAATTAAACTCTTATTCATTAAAAAGGAATCAATGCCAGCCTGATTAATTGATAAAACTCTGCCATTGCTATCTTGAGTTAAAACAACAATTGGTGCCACATTTATCAAATGCTCAACAAAATCCCTTTCATTCGTCAATTCCTGCCCCTGTTCAAGCAGTTGCTGCATACTGCTTTTAATATTTTCTTCTAGGCTTTCTAAATATTCGGCAAGTTGCAATGCCATACGATTCAATATATCCAGCTCATCATATCCTGATGAAAACTCAGTCGAATTAACTAGCAGTCGCCTAAAACAATCATATCTTTGCTCCGCTAATAAAGGCAATGCAGCGGACAATCGGGTGACTCGTCGCAGTGAAAAAACCACCACTATCAACAGGCATAATAAAGCCAAAGCCAAACTAGCAACGCCATAAAGCCATATTAACTGTGTCTGGCTCTTGATGGTTTGTAATTCATCACTAATATCATCTATCACTATAAAAAAAGGAGCACCTATACTTTCTTGATCCGCATTGATAGCAAACACATTGATTTCAAAGGTTTTATCTTTTATTAGAATATGCTTTGTTTTGCCTAGCAAGTCACCAAAAAAATAACTTTCCTGTAGCTGCTTAATGATTGCATGGTTTAGCTTAGCATGAGTCAAAGTCGATAATTTATAGGACCCACCATCAGTAGAGAATTGCTTGTCATCAATTAAAATACCAATATCAGAATCGGTTGCACGTTGATATCTAATAATAGTATCAGCCAAAGACCGACTCACTCCGAATGTACCTATAATTTGAGAGTTAACCATTACAGGGATTAAAACAAATTGAAAACACGCATGAGAACAAAGTATTTGATGATTGGGAGACTCATTGATTAAAACACTCATCACTGTTTCTGAATTAGGTTTTAATGCGTCCCCCCACTGCTTTAACAGCACGCCTTTTTGATTATAAAGTACTGCACTTTCAAGTCCCCAGTTAAACTGCCATTGTTGCCAGTTTTTATCCAGAGTAGCGCTTATCTGTGAAAAAAGCGCCGATCGTCTGTAGTGCTCCGTTTCAATAACAGATACTGATTCAGTAAATTGCTCTAGCACTAAAAATGAGTCGTCTATTAAGGCACGAGTAATCTGTCTATTCCGGGTTTGAATGTTTTCACGGTTTCGAGTGAGATTTTCCGAGCTATCAAGATAAATAAGATAGGAAAACATACTGTGTAGCAGTAAAAAAATGACACTAATTAACAGGGTCATTTTCCACTTTAAACTTATAAAAATCCCTTTATCATTCATACATGCTTAAAACCTATACGAAAGTTGCAATACATACAAGTCCCAGTTTTCATGAGTTGCTGCTCGATTCTGGTTATCGGATTGGGATAACCATGCTGTACCATGTATGCGATGATATTCTGTTCTTAACATCCAGCATGAAGTAATATCCCAACGTAAACCTGCCATCCAGGATTCAGAATAGGCAATATGATTTGGTAGTCCAACACGACTTGCAAGATTCCCACTTCTGTCTGCTATGGACATTGAAAGTGTTTCATAACGAACAATACCTTGTAACTGGGGAATAAATCGATAACTTGCCTGCACAAACCAACTTTCAGATACAGTTCTACTCTCAGGGAAAAACCTAAAATTCTTAGAATGATTCCATCTGTACAAATATTCGGCGGTTAATCCTAACCTTTCACCATTATATTGTGCAGAAAATAATAAAGGTCTGATCGTAGTATAGCCTGAAGAAAGAAAATCATTCGCGACTGGATGATACTTCAGTTTTAAATCCATATAACTGACAGCAAAAACATATTCCCCCGTATTGCTCTCATATTTGAGTTGGGTAGCAGCGGCCAGGTTAGCTTTAAATGTTCCTTGTGCAGCAGGCGTTAAAAGAGTAGCCCTTATTTCTTCATGGTTGCCTAAAGGGAAGCCCACATTAAATTTAAAAGAGAAATTTCCCCAAGGTGTATGATGTTGCGCATAAAGTGCCCCCCCATCTGCAGAAGTTAATAGTGAACGTGAACGGTCAAAGTAGATTCCTTGTGGTAATAAAATAGTTGGGTTGGTAAAAGCGACATCCCTTGTGTCATTATATAAACCAAACGGGATTTTGATTCTACCCCCCCGTATGCCTATTTGACCCTCTGGGTAATTAAATAAACTCCAGTCTGCAAGACCATAATCCAATCTAACACTTCCCTTATCTACATCCCCTGCACGTCTATATAAACCTTGAGCTGATAATGTCAAGTGATCAAATGGCTGATAAGAAATATTTAAACCAATTTCTGTACGCCCCGGACTAATCCCATCATCACTGTGTCCATTGACATTATTATCAGATGAATGAAAAAAATCCTGAGTCAAATAGCCATGAATATAAATGTCTTCAGGCAAAAAGTCAGCCTGACTCATTGCAGACATCATCAAGCCGAGAGTAAGAACCAAAAATTTACTGTTCATCAAATATCCGTATTTTTTTATAACCAAATCCATTGCTTAAGTAACCAACTGCATTCGGTGTATTTGAAACTTTCTCTAACATTTCCTCTTCATTTTTTACTACATAAGGCGCGTGTCCCGTGCCGGAAAAAACCTTTCTGTCCCATACGCGTCTGAGCTGATGAGGAAACATGTTGAGGTTTTGTTTGGTAAATTGTCTATGTAATGGATGATCATCAGCCAAGACGAATACTTTTATTCTTTCCTCATTACTCCAGAAACTCAATTGCTTTGCAAAAATGGCTCTCATTGTACTAATCGAATAGCCGGACGAAGGCACGGATTGATTCACAACAATGTCCACAGCATGAATCACGGGCATATGACAAAGCACAAAAACTAAAATAGGTATTTTTAATATGTGTACAGATTTAAATTGAGATAATAAAATTAGCAAAACTATTTAATTCATTCAAGTTGTTTTTATTAAAAAATAGCAGTGCGGAAAAATACAAACCGGTTATTCAACAGCTCCGACATGACCCGTTCTATCAACTTTAGCT
>JAPYOW010000042.1 GCA_029937975.1 Methylococcaceae bacterium | reverse complement strand
GCCTTTTATTTTATGTGACCACCAGCAAACGGTGACTTTGCCCCATTCAGTCACAATAGCAGGATGATGATTTTCATCTTCAGCAAGGTCAGCAACTTTTTGGGTAAATACCATCGCCTCTATAAAATTGTTAAACCTGAAAACCTGCTTTAAACGTTTTACTTCATGTTCCTCAACAATGGCCCAGTTGGGGAGTTGCTGCATAAAGTCATGGACTTCTTCTTTGCTCGCAAGTGGCGCACCCAGTCTACAAGCAACACAGGTTTTGCTGGTCAATGACTCCACCTTGACTCCCGTTTATTGGTGAAAGTAATTCCGTTTCACATACCCACATCATTCCATGGTGGTTGTTCCTGCAATATATGTCGATAAAAGGAACTTCATCGGCATTTTTAACTCAATTTTCATTAGCTTTCAGCGTTGCAGGTTCGACAGCCTTCATGACTACATGTTCAATTTCACATTGAGCGTTAACACCGAACTATGGCAGAACTTTGCTGATTTAGCCTTGGTTTGTTTAAATCTGTACAAACGGTTTTTTGTCCCATATCATAAAAAAATCACTGCGCTGATGAGCAACTGACAACCCTCTCTGTAGTGCATCAGTGACATCTCATTTGTCCGACCATAAGAATGGCGACCTGACTGGCGAAATCAGTGTCATCGGCTAGCGACCTCAGCACCTCTATTCCCCCTGGCGAGCATGGCATCCGGTTCGCTGTTTTAACAGGACTCGGAAGCATTGAGCGATCGATACTTTTGGCGCGAGCAACATGCTTATCCAATGCCCTCTGCTATAGGCCATGTAAAAATTCGACATCGACAAGCCCGGAGCTCAAGCCAAACGACGTTTCACCCCGGTCACATTAACAGTGGAGCATCCCAGCCACCTGATAGCCGGCACATCTATAACGGGTAAAGTCATGCCTTTTTGTTCCCTGCCCACCCTCTCAGGAATTGATAGCGCCATAAAAATAAAACCTATGACATTCATAACCGCTACCTCAGACCCACGCTTAAGGCTTAAACCGCTCCACCTTATAACCCATTGCTCTTAATCTCGAAATAAGGCCGTCACTGCCGACTAGATGCAGCGCGCCTACTAAAATAAATTCTATTTCCGGTGTTTTCAGAAATGCTTCAATTTTAGGCATCCAGGCCTTATTTCTATTCACTAACAATAATTGATACAAATCTTTATATTCTACTTTCATATCAGAAATTCCAATTTTTTCCAGCAAAAATGAATTCCCCGACCGCCAGGCCTGCTTCAACTCATGCATAACCGAAGACAGCTCTTTCATCTCTTTAATCGTACTCAAAATCATTTCATCTTCATGATTTTTTCCCATCTTTTCGATAACAGATAACTCCACCTGAAAACTTTCGAGCTCTCCTAGCACCTTGCCATCTATTCTTGCTTTCTGGTTAAAATAATCATCTACTCCAATATTTGCCATTCCCAGGCGATTTAGCTCGGCCATTAATAATGTAATCATCAGCAACGGCGGTTTAAATGATTTTAAAGCCTCCATCCTTAATTCTGTAGATGCGACATAATCAACCAGCATTTGATAAGTTTGAGGCCGTACATAGTCTTCAATGGTCCTGCCATTACGATAGATTACCCGTTGTAAGAATTGCTGCTGTACTTCGGGTTGTGCCATGATTGCCAGATCCGTTTCAAAAACAATCATATCTGCCCGTTGATACGCTTGTTCAAACTCTTCGGGCAAAGGGTAATCGCTGATACTTAATACATGAATAGTCCCACCAATAAATATTTCAGAACCTGCCTTACTCACCTTCCATAGTGACGTTTCAGCAAATGCATGAAAAGGCACCAGCAGACATAGTAAAATCAGGTATCGCATAAACTCTCCAAAAACCGCATGAACAATATTCAAACTATTCCCCTAAGTAATCTGGCCTACACGCTAATACCTGTTGCGCTGGTATTAGTCATCCTCTTTAAATGGAAACTGCAAACCACGCAGGCAGTTATTGCCATCAGTAGGATGTTACTCCAGCTATTAGTAGTAGGCTATTTTTTAAATGCTATTTTTGCCTCGAACTCCGTTCAAGTCACATTGTTAATACTAACTATAATGCTGGTTTTTGCAAGCTGGATAGCTTTAGGCACTGTTAAACAGCAACGCAGATTATGGCTGAAAAATGCCATTTTCTCACTCATTGCTGCCAGTGGCTTCACCTTATTTGTCATAGTGGTAGGTGTCTTAGAACTAAACCCCTGGTATCAGTCCCGTTATATCATTCCATTAGGTGGAATGATTCTGGCTAATTCAATGACCAGTATTAGCCTGGCCGCCGAACGCTTTGATTCAGAATATAAAAACAATGGCAGTTATATTAAATCGAGAAATCATGCCTTTAACGCCGCCATGATTCCGACTATAAATACTCTGCTTGCTGTGGGGCTGGTTGCTTTGCCGGGCATGATGACCGGTCAAATTTTATCCGGGGTTTCCCCTTTCATAGCCGCCCGATACCAGATTATGGTGATGTGTATGTTATTTGCTTCTTCTGGTATCGCTGCTGCCTGCTTTCTAAGCTTGATTAAACCCCGCTTAGAAAATTTAGCCGATAAAAATTAATGATTACAGCCTTCACCATGAATATGTTGATGACTTAATTCATCTGCTGTTGCCGGTCTAATATCCATCACTTCAACGTCAAAGGTTAATGCTTCCCCTGCCATAGGATGGTTACCATCAATCGTGACCTGGTCGCCGTCAATTTTGGTGACGGTAACAACATCTACACCCTGATTGGCATCGGCATGAAACTGCATACCTACCTCAACTTTATCCATGCCTTCAAACATAGACATAGATACCACTTTAAGCATGTCTTCCCTCAGTTCACCATAGGCATCCGCAGGGGCAATGGTGGTGTTAAACTTATCCCCAATCCCTTTGCCTTTTAAAGCATTCTCAAGCCCCGTAATAATTTGACCATAGCCTTGTAGATAAACCATCGGCTCTTCACCGCGAGAGCTATCCAGCTTTTCACCCGCACTATTGGTTAAAGTATAATGAATAGAAACAGCCATTTTGTCGGAAATTTTCATATAATAATCAATCTTGAATCAAAAAAATGTAACATTATACGCCATCATGTCACGCTGGAAACCACCAAAAGAAAAATCATCACCCTATATCACCCCTGAAGGTTATCAAATCCTGGAATCTGAATTAAAAGGTTTATGGGAGAACCGTAAAGGTGTGGTGAAAGCAATTACTGCCGCTGCCGCTGAAGGCGATCGCTCTGAAAATGCGGAATATATATACCGTAAGAAACAATTACGCGGCATTGATAGCCGTATTCATTTTCTACAAACACGCCTGCCTTCGCTGACCATTGTCAACCATAAACCAGACAACCAGACCCTTATCTATTTTGGTGCCTGGGTTACCCTTGCAAAAACGGATAACACAGAAGTACGCTATCGTATTGTCGGTCCAGATGAACATAGTTTTGAAAAAGAATTTATCAGTATGGATTCACCGCTTGCGAAAGCCATGTTAAAAAAAACCATCGACGATGAAGTGCACGTTAAGAACACAATTCAGCCAACACTTTATTACATCGTTGATATCCATTATTAAATGGCTAACAAGCCCTTCTCCTTCCAGGAGAAGCAACATTCAACTCGTTAATGCCCCAATCAACCACCACTGGCATATTCTGCATAACATCACAGGCATGCTTGACCAGAAAAGCATGCCTACCACCAAAAAACACCGCGGCTACGCACAGCAAGCTCAGGAAGCCCCATAGCCAAATACTGCAAAAGGCTACGAATTGAGTACATGGGCTAAGGCCGGACTCTCTACCTGCAGCCAGAATAGTGCCCCCTCGAATGGTTAAACAAGTGCCAAGTCTTCGATCTCTGTCATTTTTCCGGCAATTTCATATTTATACGCTTCGGGGCATTCAACACACTGAAAATAAAGCACCTTACAACCCACCCCTGGCTTTGCTGGTTTTTCTACTGCTGGCAAGCTATCATTGAGCCACTTAGCTCTTAATTAAACAGAGTATAATGTGCTTACCTTAAACAATACGGAGAGATAACAATAATGAGTAATGTGTTTAGCTTTACAGGAACTATAGGTCGAGATGCCGAAGTCAGAACAACCCCTTCTGGACAATCTGTTTTAAATGTCACGGTTGCCAATAACATTGGCTTTGGTGACAGACAGCAAACTTTATGGATCAGAGTGGCTTTATGGGGTAAAAGAGCAGAAGGTTCCTTTCAGAATTACTTGAAAAAAGGTCAACAAGTCTTTGTCTCTGGTGAATTAAGCCAACGGGAATATCAGGCAAATGATGGCTCGACCCGCACCAGCCTGGAATTAAACGCTAATATTGTTGATCTTGTGGGTAAACGTAACGAACCTGCCCCAGCGCAACAAAATCATCAGCAACCCTCAGCCGCTACGAGTAGCCCCAGTAGTTTTGATGATTTTGATGACGTGCCTTTCTAAGGCACATCATCAAGTGCTCTTTACCCCGGTCTAGCCATTTGTTTAATCAGGGTCATGTAGGTTTAATGCTGAGCAGGAAACCTTATTCAGCCTGAGCGCTTAAGTGCTGATAACCCACAAAATTCATCCGCCTGAGCGATAGAATTGAGCAACCCAAAGGAAAAACCCATGCGTTTGAGCCGAGCAGTAAAGCAACTTAGCGTGCTAATATATCCAGTCCTGCATCATCAGAAATAACGCCCGGCTCATGATTGTCGCTGGTTTCCAGACCCACAAAATCAAACAATTGGGTATCCGCCATTTGCGAAGGCGCGATGTTTTTTAAACTGGCAAAAATAGTCTCCAGACGACCAGGAAATTGTTTATCCCAGCCGGTCAACATCTCTTTCATGGCTTGTCGTTGCAGATTTTTCTGTGACCCGCATAAATTGCAAGGAATAATAGGGAAATCCTTGATTGCAGCAAACTGACTGATGTCTTTCTCTTTGCAATAAGCCAAAGGCCTGATAACTATATTTTGCTTATCATCACTCAATAGTTTCGGTGGCATGGCTTTTAATTTTCCAGCAAAGAACATATTCAGAAAATAGGTTTCCAGGATATCATCGCGATGGTGTCCCAATGCAATTTTAGTGATCCCATGTTCTTTGGCAAAGCCATAAAGGGTTCCCCTACGCAGACGTGAACATAAACTACAGGTGGTTTTACCTTCGGGAATAATCCTTTTTACAATACTGTAGGTATCATGTTCAATGATATGAAATGGTACGCCTATTGATGTTAAATAAGCAGGCAGAATATGTTCCGGAAAACCCGGTTGCTTCTGATCAAGATTGACCGCCAGTATTTCAAATGAAACAGGGGCTGTTTTTTGTAAATTCAGCAAAATATCCAGCATCACAAAAGAATCTTTGCCCCCCGATAAACACACCATCAATTTATCACCATCTTCGATCATCTGGTAATCGGCAATGGCTTCACCTACATTCCTACGCAGGCGTTTTTGCAGTTTATTAAACTCGGTTCGGGATTTTTGTACGGGGTTGGACATAAAGCAGAAAATAAATTAAAAAGAGGCTATGTAGAATCAAAATCGGGAATAGGAAAAAAGTTGGATTTGTAGCGCAGACTTCAATCCGCCATGCGATCAATTACAAAAGATGCTGCGGACTGAAGTCTGCGCTACAATTCTCATCAAAGTGATTACACGCTCACTTCCATGCAAAAAAATACATTCGTTTTAACCGTTATATCGTTGAAAGATAAGTGTGGCATTCGTCCCGCCAAAACCAAAACTGTTGGACATAATGGTATTCAATGTCAGGTTATCCTGGCGTTCTCTGACAATGGGAACACCTTCAGCGCCAGGGTCCAATTGGCTGATATTAGCAGATTCACATAAAAAGTTTTCTTCCATCATCAATAAAGAGTAGATGGATTCATTCACCCCGGCAGCACCCAAAGCGTGTCCGGTCAAGGATTTGGTAGAACTCACTTTAGGCACATTATCCGCACCAAAGACTTGCCGTAAAGCCTCAAGTTCTCGGGTATCACCTACCGGTGTACTGGTACCATGTGCATTGATATAGTCAATTTCACCGCTTACCGTTGCCATCGCTTGCTGCATACACCGAACCGCGCCCTCTCCTGAAGGCTGAACCATATCATAACC
The DNA here is from genome assembly GCA_029937975.1 of Methylococcaceae bacterium. GTDB lineage: Bacteria > Pseudomonadota > Gammaproteobacteria > Methylococcales > Methylomonadaceae > QPIN01. Next base: position 13,170 of record JAPYOW010000042.1, on the reverse strand, counting down.
ATCAGAAGTCGCACCATAACCGACTAATTCTGCAATAATCTTGGCCCCACGGGCTTTAGCATGTTCCAGTTCTTCAATGACTAAAACACCGCCACCGCCAGCAATAACAAATCCATCTCTTGTGGCATCATACGCCCTTGATGCCGTTTCGGGGGTATCGTTATATTTTGATGATAATGCACCCATGGCATCAAATAACACCGATAACGACCAATGCAGTTCTTCGCCACCACCGGCAAACACCACATCCTGTTTGCCCATTTGTATCAGTTCCATCGCATGACCAATACAATGCGCGCTGGTTGCACAGGCAGAGCTAATAGAGTAATTCACCCCTTTAATTTTAAAAGGAGTCGCCAGACAAGCTGTATTTGTACTGGACATAGTACGGGGCACCATATAAGGACCGACCCTTCTCACCCCTTTTTCTCTCAATATATCAGCCGCGGCCACCACATTTGAGGTAGATGGCCCACCAGACCCCATGACCAAACCCGTACGAAAATTTGAAACCTGCTCTTCGTTCAGCCCAGAATCATCAATTGCCTGCTGCATCGCTATATAGTTGTAGGCAGCACCATCGCCCATAAAGCGTTTCACTTTACGGTCTATGAATTCATTCAGGTCAATTTTAACCTCGCCATGAATATGGCTTCTAAAACCCATTTCAGCATAGACATCAGCATGCACAATACCTGATTTCCCTAACTTGAGAGATTCCAGAACTTCATCCCGGTTATTACCAATACTGGAAACTATACCTAAACCTGTTACTACGACTCTTTTCATTATTTAACCTCTAGAAATCGTTGGTAGATGTAAATAAACCCACTCTGAGATCTTTTGCTTCATAGATGACTTTTCCATCAACGGCCATCGTGGCATCAGCAATCCCCATCACCAATCTACGCATAATCACCCGTTTAAGGTCTATTTTATAAGTAACTTTTTTTGCTGTCGGCAACACTTGCCCGGTAAACTTCACTTCACCACACCCTAATGCACGACCTTTTCCTGGGCCCCCTGCCCAACATAAGTAAAAGCCAATCAATTGCCACATCGCATCAAGACCTAAACAACCGGGCATCACCGGATCACCTTGAAAATGACAATCAAAAAACCACAAATCAGGCGTAATATCCAATTCTGCAATAATCTCGCCTTTACCAAACAAACCGCCTTCATCGGAAATATGAGCTATTCGATCCATCATTAGCATATTAGGAAGTGGCAGTTGCGCATTTTCAGGCCCGTATAATTCCCCTCGTCCTGACATTAATAATTCTTCGCGCGTAAAACTATGCTGTTTTTCCATGAAATATTTACCTAATTATTCTTCTTATAATAAATTTATTATACCTTGCACCATCTCCTGACGGAAATTTTTAGTTAAACCATTGTTTCAGCCGGCGGTTATCTTTGTCATTCTTTTCTTGGCGCAACATCCCGGATAAAATTTTTCATTGTCAACCCGGTTAACCCCAACCGTTTCTGATAAATCAGCGCATAGGTTAAAACCGCTGACACGTAGGCTCTGGTTTCCTTAAAAGGTATTATTTCAATCCAGATATCCGCTGCTAACGGGGTTTTTCCGGGTAACCATTGCTGCACTTTCCGCGGCCCAGCGTTATACGCTGCTGCTGCCAAAACATATCGTCCATTAAATTGATCCAGCAAGTGCTTATAGTAATACGCGCCATACTTTATGTTAGTTGATGCATCAAACAAGCCTGTTTGATTATGCAATCGCTCTTGCAATGCCCTGGCTATTTGTTTTCCTGTGCCCGGCATAATTTGCATCAAACCCCTTGCACCGACTGGAGACAGCGCTTTTTCATTAAACGCACTTTCACGCCTAATCAGACCATAAATCATAGTAGCCGGTATTTCTCGTAATTTCGCATGGTTTTCCACCATATTTTTATACTCTATTGGAAATCGCAAAGCGACATCATCCCAATATTTTGCTTTCGCAATAGTAAAAATTGCGATTTCTGTCCAATCTAGTTGCTGGGCATATCTAGCAGCGATTAAAATCTGTTTTTTATTTAGTTTTTCAACCGCATACCACCACTGCCTTTTGGCTTCCCGAAGCCTGTCAAGCACAAGCCACTCCGCTACCACACGAAAATCCGCTGTTTGCTTAAAGTTTGCCAGCAATTCCTCGCTAACCTGAATAGGATAATCTGACAACTGATAGTCTTTTCCTAGCTTATTAGCGGCTAAATAGCCATAAAAACTTCTATTTGTAGATAACTCATTATAAATAAAACCCGCCGCTTTTGCTTTATGTGTTTTTTCCAGCGCTCTGGCCAACCAGAATCGCCATTTATCTTTGTTTTGAGTTTCTTTACTTAAATCAGCAATCGCTTGCTCAACATGCTCCCAGTTCTGTTCGAGCAATGCCGCTCTGACTCGCCACTCTTTAGTCTTTTTATCAGCCACTTCAAGCCGGGTTAAACGATGATAAGCACCCGGGTCTCTCTGATACGCTAAAGACAGGGCTAATCGCTGTTCTAACGCCTGCAACCTGGCCTTATTAATAGCAAAGCTGCTGTTTCTCGCATCCCATATTTTAATTGCCAATGCATACTGAGTATTTGCCAAACGATCTATCGCATGGGCAAATATCAAACCCGATTGCGCCTTATTTTTATCCAGCAACTCTGGTTTTTTGATAAGTTCAGGATGCTTATGGATTTTTAACCAAAGTCGTGCTGTTTTCTGATCATTAGAGTCCATCAATCCCTGGATATATCTGGCCAAGCCCGTTTTGTTATTTCTCAAGGCTGCCGCAAAACGTTGCCAACGTATTTCTGCAGTAAAATACGTCGATGCCTGCAAAACTTTAAACAGTGGGTCACATTCATCAGGCTGTGACTTACCCACTACCCATAATGCCCTGGCACCCAATAAGGCTTGTTTTTTAGCACCTTCATTATATTTGGCTCTAAAGTAGTAACACTGTAACAGAGGGTCATGACTCTTAGTATAAGACTGCAGAAATTGCTTCCATTGTTTATTTTTTGCCAAATAAATTTGCCAGTGATACCGCAATAAACCAGCGTATTGAGTGTGCTTAAAATCTTTTAAAAAAACGTTGATTTTATCGGCTTGGTGCAGATGCTTTTTAAGCCATTGATATTGTAGATCAGGATATAGCGGATAACCTTTTAAGGTTTCCGCTTGTTGATGAAACGATGAATCCTGTCCCTTTTGAATTAATTTTTCTAGCCGCAGAAATTCCTTTCTTTGTTGCTCTAACGTTAATCCAGATGCCCACGCCAACGGTAATGACAAACTTAAAATACATCCAAAAACAATACTTATACAGATCTTCATCGTTAAACCCATAAACAAAAAATTGCAATTCCCTAGTCGTTACTGAAGCGTTATCAAACCCAAGCAGTTGATTAAACCGGTATTTTAGGCACATAGCCGTCAATTCCAATGTTTTCACACCAAAATCAGATCATTGCAAACAGAACCCGACTCAATCCGAAGCGACCAAAAGTTATCTTACTTACCCACGAATACTCAGGCTCAATATAAAAACGAAAACATGACGCCACAGAGTATAATCTACCGTTACTTTACAATGATGATATCCAAAAGTGCCTAACCAACATACTTCGTTTTCCGAAAAAAGCCAGACTCGATTCACTTGGAATACGATTATTCAAGTCGCATTAAAACATAAAAAAGAACTTGTTAGTGCTCATATAATAGCTATCCTTGCCACGGTTGCCAGTGTTCCAGTCCCTTTATTAATGCCATTACTGGTTGATGAAGTATTATTAAACAATCCTGCCTCTATTACCTCAACACTAAACCTGATTATCCCCAGTGAATGGCAAATCCCCGTTATTTATATTGCCTCCATCTTAATACTCAGCCTACTGCTGAGAATAATCGCCATGATTTTAAATATCATTCAAGGGCGAAAGTTCACCTGCATTTCAAAAGATGTGGTTTTTGGCATTCGAAAAACGCTGATTAATCGTTTACAAGTCATTTCAATGTCAGAATATGAAAGCCTGGGTACTGGCGCCGTTGTCACTCACATGGTGACTGACCTTGACACACTGGACAACTTCATTGGCTCCACCATCAGCAAATTATTGGTCGCCAGCTTAACAATTTTTGGCACCGCCCTTATTTTAATACTGATGCATTGGCAATTAGGCTTATTCATTTTATTTTTAAACCCTCTGGTGATCTATTTAGCCAAAAAAATCGGCTCCCGAATTAAAGACCTTAAAGCCAAAGAAAACACCGCCTACAGCATTTTTCAACAATCGCTCACCGAAACACTGGAAGCGATACAGCAAATTCGCGCCAGTAATAGAGAAAAACATTATTGCCAACAACTCATAGAATCAGCACTCAAAGTTAAAAATCATTCTACTGCTTTTTCATGGAAAAGTGATGCGGCCAGCCGTTTAAGTTTTTTAGTTTTTTTATTTGGCTTTGATATTTTTCGTGCCACAGCCATGTTAATGGTCTTGTATTCAGACCTTAGTATCGGACAGATGCTAGCGGTCTTTGGTTATCTGTGGTTTATGATGTCGCCTGTACAGGAAATTCTAGGCATACAATATGCCTTTTATGCCGCCAAAGCGGCTTTAAATCGACTCAATAGCTTCAATGCCCTACATCAGGAACCGCAATACCCTCACATCACCAACCCTTTTAAAACAGCCAAAACCGTTTCAATTCAAATTAAAAACCTGCACTTCAGTTATAAGGATGTCCCCATATTAAATGGCATTAATCTATCCATTAATGCCGGCGAAAAGGTGGCATTAGTCGGTGCCAGTGGTGGTGGAAAATCAACCCTGACACAAACACTGATCGGGCTTTACCCCCCCAACCAGGGAATGATTTACTATGCTGACGTTCCCATCAATAAAATTGGTCTGGAGGTGGTTCGCGAGCATGTATGTACCGTGCTGCAACATCCTGCACTGTTTAATGACAGCATAAGAGCCAACCTGACCTTAGGCCGCCAGGTTTCTGATCAGGCACTATGGAATGCGTTAAAAATCGCACAACTCGAAAGCACCATTTCCGTATTAGATCAAGGACTGGATACCCTGATTGGCAGACAAGGCATGCGACTCTCAGGAGGCCAGCGCCAACGCCTAGCCATAGCCAGGATGATTGTCGCACAACCCAGCGTGGTCATTTTGGACGAAGCCACTTCGGCATTAGATGCAGAAACAGAACAAAAACTACACAATGCTTTAGCGAAGTTTTTAAAGGGCAGAACAACTATCATCATTGCTCATCGTCTCAGTGCAGTTAAACAGGCAGATCATGTTTATGTTTTTGAAGAAGGTAAAATTTGTGAACAAGGACAACATGAAACTTTGATTCAAAATCAGGGTCTTTATGCAAAACTATATGGTGAATATCAATAGATTATTGATAAGTCAGATGGTCGCTTATTTTGACCTAAAAGGTGATAAACTTTGCCTTTGACTACTCTTTGCTATGTGTTACTTTCGGTTATAAACAATCGCTTCACGAATGAGTGAAAAATGCGGAGCATAAGACCCTGAAAACAGCTCTTAATAAGGACTTAGCCATTATCTGCGAATGATTTTGGTCTTTTCCACCCAGATCTTCCACATAGCTCGTGCAAAACTGATTTATTTAGGATTATGATTGAAACCTATGACTTACATTGTCACTCCATAGCCTCTGATGGTTCATTAACGCCAACAGAATTAGTACAACGCGCCAAAGCAATGGGGGTAACCTCACTGGCTTTAACTGATCACGATACCATTAACGGGCAACAAGAAGCTCAAACTGCAGCCCGCTCAAATGCAATAACATTAATACCCGGTATTGAGCTATCCACTACCTGGGAAAATAAATGTTTCCATATTGTAGGTTTAAATATTGACCCGGAACACAGCAACTTAAACCAAGGCATTCAGAAACTGCAAACACTGCGAACCGAACGCGCTAAAAAGATCGCCAATAAACTCGAAAAAAAATCCATTTCAGGTTCCTATGAAGCGGTAATCAAAGCCGCAAAAGGGGGCATGATCACCCGCGCCCATTTTTCCAGTTATTTACTCGCGCAAAACTATGTCTCAACCCAGCAAGAAGCTTTTGACAAGTACTTAGGCAAGGGAAAACCCGCTTTTGTATCGACCGTATGGGCCGATTTACACGATGCCATTGACTGGATTAACCAGGCCGGCGGTGTTGCCGTTGTTGCCCACCCCTTACGCTACAAAATGACAGCCAGCTGGATGCGCCGCTTTTTATCTTTTTTTAAAGAGGCCGGAGGACAAGGAATAGAAGTCGTCACAGGCCGTAGTAACCCTGATGAAATAAGACGTGCCATGCTTTATGCAACACAATATGATTTAGCCGCATCCGTGGGTTCAGATTTTCATACCCCCGACAACAAATGGGTAGAACTAGGCCGTTTAGCACCGCTGCCTAAGAATATGACACCGATATGGGAGTTGTTTTAAATCACCCGATACCGCACCATTCTCCTCTGCGTTTGGCTCGACATTCAAAGGCATGTAAATGCCGGTTTAAACACTCCGGTCACACCACACTGCAGTGCTTCGCAACAATCCTGAAGCGCATACAATACCTTAAAGCCACGCCTGATTTTTCTTCCACACCATACCCGTCTTATTGAAACGCCCTATGGACTTCCAAAAAGCGGGCTATTGTTGGCAAGCCCTACAGTCAGTCGCTGGCAGGCCGCTTTTGCAGAGCACGAAACGGTATGGAAGATACCTGGCGAAAATACAGCCCTCATACCCGCATGCTGCTCATTATTAAACGAATACAGGCCCTGTTTTCCTATAGCGAGTCGAGTCGAGTCGAGGCAAAGCAAGCAACAATCACACATTGTTTTTGCAATGGTAACGAGACTGGTTTTGGATATTTAAATTAGTCTTGAGAGCAATTTTAAGCGTCCTCCAAAAATGCGTTAAATCAATGAAATGTATGACCTTAAAATTAAATGATGTTCAATTCCTGCCATCCCCTCTTTAAACACGGTCAAATACTACACTTGATTATATTTCTGAACGTTAAGTTGATCCGCTCAGTTTTCAGTTTTTTTGTTTTTGGTAATTCATGCCGCCAGTGATGCTGGATTTCCCCTGCCATTAAAAGCAAGTCGCCATGCCCTAAAATAACATCCAGCCTTTGCTTGCTTTGTTGATGTCTGAATTTAAGCAGCCGTTCTTCGCCCAGACTCAGTGAAGCGATGACGGGGTTTATGCCTAACTCTTTTTCATCATCGGCATGACACCCCATAGAATCGGAACCATTGCGGTAGAGATTCGCCATTACACTATTAAAGGTACAGGGATAGACTGACTCTATCTTATGCCTGATGGCTAGTAATATCTCTGTCCAGGGTAAAGCTTGATGATTCACACCGGAATATTGATAGAAAGCATTTTCGTCGCCATACCAACACATTAAGCGCGGTACTTTTACCCATCGACCATAAATAAAGATCTTTTCTTCTTGCCAGGCCAGGTCTTGCAGTAAGGTACTGAACAATTGCTGTGTCTGTTGTGCTGTATAAAAGCCTTTAACTAAATACAGTTCGCCATCGAATGGCAGTATATTGTTCAACAGTGAATCATTATTTCTAAGTAGTAGCAGAAAAAAAACAACGCAAGACTTTAATCATGTAGGCATGATCAAGCACACCGGCGCTTTCTCTAATACTGTGCATAGCCCACATGGGGTTCCCCACATCCACTGTTCTGATGCCCAGCTTTGCTGAAGTCATGGGTCCAATCGTGCTACCGCAAGGAATATCAGTGCGATGCGAATAGGATTGATAAGGCACACCCGCCTGTTCACACCAGTTGATAAACAGTGCGGCAGAAATGCTTTCTGAACTGTACCTTTGATTGGCATTGATTTTAATCACAGGACCTTTATTCACTCTGACTTTATGTTCTGGCTCATAAGCTGCGGGAAAATTAGGCTGATAGGCATGTGCCATATCTGCGCTAATCATAAAGCTGTGTGCCAGGGCACGCTGATAACCCTCACGATCCACATTTAAGGCTAATGCCATGCGTTGTAAAATATCGGGTAAAAAACTACCGTCAGCACCTTTGGTACTTTCGCTACCAATTTCTTCATGATCAAAAAATGCACAAACCCTGGTGTACTCGGACTGTAATACCGATGCGTCTAAAAATGCTTGCAACCCCGCATGACAGGAAGCCAGATTATCGAGCTGACTATTGGTATAGAACTGCTGTTCATTTCCCCAAAAAACACCGGCTTGAGTATCGTAGACATTTAATTCCCAAGATACCATCTGTTCGGGCTTAATCGCCGACGCTTTTTCTGCCAGTAATTGTTTGAAAAAATCAGGCGATAGCTGCTCTGCAATCATAGTCGACAGGATTAACGGCAATTCATTTTGCTTATGCAGCTTCAGGCCTTCCTCATTCACGGTTCTATTCATATGAATGGCAAGGTTAGGTAAGCGTATCAAAGGCTGTTCAAAACGAATCAGTTGACTGGCAATCGAACCTTCCGCTGTTTTATAGCTGATTCTGCCCGCTATACTTAAATCTCTATCCGTAAACGTTGCCAAAATGGGTCCGCCATAGACTTCTACGCCAAGCCTGAGCAGTCCATCGCTGTTGATGACAGGGTTAGGCTTTATTTTCAACCCGGGTGAATCAGTATGTGCGCCTAAAATCTTATACCCTGTTTCAACTAAGGGCTTATGCCCGGCCACAAAAAAAATAATAGACGAATCATCTCTGATCACATAATAACGACCGCCGGGTTTTAACACCCATTTTTGTTTTTCATCTAAACACTCAAAATCAGATTGAGCCAATTGGTCTGCGATGCTTTTAACCGCATGAAAGGCACTGGGGCTGTTATCAATAAATTTCAGTAAATCTGTAACTTGATTATGTGCTGTCATTACTACTCTACTCGTCTAGCTTGTTCTGTGTGGGCATAAAAATAAATCCTCGGAGGTAACGGGACCGTGTCGTCAGGGTTTTTCTACGAGTTTCAATGCGGCTGAATTTATACAATACCGTAAACCTGTCGGCTGGGGTCCATCTTCAAAAACATGTCCTAAATGTGCATCACACGCCTGGCAAGTCACCTCGACGCGCCTCATGCCATGCGTTTCGTCTACATTCTCAGTAATCTTTTCACTGTTGATAACATCCCAGAAACTGGGCCAACCTGAACCTGAATCAAATTTTTCCACAGAATCGAAGAGGCCGCTGCCACAACAAACACAATGATAAATCCCTTTTTTCTTAGAGTCGGTATATTTCCCGGAAAAGGGTCTTTCTGTGCCTTTCATTCTACAAATTGCAAATTGTTCCGGTGTTAGTTTTTCCTTCCACTGCTGTTCAGTGTGTGAATAACGGGGCATTGGCCCTCCTCTTGATTCATTGTTCAGACCATATTTTACGCCCGACTTGATCCACTGCATAGTGAAAAAAAGTGAATAAAAAGTTATGTTATAATGTGCCGTTTTATTGCTTCTTTAGAGAATAGTCATGAATGAAATGATGAGCGCAGGTGTTGAACTGATGGTCATTGGTATGGTCATCGTCTTTGCCTTTTTAGCATTGCTAGTTTTGCTGGTTAATATCATGACCTGGGGAGTGCAACGATTCTTACCAGAACCGCCCATAAGCACTGCACCTAGTACATCTGCATCAACCAGCCATACTAATGCTGGTGTGATTGCTGCTATAAGTGCTGCGGTCCATCAATACCGTAGTAAATACAAATAAAGCTTACTCATAAAGCAAGCACATTTAATGAATTGACCCAAAAAGTCATAGGAGAAAATTGTGGCAGAACCTAAAAAGCCCTTAGGGATAACTGAAGTCGTCTTGCGTGACGCGCATCAATCGATACTAGCAACACGGTTGCGCATTGAAGATATGTTACCCATTTGCGAACAACTCGATCAAATTGGTTATTGGTCGATTGAATCTTGGGGCGGAGCAACATTTGATGCTTGCATTAGATATCTAGGGGAAGACCCTTGGGAAAGATTACGTTTATTAAAAGCGGCAATGCCAAAAACACCGCAACAAATGTTACTTCGCGGCCAAAATATTTTAGGTTATCGGCATTATGCCGATGATGTCGTCGACAAATTTGTAGAACGTTGCGTTGTTAACGGAATTGACGTTTTTCGTATTTTTGATGCCATGAACGATATGCGTAATATCGAACAAGCCGTTAAAGCCGTACTGAATACCGATGCTCATGCACAAGGAACGATTTCCTATACTACCAGCCCGGTCCATACGATTGATAAATGGGTCATACAAGGCAAACAAATTGAAGACATGGGCGCTCACTCTATCTGTATTAAAGATATGGCGGGCTTATTAAAACCTTATGACGCGTTTGAATTAGTCACTAAATTAAAACAGGCAACCAGCATCCCTATTCACATGCAATGCCATGCCACGACAGGACTCAGCGTGCCGACCATTATCAAAGCGGCCGAAGCCGGTATTGATAATGTAGATACCGCTATTTCTTCCCTAAGTATGACTTATGGACACAGCCCTACCGAAACTATTATTGCCTGCTTTGAAGATCAGGCACGTGACACCGGTCTGGATTTGGCGAAAATGGAAGATATTGCCCTCTATTTCAGAGAGGTCAGAAAGAAATATGCTCAATTTGAAGGCAGCCTAAAAGGGGTTGATAGTCGAATATTGACCTCCCAGGTACCGGGCGGCATGCTAACCAACATGGAAAACCAGCTAAAAGAACAAGGAGCGGCTGATAAATTCGATGCCGTGCTGGAAGAAATCCCCCGAGTTCGCAAAGACCTGGGCTTCATCCCTCTTGTCACCCCCACCTCTCAAATTGTAGGTACACAGGCAGTAATGAATGTTATTGCCGGTGAGCGTTACAAAACCATTACCAAAGAAACCGCCGGCGTATTAAAAGGTGAATATGGTGCGTCGCCCGCCCCACTGAATAAAGAATTGCAAGAACGCGTACTGCAGGGTGCCAGCGCTATTACCTGCCGCCCAGCCGATCTTTTAGAACCAGAAATGCATAAATTGGTCGCTGAGGTTGAGGAAAAAGCCAAAGCTGAAGGTATATCTCTGTCTGAAAACCTGGAAGAAGATGCGTTAATTAATGGCCTTTTTGCACAGGTTGGCTGGAAATTTATTGTCAACCGCAATAATCCTGATGCTTTTGAAGCCGCCCCCGATGCTAAGGCTTTTGCCGCTGCGAATACCCAACAGGCGGCAAACCTTGATACGCCTGCAGAAACCTACGCAGTTAACGTAGATGGTAGAAGTTATAATGTGGTTGTCGGCCCCGGCGGATCAAACATTAAAGTACAACAAACGAACGATGCCGCTGTTGCCACATCGAAAGTGCCCCAAGGCGAAGTGATTGCGTCACCCATGGCTGGCATTATACTCAAAGTGAATGTAAGCCCGGGTACACATATTGCTCAAGATGACGTGGTTGTTATCATGGAAGCCATGAAAATGGAAACTGAAGTTCGCTCCAGAATTACCGGCACTGTCAGTACCGTTAATATTAAAGAAGGTGATGCTGTTGCTGTTGGCGAAACCTTGATCACCTTATAACAGACACTTATGGAAAATCTACTCGCTTTATGGGAAAGCACAGGGCTATATACCTTTACCGGACCGCAGGCATTTATGATGCTGATTGGCTTTTTACTCCTTTATCTTGCCATTAAAAAAGGATTCGAGCCGTTATTATTACTCCCTATCGGTTTTGGCGCCATTCTCAGCAATATTCCGGTAGCCGGAATAGCAGAGCCTGGCGGCATTTTGCACTATTTGTATGGCGGCATAAAAACAGGTATTTTTCCCTTACTCATTTTTATGGGTGTGGGAGCAATGACTGATTTCGGCCCTATGTTAGCCAACCCTAAAACCCTGTTTTTAGGGGCTGCCGCCCAATTTGGTATATTTGCCACCTTATTAGGTGCGTTGGCACTTAACATGATCCCGGGGATGGAGTTTTCTCTAAAAGACGCAGCCGCTATAGCTATCATTGGCGGTGCAGATGGCCCCACCGCGATCTATGTTGCCTCCAAACTGGCGCCTGAATTACTGGGTGCCATTGCGGTTGCTGCATACTCCTACATGGCTCTGGTTCCACTGATTCAGCCCCCCATCATGCGTCTGTTAACCACCGAAGATGAACGCAAAATTGAAATGCAGCAACTGCGTTACGTCAGTCCCATTGAAAAAATTATTTTCCCCTTAATGCTACTGACCCTTTGCGCCCTGTTGATTCCCTCTGCTGCACCGCTAGTCGGCATGTTCTGTCTGGGTAACTTGATGAATAGCTGTGGTGTGGTTGAACGGTTAAGTAAAACAGCACAAAATGAATTGATCAATATTGTCACTATCTTTTTAGGTTTGGCGGTAGGCTCAAAACTCAATGCAGAAGCCTTTCTTAAGGCAGAAACCTTGGGTATTCTAGCACTGGGCGCTATTGCATTCAGTATCGGTACAGCCTGTGGTGTACTGATGGCAAAAGTGATGAATAAATTCAGTAAAACCCCTATTAACCCATTAATTGGTGCTGCCGGGGTTTCAGCCGTACCGATGGCTGCACGTGTTGCCAACAAAGTCGGTCTGGAAAGTAATCCCCATAACTACCTGCTAATGCATGCTATGGGACCAAATGTCGCGGGTGTCATTGGTTCTGCAGTGGCTGCAGGGATTTTATTGAGTTTAGTGAAGTAAAGCAAAATAAGACATATTGTAGAGCCGACCAAAGTTCGCTCTGCAATATGATATTTCAGTTTTATCCTTAACCACCACCGCGCAGAGTAACTTAAAGGTTTTACTCTAATCCTAGGCAATGTCTGCCCGCATCCTGCTTACGTCCCTTAGCTACTTCCCTGTAGGCAAAACTTTCGCGCCCTGCTTAAACGTCCCTTAGCTACTTCCACTTTAACGCCTACCGGGCAATCCTCACCCATCACAGTACGAATATTGGTCATGACCAAATTAAGAATAGCCAGATCAAGATCATTAACTTCATAAGAGGCTTTCGGCGCATCTATAATTTGAAAAACACGACACCATCAAAACAGCAAAACCAAAAACTACTATCGCAAAAATTTCCATAAATTTCCCCTCT
>JAPYOW010000041.1 GCA_029937975.1 Methylococcaceae bacterium | reverse complement strand
ATGCAAACAAATAAAATACGGTATTGATTTAACGGCTATAGCCGTTAAGAGCAGCATTAACAGTGTGCTCTGTCATCGAGAGGTAACTGATGTGCTGGATGAAGGCAAAGGGGCTTAGTCCTTTGCCTTAAAAGATGTTATTCAGGCGCTGGGGCAGGGTTTTCAGTTGCGAGGGGTGCGTCTGTGGTGACGGGATCATCGGAAACAGGAGGCTCTACGGTTTCTTTTATTTTAATTAACCAGCCATCTTTGCCAATACACGCTCCCAAATCTGCCTGGGCAATTAAATCAATGCGGGCATAGCCACTGCGTAGTTCGGCAGGCAGTTTAGCGGTTATTTGAAAAAAGTTTATTTTATCCACAATCGTAGGCTTTAATGCTATCTTTTTTGCAAAAACACGAATAGATGATGGGTCAATGGACCCAACTGCTTTAACAGAGATTATGGATTCAGGCGCTACCTCAATAAAGGGTTGGTTGTGAACACGTTCTGGTGGGGAAAAATCTCTAAATTTTGCTGGTTTACAATAATTCCTTGGGCCACCTGCATTTTCAAATGCAGAGGCAGACCCTGCAAAAAATAGCCCTAAAATTATGCTATATTTCAAATTTTTTATTATTTTCATTTTTAGCCTCAAGCTTTTTCTGTCATTAGCACCGTGACTGTAATCATTTTTCAGTAGCATTTCAAGCAACTTATTCAATGTACCGTCAATATTAACTGGTAGCTGACGTTGTTGTTATTTTTACCAGAAGTATTTTCAGTCGTTAATACCGCATCTTTTATGAGTTGATGACTCAGTTGACCCTGTTTTCCCAGAAAAAACAGGCGATACAGATTATATTTCCCCTGTTGGCCAATCCAGTTGGCTGTACTGACTATCGCCAGTGATTCCAGATAATCGGACACACGCTCTAAGGCAGATATACTGTTAATATTAGTGATTTTGATAATGGTAGAGGCCAGTGCCTGTGTATTGGGTTTCACGGCATAGTAGGTTGATAAATAATCATAAACACCTTGAAACCCATGTAAAGTAATGGCATCGATCAATCCACAGGGGCTGTACCACTGTGTAATTTTGTGATCAAAATATAAAGTCCATTCAGCTGTCCAGCATTGGTCTTTTTTCGATAGTTTTCCAGCCAGTGTCGAAACTACATCATAGCGTAAGGAGACTGCCAGTAAGTGTGCTGGATACGCACTCAACACATCACTGATGGATAATATGCGTTGTTCTTTAAGGTCTCGCATAGGATACAGAATAGGTAAGGCTTTGTGTTTCGCGGCTTTGATTATTGCCGCATCAACCTCTGGCATGAAACGGGCATCAAAAAATTGCCGCTTGCCATGTTCTTCGATCACTAACCATAGTAAAGTCCTGGTTCTAATTTCATTCCAGAATTGCAGTTGACCTGGCCGCAATGTGTCGACTAATAATTTTTCATTGAATACCACGCGAAGCAATCTTGCGTGATGATTATGTTTGACAGGTGAAGGCGCCAGGGAATATTGGAATTCACGGACATAGTATTCAGAATCTGCCAGAATCCCTTGTACAGTGGCATTGTCTAAAATATGCGGGCCCACCAAAATACGGGTCAGCACAATTTTTAATGCTTGTTGAATAGCCGCTGGCCTGTGCTTAAGTGAGGCACTTTCAGCCATCACAGCGGCCTCATATAAGCGATTAACTTCAATGGCTATGAGACTTTGGCAATAAAGTGTCAAGCAAAGCAGTATGACGCTAAAAAACATATTGAGCTCCGTGACCTGAATCACTTCGTTGCAGGTAAAGGCGGTCAATCCGCAATGGAGGCATAAATCTGATTAAAATAGTCATTTATCACCTGATGAGATAAGTCATATCAGCTTCACAGTGTTGTGCAGATAGGGGTAGAAACGCCCAGCAGAATCTTTATCGACAAGGGGCGATGGTGTTCAATGCTAGCCGTTTCTGGTGTTTTGCCCTATTATTCACAGAACCGGGGTTAACTGATATATTAAGGTTTACACAAATAGAGGGATGTCTTGTACAATATCGGTTGATTTACCATTAACTTTAGCAAGAGAAAATTACATTGAGCCAACAAAATCAAGAAAGCCTGGATTATAAAAGTGCCGGCGTTGATATCGAAGCAGGTAATGATCTGGTTGAGCGTATTAAACCTATAGCTGCCAAAACACGCCGACCAGGTGTAATGTCTGGATTAGGTGGCTTTGGTTCGTTGTTTGAATTGCCTCTGGATCGTTATAAAAACCCTATATTGGTTTCAGGCACAGATGGGGTCGGAACGAAATTAAAATTAGCTGTCGAATTAGGTATTCATGACACGATTGGGATAGATCTGGTCGCTATGTGTGTTAATGATATTGTGGTTTTAGGCGCGGAACCGCTGTTTTTTCTTGATTATTATGCAACGGGAAAACTGGATGTTGATACTGCAGCGTCTGTAGTCAAAGGCATTGGTAAAGGTTGTGAATTAGCTGGTGCCGCTTTAGTCGGTGGAGAAACAGCTGAAATGCCAGGCATGTATTCAGCAGGCGACTATGATCTTGCTGGGTTTTGTGTCGGCATCGTAGAAAAGGATAAGATATCGGATGGCAAACAGGTTAAAGCTGGGGATAAATTAATCGGTATTGCTTCTTCGGGTCCCCACTCGAATGGTTATTCCTTAATTCGAAAAATCCTGGACAAAGAGCAAGTGTCTTTATCTGACACAATAAATAATATGTCTTTAGGTGAAGCGCTGCTTAAGCCTACAAAAATCTATGTGAAATCATTGCTAGAGTTGTTAAAAACGGTACCCGTGCATGCCTTGGCACATATTACCGGAGGCGGGCTAACCGAAAACCTGCCCAGAGTTTTACCCGAAGGGTTGCATGCCGAGATAGATTTAAGCAGTTGGCAGTTTCCTGACATTTTTAAATGGTTGCAAAGACAGGGTAATGTTTCTCAAAAAGATATGTTAATCACTTTTAATTGTGGCATCGGAATGATTGTTTGTGTCGATGCTAAAGATGAGGCTGAAACCATGAAGCTGTTAACAGCGCAGGGTGAAACGGTCTTTGCTATTGGTGAAATAATCAGCGCGCCAGGCAAAGCAGCAGTGGTTTATAAAAAATAATTAATGTCTGTAACTCTACGCACCGTTGCCAGCAAAGCCGTGTTAGCTGATGTGGCAGGTTGCGTGCAAACTACCCCCCCTTTTGTGAAGATGTTTGCTTCACCCGCAAATTGACAATATAGAACGAAGCTATCTATTGCAGGATAGTTTCAACTAATTTAACCCAATAGCTTGCCCCTACAGTTAAAATTTCATCATTAAAATCATAGTGGGGGTTGTGCAACAAACAGTCACCTTCAGAAGAACCATTTCCTAACCAGACATAACAGCCGGGCTTTTCTTGCAGCATAAAAGAAAAATCTTCCGAGCCCATGCTAGGCACGGGGTTAAGGTTCACCTGATCGCTGCCTACCAATTGTTGTGCAACGTTGATTGCAATATCAGTTGCTGATGGCGAATTATGGGTGACGGGGTATCCCGGGTTTTCAGGATTAATTAAAATTTGTGCGGATAAGCTAAAACTGTCAGCTGTCGATTGCGCTAGTTGCTTGATTCGGCGTGTAATCAATTGTTGTACCGCCTGATTAAAGCATCGAAAAGTACCTCTTATCAATACCGATTCTGGTAATGCATTCCAGGTATTTCCTCCGTGTATCTGGGTGATACTCAGCACTGCAGAATCAGCCGGATCAACATTTCTGCTCACAATAGTTTGCAAGGCATTGATCAGTTGAGCTGTGGCCACAAACACATCATTACCCAGATGAGGCATTGCTGCATGGGTCGCCTGTCCTGACAAAGTGATCTCAAAACAATCAAAAGCCGCCATCATTGGCCCTGTTTTAATGGCAAAGTGGCCAGCAGGTATGTCGGGAAAATTATGTAAGCCAAACACACAGTCGGCAGGAAAAAGATCAAATAATCCATCCTCTATCATTTGTTTAGCACCCGCACGCCCCTCTTCCGCAGGTTGAAAAATAAAATAGACAGTGCCATTAAAATCGGCATACGTTGATAAATAATGAGCTGCTCCCAACAGCATAGCGGAGTGACCATCATGTCCACAGGCATGCATGATGCCTTCATGCTGTGATTTATAGGAGAATTGGTTTTTTTCAGCAATAAACAAGGCATCCATATCAGCGCGCAATGCTATTTTTTTATCACTATTTCCTAGCGATAAACTGGCTACAACCCCTGTTTTTCCTAGGCCCTGGTGAACTTCAAGTCCAAAGCTGGTCAGTAGTTCTACAATAAATTTTGCTGTTTTTGTTTCTTCAAACGCGGTTTCTGGATATTGATGCAAGGTTTGTCGCCACAAACGCATGTCATCATGCAGGGTTTTTATTTCTTTATAAATAGACATGATAACTCTTATTAATTAAATGCTTACAGGCATAATCTAGTAAATGGTGGAGAAAATGCAAATAAATACTTGTTCTCCTTTTGTTCTTGTTATAGTATTAACGAAAACGAATAGAGAACTAATATGCAAAACATATATCACCTGACCAGAAAACAACAACAAGTTTTAGATTTTCTACTCGAAAATCAAGATCAATTTTTACAACCACCGACTCTGGATGAATTGTGCTTGGCAATGGGATTAAAGTCCAGAGGGTCTTTACATAAACATATTCAAGAGCTGATTAATGCCGGTTATATCGAAGCCCTCAATCGTAGACAACGTGGTGTACGTCTAACCGCACAATGCTTAGCAGAAAATACCGTAGCATCAGAAACAGGTACCCCTTTTGTTGGAGCCATCGCCGCTGGAATGCCCATAGAAGCATTAGAAAACATTCGTTACATGAATGTTCCGGATGAAATTAAAACAGATAAGCCCTGTTACATTCTTCAAGTCAAAGGAGATTCAATGATTGATGATGGCATTTTCGATGGTGATTGGGTCATTATTGAACAGCAAAGTTATGCCAGCAATGGCCAGATTGTGGTGGCGTTAATAGATAAGGCCGATGCAACGCTGAAGTATATTGAACAATATCCCCATGAAACCGTTTTAATTCCAGCCAACAAACATATGCAAGCCATGCGTTTTCACCCTAAACAGGTAGAAATTCAAGGTGTTTTAGTAGGACAAATGAGAAGTTATAAATAATCCGAAAATAAATAATACAGCGAGGAAAAGTCATGATCACTCATATTCATATGCAAGACCAGATAAATAACAGAATTGAAATATTAATGGATGAAAAAAAAGATTATGACTGGGACGAGATTTTTCAAAATGCGACGACATTTTTATTGCTTGTGTTATTTATGACCTTGGGACTCAGCTGGTAATCATCTGCTATTTCAATAACACAGCCTATCGTGTTCGTTGATGTAGATGCAGGCGCGTGTAGCTTGCGCATCTTGTGGGCTGTTGAGTACAGTATTTAAATAATTGTGCTCAACTGACTCTGGCCAGCTACATGGGAAGTCATCGCGGTATGAGTAGCGACTGCGGGTGAAAAAAACCTGATAACAAAGCGAGGGTCGAAGATGGCCCTGATGATGGAATGTGGACAGCAGAAAATATGTCAGGGCGCAGTCATGGCAATATCCCCGGAGTAGCGGAATAAAGCTGAATTTAGATTTTATACAAAATTATGACAGGCATTAAATATTCAGGCTATTGATGTAGATGAATCAATATCAGTAGTCTGCGGGGGGCTAATGTCTGGGTTTATTAAGGTTTATGGCTGGCTGGGATACTGATGGTGGCAACGCGATACATTTCAGTTTATCAGTGAATGCGCGGCCATAGGAAAGGTTTGCATGGGCTAACTATTTAACACACTTGATGAAATGCTTAAAAGGGAATCATCAGGGCACGTTTTCCGACTCCGATAAAGTGTTACATGGGAAATAAAGCCTGAGTAGATGTTCCCATGCAGGAAGCATGGGAACAAAATAACACCTATAAGATATCTAAAATAAGAAATAGAACAACGGTTAAACCCGCACCGCATTGGATAACGCCTTTAATACTGGCGTAAGGTGCTAGAACGCCACCTTCAGGTAGTTGTTTATCTAAGACTTTTATGGTCTGACATTTTTTCACTATATCTAGATGTTTAATAGCAGGATAAGCACCATTGTATTGTAAAGCGACAATGACGATAACAGCCACTAAAAATGCTAGAAGACTGAAGCTATGTGGATAATGCGAGGATGCTCCCATAAAAAATAGCATAGGAATTGAAAATAAAGTGTTAGTTCTTGATGCTAAACCAGCAGTCGCTAATGCACCTGCTGCTTCGGGTATAGCTTCGCCACCATCAGACACTTGAGTCGCAGAGGCAATAACAATTTGCTGGTTAGGCCAAATGATTAACCAGACATTTAAAAACATAAATATACCGAGTAATGCACCGATATAGATATCCATGGACATAGCGCCTCCACGAATAGCAAAAATACCCAGTCCTGTAACTAGTGTGAACATGGCCCCCCAGCGGAACCACCATAAAGCGCGGGGAACTAGTTTTTGTATGGCATCTGATTTTGATGCGGCATCAGCTTCTTTAAAATATTCTGTTTGTACAAAATTAAAATAATACAGTAAACCTATCCAGGCAACGCCTGCCATGAAATGCCCCCACCTTAGCAGCATTTCAAACCCAAGTGATGTTGTAAATAACTCCATAGCAATCCTCGTTTTTATAATTATTGTAAAGCTACATAATTAGTTGTGCAGCCAGTTACTATAATCATACAACTAACCATGCTGTCAATTACTTATTTATGGATTTTGATAAGATAAACAATATGGTAGCTAAAGTAGCTAAAAAATCAGGTTTTAGGTAATTTGAATTAAATTTTGTAAAAGATAGGGGGATGTGATTACCCATTAGTGTAGCAAACCAATTATTGATTATATTATCATTTTAGACAAGCATGGCAACTCGATTTTGCCAGCGTTGAACCAGCAGAAAAGTAATGACCAGGGTTTGCATGCCAGCCTAAAAAAGTCGGAGAGATAACCTATTTTTCGATGGCACAGTCTAGGTTATTCAAGTATATCAATCTCATCAATGATAATGGATCCAGATAAGGGTTGTTCTAACGCAGATAAGCAACGAAGCAGCGTGGTTTTACCGGCTCCGTTAGGCCCTACCAAGGCAGTAATACTACCGGAAGGAATAGCGAATGAAATATTATTTAATGCGCGAAAACCCGGGTACTCAAAGCTCACATTTGATACTTGTATAAGCAATGGAACTCCTACGGTAGGAAAAGGGAAGTCGCTAGGCTTAGCTATTAAACAAGAATAAAGCCAATGCCTTGTGATATGAAGACATTGGCATTTATATCAAAGCTTATTTCGTGCCGTTAAAAATACCATAGCCGGCTAAACCCTGTTTAAAAATCTGATACTGACTTTCTGCCGCGTAGTAGTTAGCTGTTTGGCTGGCGGTTCTGATTTTCAGCCATCGCAGTATTCTTTCTATAGGATAAGTCTGTTTTGATTTTTTATATAAAATTTCAGAAGAAGGCAAGGTTTCTTTAGTAATATCACGATAATTAATATCGTTAAATTGGCAATTTTCCATCGCATTTTGAAATTCGGTAACCGTCGCAAAATTAGGTAAGACACAGCCATCAAGAAAGGCTACGATATACTTCCATTCTTCAGGGGTAAATTCGGTTTTATTGGCAAAACCATCGGCTACGACGATCTGTCCGCCTTTACGTAAAAGACGGTAGGCTTCAGCGACGAAATCTTGTTTATTAACAGCATAACAAATACTTTCCAGGCCCCAGACAATATCAAAAGATTCGTCTGCAAAAGGGGTATTACAATAATCCGCTTCTTTAAAATCTACCTGATCCGCAACACCATGTTTTTTGGCATATTCTTTGGCACGAACCACTTGCGAGGCTGTCAAGCTAATACCGGTGACTTCCACATCAAAGTTTTTAGCTAACCAGATTGAGCTACCCCCCACACCACAACCCGCATCCAATATTTTTGAACCCGGTTTAATATCAATCGCCTGACTCAGCGCCCTATTCATATGTATTAAAGATTCACTATGGGTCTTAGTGTCTTCATCCCAGTAGCCATAATGCATACCCAGGTTTTTTGAATCCAGCCAGAAGAGTCGATAATCGATGAAACATTCATCGTAATATTGAATGATTTTTTGTTTTAGGTCTTCACTGGTATCAGTGCGGCAATCTGTTTTTTGCTCAAGTATCTTCGTAGACATAAGAATTTTTTTAACTTTGTTTATCGGTATTTATGTAATAGATTTCTTAGTATTAACTATAGAAACAGTTACCTACGCAGTAGGCTAAGAGGCGAAATTTTAAACTAGTTTGTCAGTAATTACTATGTAATGTGTTCCCTGAATATTTTATAAAGAGGCTGACGTCTCATGATGCTGTTCTATTTCAATATCATGGGCAACACCATGCAAGGTGCCAATCACCAGAACGCCTGCAATAATTAAGACGATTTGATGTAATGAGGTTTTTATATCAGTTTTTTTATGCAATGAAGGAATTAAGTCTGCCACGGCAATATAAATAAAACTGGATGAGGCTAATGCCAGAAAAAACGGCAGAACATCATGTAAATCTTCCAGAAAATAATAGGCGAGAATACCGCCAATGACTGTTGTAAAGCTGGCAAGTACATTATAAAACAAGGCTTTAGATTTGCTGTAGCCACTATGCAGAAGAATGGCAAAATCACCAACTTCTTGTGGAATCTCATGCGCTGCAACCGCTAAACTGGTAACTATTCCCAATTTGACATCGGTTAAAAATGCAGCCGCAATAAGTACTCCATCAACAAAGTTATGGATACTATCGCCAATGATAATCAATGTTCCTGCTGATTGATTATCATGAGAGTTATGCTCATCATCGCCATGTGCTTCACAAGAACCGGAATGACAATGGCGCCAGATTAATAGTTTTTCCAGTACAAAAAAACTGAGTATGCCGACCAGAATGGTGCCAGATAAGAGCTGAAATTGATCAGGCTTCACTTCTTCAAAAGCATGAGGAATCAAGCCCCAAAATGCGACGGCTAGTAATGCACCAATTGCGAAACTGATGCCATGTGGTAATATTTTTGACCTCACATTTTCCGGTAACATTAAAAATATTCCGGCAACCAGAATACTTAATACTCCACCTATCGCGGTAAAAATGATAATTAATGTCAATAAGTCCAAAACTAATCTCTCCAGATGAGTGTAGCCATACGGCCTGTTTCGCCATCACGACGATATGAATAAAATCGTTGATGATCTGTTACTGTACAAAAGCCCCCCCCATACACACCAGTAATGCCTAATGCCTCGAGTTCAAGCCTTGCTATTTGATAAATATCTGCTAAATAATGGTGTTGATTGTTTTGTGTAAAGGCAGCATTAAACATGGCCGACTTACTAACAAACTGATCTTTCACTTCAGTGCCTACTTCAAAACAATTGGCACCTATAGCCGGTCCTAACCAGGCAATTAAATGTTGCTTGCCTAAAGCTTTGACAGTTCGACTAATAATACCGTTTAACAAGCCTCTCCAACCTGCATGGAGGGCTGCGATTATACCGCCATCTTTGCTGCTTAAAAGAATCGGCAAGCAATCGGCTGTCACTATTGCACAGACTATACCTGGTTGATGGGTAAAACTGGCATCTGCCTGTGGACCCGCAGTGTTGTGAGTGAGCTGAATGACTCGATTACTATGCACTTGCTGTAGCCAGACCGGTTCTGCAGGAAGATTGAGCATTTGGGTGATAACTTTGCGATTATCGCGTACATTTTCTGCTTCATCATGCACATGATCAGCAACATTAAGACTGGCAAAATGGTTGGTACTGACCCCTCCCGAACGTAATGTGGTAATCGCATGGACGTTTTGGGCGGCAGGCCAATCAGCATCAATCCAGTGCTTCATCTGCCAGTGTTTTAATTAAAATAGCCATATCTTCAGGGACAGGGAGTTCCCATTCACAGTATTCATCGGTTTCTGGGTGTTGCAGTCCTAAGCGAGTGGCGTGTAATGCCTGTCGTTTAAAGGCTCTTAAAACCTGTTCCAAATCTGGATTACAATTGTTAGGTAATTGAAAACGTCCACCATATACCTGATCACCCACTAAAGGGTAGTGAATATGTGCCATATGCACTCTTATTTGGTGGGTACGTCCTGTTTCCAGATTTACTCTGAGTACAGTATGTCGTTTAAACCGTTGTTCCAGCCGGTAGTGAGTCACGGCATGTTTGCCATCTTCACGCACTGTATGCCGTGTACGATCGGTATGATGTCGCCCTAAAGGGGCCTCAACGGTGCCTCCTGCGGTCATCCAGCCTTTGACTAAGGCCAAATATTCCCGGGTAATGGTTCTCTTCTGTAATTGAGAAGATAAACTATAATGTGCTTTTAAGGTCTTGGCGACCATTAACAGACCACTGGTATCCTTATCCAGCCTGTGAACTATTCCCGCTCTAGGCAATGTTTTTAATGATGCATCATGATTTAGTAAGGCGTTAACTAAAGTGCCTTGCCAATTACCTACGGCAGGATGGACCACTAATCCTGCGGGTTTATTAACAATCAATACAGATTCATCTTCAAAAACAATATCCAGTGGAATGTTTTCTGCTTCATATTCTAAAACTTGTTCGGCTTCGGCATCCAGTTCGACCTGTTCACCACCATCGATTTTATCTTTTGCTTTAAGCAATTTTTGATTAACAGTGACACGCCCTGCTTTAATCCAGATCTGTAGTTTACTGCGAGAATAATCTGGAAAAACTTCGGCAAGACACTGATCAAGACGCATACCTGCCAATTCATCAGGTATTATTGTTGTTAATTTAGCCATATCCTCGTTAAATTTAAGTTATACTTTTGACTTATCAATCAACAGAACAGGGGCTATTGTCATATTGAGCGATAAAACCTTTTATTTTACAGTGTGTTGCTAAGAATATGCGATTATTTTTACAAAAAACGTTTTTTATTTTTTTTCTAGGCCTGATTATACAGGGCTGTGAAACCCTGCAGAATTTTAAGTTTGAAGGTAGCGAGGCCACTAGCAAGTATTCGGGCTGGGATGCCAAGCAATTCCATGATAACGCAAGAGCGGCAATGGAGAAGGAAAATTATATTAAAGCCATCAAGCTTTATGAAACATTAGAAGCCCGTTACCCGTTCGGAGATTATGCTGCCCAGACTCAACTGGATGTCGCTTATGCCTATTTTAAAAATGAAGACCCTGATTCGGCAATTGCTGCTACAGATCGCTTTATTAAAATCCATCCTAGAAGTCCTAATGTAGATTACGCATACTACTTGAAAGGATTGATCAATTTTAACCGGGGTATTGGTTTTCTTGAGCGTTTTTTACCTACAGATTCTTCTCAACGTAATCCCAGTAATGTACAAGAATCCTATAATAATTTTCAAGAGTTAACACGTCGTTTTCCGGAGAGTAAATATGCGCCGGATGCCAAGCAGAGAATGCTGTCATTAAGAAATAACCTGGCAATGTATGAAATTCATGTGGCGCGTTTTTATATGAAACGCCGGGCCTATGTGTCTGCTGCCAATAGAGCCAGTTATGTGGTCAAAGAGTTTCAACGTACCCCCGCAGTACCTTATGCCTTGCAAGTTATGCAAGCAGCGTATACAAAACTGGGTCTAGATGATCTGGCTGCTGATGCAGCCAGAGTTTATCAGGAAAATTTCCCTGATGGACCGCCGGTACTGGAGCATAAAGCTGCGACCGTGGTTAATCAAATCTGGGATTTTATTGGATTTGATCAATAAAGTAACAGGGCGATACTTTTGTCTGGTGCGGGGTTCTTTAACGCCCTGCCAGCCCGGCTTGTTACAGAGGATATTTACAAGAGTGGGAGGATAGTGTTGATTCAGGGGGCTTAACGGCAGGTGTAGAGGCGCTAAGGTTCAGGTGAATTCAAGCTATTCTTAATAATATAGGTTTTAAGAATAGCTTATTCGGTCAACAGAGGATGTTTAAACTGCGGCAAGCAAACGGGTCTGCAAGGTATTTTGTTAGCGCTTAAAGAGCAAAAAGTTCGCGCATTTTTTGTCCGGGATATTTGGCTCTCATAAAAGCTTCTCCCACTAAAAAAGTATAAATGTCATTGTCCAGCATAAGCTGGATATCTTCCGGCGTATGAATGCCACTTTCTGTAATAATCAGACAATCTTCAGGGATGCTGTTTTTCAGAGTTAATGTCGTTTGCAATGAAGTTTCGAAAGTTCTTAAATTACGATTATTAACGCCTATCAAGCGGGTGTCTAATGTTAATGCACGTTCTAGTTCATTTTCATTGTGTGTTTCTACCAGCACATCCATGCCTTGTGCTGTCGCGATATTCGCCAACTCATGCATTTGTTCATCTTCCAGAGCGGCAACAATTAATAAGATGCAGTCTGCACCTAATGCACGAGATTCATAGATTTGATAGGGGTCAATCATGAAATCTTTTCTTAAGACCGGTAATGGACAGGACTCTCTGGCCATTTGCAAATAAGCTTCTGCTCCCTGAAAGAAATCCTTATCTGTTAAAACAGAAAGACAGCTGGCGCCATTCATCGCATAATCTTGAGCAATTTCTACGGGTTTAAAGTTTTCCCTGATTACGCCCTTGCTAGGCGATGCTTTTTTTATTTCAGCAATGATGGCCGGTTTTTTTGACTGGGCTTTACTTAGCAGTGCAGCGGCAAAACCTCGGGGTGATTCCACATCTGCGGCAATTTCTTGCAGACTCTCCACTGGCATTCGCTGTTTACGGTTGGCGATCTCTTCAGCTTTTCTGGCAAGGATTTTTTTTAGAATATCTGGGGTATCGGTCATTGTTAAAAGGGAACTATTTAGTTGGGATGGAAGGGGTTAATTGATGGAAAATGCAATGAGTGCATTAAATTTTTCCAGCGCAGCGCCACTGGCAATGACTTGTCGGGCTTTTTCAATACCTGTTTCAAGGTCAGCGGTGAGATTGGCGGCATAAATCGCTGCCCCCGCATTTAAAATAACGATATCTCGGGCCGCACCGGGCTGATTATTTAAGACCGTTTTTACCAGGGTCAAACTCGATGCTGCGCCATCAACAGCCAATAAATCCAGACTTGATCGTTGTATGCCAAATTGTTCGGGAGTTATCTGATAGGTTGAAACCACCCCGTTTTTTAATTCGGCAATGTTGGAAGCCGAAGCAATACTGATTTCATCTAGGCCATCTTCGGCATTAACGATAAGTACGTGTTCGCTCCCCAGGTTTTTTAATACGTGAGCTAAAGGTTCTACCCATTCCGATGAAAATACCCCGATTAATTGATTGACTGTTCCGGCAGGATTAGACAAGGGACCGATTAAATTAAATAAGGTTCTTACGCCCATTTCCTTGCGGGGGCCTATGGCATGCTTCATAGCACTGTGGAGTTTAGGTGCAAATAAAAATCCTACACCAATCTCATTGACACACTGTGCAACTTGTTCGGGCGATAAATCCAGATTGACACCGGCGGCTTCTAATACATCAGCACTGCCTGAACTGCTGGAAACAGATCGATTACCGTGTTTGGCAACTTGACCGCCCGCCGCTGCCACTACAAAGGCACAGGTGGTCGAAATGTTGAAGGTGTTAGCACCATCCCCTCCGGTGCCACAGGTATCGATAATATGTTCACCGAATACCGGTACTTTATGGGCTAATGTGCGCATAACACGGACTGCGGCAGTTATTTCATCAATGCTTTCACCTTTACAGCGCAAAGCAATCAGAAACCCCCCTATTTGAGCATCTGTGGCACCACCACTCATGATAAGCTGCATGACATGGTGCATTTCTGCTGAGCTCAAGTCCTGCTTGTTTAATAATTTATTGAGTGCCTGTTGAATTTTCATACTTAAATCGTTAATTTTAATGGAAAATAAACAAAGTATCTGGGGGCGCAGCATTATATCTGTCACACCCTGCCGATTAACTCGCCATGACCGCCAGAGTATGTATTAGCTACCCTGCAGGAACCCTCGAATCCGTGACTTCATAACGGCATCGAACACGCCCTCTGCATTGACATTACGGATTCGGGAAAATAGAACTACTGTGTTAAAAAGTTACGCAACAGATCATGGCCATGTTCCGTCAAAATAGATTCCGGATGAAACTGCACACCTTCTATCGCCATAGTCTTATGTTTCACTCCCATAATTTCATCTCTATTGCCGGCTTCATCTTGTGTCCAGGCTGTTACTTCCAGGCAATCGGGCAAGCTATTCTGATCAATGACCAGAGAGTGGTAACGGGTCGCAATAAAGGGGTTGTTCAAGCCCTTAAAAACGCCGGTATTGTTGTGATACACCGGGGATGTTTTACCATGCATAATTTTTTTGGCATGAACAATATCACCGTTAAAGGCATGGCCAATACTTTGATGCCCGAGGCAGACGCCTAATACCGGTAATCTTCCAGCAAATTGTAAAATTGTTGCTACAGAAATACCGGCTTCTTTGGGGGTGCATGGCCCGGGAGAGATGACGACTTTATCGGGAGACAAGGCTTCTATATCTTCGACCGTGACTTCATCATTACGTACTACCGTTACATCGGCACCCAGCTCACCAAAATATTGCACCAGGTTATAGGTAAAGGAGTCGTAGTTGTCGATCATGACGACTTTTACACTCATGACTTTTCTCCTTCCAGTCCAGCTTCTGCCATAGCAACTGCGCGGAAAATAGCGCGCCCTTTATTCATGGTTTCATCCCATTCATTTTTGGGTATTGAATCGTAAACAATCCCTGCTCCTGCTTGAATATGTAGTGTCTGATCTTTGATGACCGCTGTTCTGATGGCAATGGCAGTATCCAGATTACCTGACCAGGAAATATAGCCTACTGCTCCCGAATAAACACCTCGCTTAACAGGTTCAAATTCATCAATAATTTCCATGGCGCGGATTTTTGGCGCGCCGCTTACTGTACCGGCGGGAAAAGTGGCTGCCAGCACATCAAAGGCATCTTTGCCCTCTTGGAGTTCACCGGTCACATTAGAAACAATATGCATGACATGGGAATAGCGTTCAATGATCATTTTATCGGTTAGCTCAACGCTACCGATTTTAGAGACTCTACCGGCATCATTGCGTCCTAAATCAATCAGCATAAGATGTTCTGCCAGTTCTTTGGGATCTGCTAACAGTTCTTTTTCCAGCGCGTTATCTTGTTCTGCTGTTGCACCGCGAGGCCTGGTTCCGGCAATGGGTCTTACCGTCACCGTATTATCTTCAAGTCGGACCAGAATTTCTGGCGATGAACCGACGATATGAAAATCATCCAGATTTAAATAATACATATAAGGTGAAGGGTTTAAACAGCGTAGCGCCCGATACAGGTTCAGTGGAGACGCGGTATAAGGAATTGACATACGCTGAGAAAGCACAACCTGCATAATGTCTCCGGCGACAATATACTCTTTGGCTTTAAGTACAGCATCTTCAAAGCCTTGCTGGGTAAAACCGGAAACAAAGTCCGTTTCATGGACCTGTTTAGGTGTTTTGTGGGTATTGGGTTTTAGTTTGAAATCTCTGAGTTTAACCGCCAGCGCATCCAGTCTTTGCAAGGCTAATTCATAGGCATTGTCATCGGCAGGATTAGCATGGGTGAGTAATAAAGCTTTGCCTGACAGGTTATCGAATACCAGCATTTCTTCTGAAACCATCAGCAGAATATCCGGGTTGCCAATGGGGTCTTCTTTATTGGTGGATTTCAGGCGTGGCTCAATATAACCGATGGTTTCATAGCCAAAATAACCGACCAGACCGCCATTAAACCGGGGTAATCCTTCAATGTCGGGGACTTTGAAACGTTGTCGAAACTCTTCAATCCAGACCAAAGGTTGTGAATGAGTCAAACTTTCCAGTAATTCACCTTGTTTTTCCAGGGTAATGACGTGTCCATTAATTTTGACGATGGTTTTACAAGGTAAACCAATAATTGAATAACGTCCCCATTGTTCACCACCATGAACAGATTCAAACAAATAAGAATAAGCACCATCGGCTAATTTAAGATAAGCACTTAAGGGCGTGTCCAGGTCGGCTAGAACTTCTTGGCTGATAGGGATACGATTGTAACCCTGTTGAGCATATTGGTTAAACTGTTCGGGTGTCATTACTGTTATGTTTTTTAATTAAAACCATTATACTTCTCACTAATTCACATAGGAGCGTGATAAATAAGTCAATGCTTATTACAGGGATAAGGGTAAAGTAGTAGGCAAGGGTTTAGAGCGGACTTTGGCCGCACCCACCGTTGAGATACTTTATTTTTAATCCTATCCTTCAAAAAGCCACATATTATATCTTTTTTTAACGGTTTGTTCTTCGTAAACCCATATAACTGCCCATATAAATAATGAAACTAGTAACTTTTAGCTATAAAAAATTGATTCGCATTGGTGTGGTGGTAGGTGACCAGGTGGTTGATAGTGCGGGCAGCATTGATATCCCGGGTAATATGATCGATTTTCTAACTGCGGGCGAACCTGCTAAAGAAAAGCTACAAAATTTAATTGACAGTGGTTGCAACCGGATTCCATTGAGTGAGGTCAAGTTATTAGCACCTATTCCAAAACCTGGAAAATTTTTAGGCATCAGTCTGAATTATGCGGACCATATTAATGAAACCGGGTTAGACAAACCGGAATATCCTACTTTTTTTACCAAACAGCAGACTTGTGTTATTGCGGACGGTGAAGCGATACACCGGCCACGAGTATCAGACAAACTGGATTATGAAGGTGAGCTGGCTTTGGTCATTGGCAAGCGTTGTAAACATGTTTCACTGGAAAATGCTTATCAGGTGATTGCTGGCTATACCATCGTCAATGATGTTTCAGTACGTGATTGGCAGATACGCTCGCCTACCTGGATGCTGGGGAAATCATTTGATACGCATGGCCCTATAGGGCCATGGATAGTCACTGCAGACGACATCGAAAACCCGCATAATTTGACCATAAAAACATGGATTGATGATGAGTTACGTCAACATTCCAATACCCGGCACATGATTTTTAATTGCTATGAAATGGTGGCATATTTGACTCAGGCAATGACTCTTGAGCCCGGTGATGTTATTGCCACAGGGACACCGGCAGGGGTTGGGGTAAAAATGAAGCCGCGTGGCTATATGAAACCTGGCCAAACAGCAACCATTGAAATTGAAGGGATTGGGGTGTTAAGCAATCCTGTCATTGAAGAACCAGTAGAAAATATCTTGTGAATACATTAGGTCTCTATATCCACATTCCATGGTGCATTAAAAAATGTCCTTATTGCGATTTTAATTCGCATGCACTGAAAACAGAAGCCCCCGAGCAGCAGTATATTAGCGTTTTATTAAAAGACTTGCAGCAAGACCTTCGCTTGCTTGACACGCCAGTGACTATTCGCAGTATTTTTATAGGCGGAGGTACTCCCAGTTTATTTTCAGCCGGGGCTTTTGAGGATTTGTTGACGGGTATTGCTAAATTAGTCACTTTGCCAGAGGATCTGGAAATAACCCTGGAAGCAAACCCGGGTACCTTTGAAAGTAATAAATTTGCAGCGTATCGAGCACTTGGAATTAATCGGCTTTCCATAGGCATTCAGAGTTTTAACCCTCATCATTTGCAACGATTAGGCAGAGTTCATTCTGCCGAGGAAGCACTGACTGCGATTGAAATTGCGCATCAAGCAGGGTTTGAGCGGTTGAATCTGGATTTAATGTTTGGCTTACCTGATCAAAGTCGCGCAGCGATGATAAAGGATGTAGAAACTGCGATTGCCATGCAACCCAGTCACATTTCCTTTTATCAGCTGACTTTGGAGCCCAATACCTATTTCCATAAATTCCCGCCCAAGCTGCCTGCTGATGACCATATATTTTTAGGGCAACAACGATGTCAGCAACTGCTGGCGGAAGCAGGATATGCGCAATATGAGATTTCAGCATATGCTAAAAAAGGGGATAGGTGTCAGCATAATGTTAATTATTGGCAATTTGGTGATTATCTTGGCATAGGTGCCGGTGCACATGGAAAACTAAGTATAAGCAGACCAGAAAAAATACTGCGTACAGTAAAGCCTAAAAGTCCTGAGCAATATTTAAATAATGTGCAATCAACGATCACTGAGGTGGTCATAGATGAGTTGCCGCTGGAATATTTAATGAACCAATTACGTTTGAAATCAGGGTTTAACCTGGATCATTATCAGCTTATGACCGGGTTGAAGGCTATGACACTGGAGCCCGGATTGACTACTTGTGTGGACCAGGGTTTGTTAATAAAACAAGATAAGCGGTTTTTTTGTTCGGCCAAAGGCTGGAATTTTCTGGATGACATTTTAGAAAATTTTATGCCTCAATAGTATAATTCGTTGTAACTTTTAAATGGTGTAGAAAAAACTAACATGCTTGATTATCAAAAAGAATTTATTCAATATGCGCTTGACTGTGGCGTCCTTAAATTTGGCGAATTTAAATTGAAGTCAGGACGGACCAGTCCTTACTTTTTTAATACCGGTTTGTTTAATAGTGGTGAAACATTAGGTCGTCTAGGACAGTTTTACGCACAAACCCTGATAGCATCAAAACTGGACATTGATGTTTTATATGGTCCGGCCTATAAAGGCATACCCTTAGCTAGTGCAACTTCTATTGCCTACTCACAGTTGCAGCATGACTTGCCTTTTGCATTTAATCGCAAAGAAGTCAAAGACCATGGTGAAGGGGGGTTGATCGTCGGCGCGGCTTTACAGGGCAAAGTGTTGATTATTGATGATGTTATTACAGCCGGTACCTCTGTGCGTGAGTCGGTGGAGATTATTAGCACAATGGGAGCAGAACCGGCTGGGGTCTTAATTGCTCTGGATAGGCAAGAAAAAGGCGAGAAAGAAAGTTCTGCTGTTCAGGAAGTCAGCAAGCAATTTAATATTCCAGTGTTATCCATTATTTCACTCCCGCATATTATAGAGTTCCTGGAGCAGCAAGGACATGCAGCCGGGGCACTGGAAACCATTAAGCAATATCGTTTGAAATATGGTGTTGAGTATTAATTGCCCATTTTCTACAGGTTTTTATTTTTAGACTATAAACCTTGGCTGTCAGCCCCGGAGGGGGTGATAGTCTGCAGAAGGTGCAGGTAAATTTGCCAACCCGAAGTATGCGAATAGCATGCGAGGGAGGCTGAAATTTTACCCTGACAGCCGTCAAGCCATTTGTGGGAGCCTTGACTATGCGGTTCTTGGGCATGGTC
>JAPYOW010000040.1:17389-19394 GCA_029937975.1 Methylococcaceae bacterium | reverse complement strand
AGCTTCAATGCCAGGTCCCGCATCCATTGGGTCAATCTAATCAGCACGATTAATCTTAATAAGCCAACAAGACAACTTGCCCTGCCCCCTCGTTACCATGGCACCATGGTGACACGGATACTGACTAGCAATTGCCAGGCAGACCGATCTCGCATCCATTCCTCAAACCCATTATACTGAGCACTCATCCTCGTACATGGCACACCAGGAAAAAAGGCTGAGTAGTTGTCAAGCATTATCGCAAAAAGTCAGCAGCTGTCTGAACTCCTGTATTTATTGATGTTCTATAGCAAACAAAGTTGCTCCTTCAAGCAATACCCCTTGTCATCAATGATTAGCTAAAAACCATAAAAGGAAAAGTTGATGCTGAACTACTTCCGGTTTCCCCTCTTTTTTTTGGTCGATATACTGTTAACTTTATGCGCTTTTATTGGCATTGTTTTAGTCAGCATCCTATTGCTATTCTTTTATTGCCTATATCGTTTTATCTGGTTATTTTCTGGCGCTGCCGCTATTGCTCGCCATAAACAGCGATTTGAACAACGCCAAAACAGACTATTACTGAGCGCTAAAAAACAACGTTCCGACTATTCCATGCATGCTGACCGTCAGGACATCGTAGAATTGATTCAACACATTAACCAGCATCTGCAAACTCATCAGCCACAACTGGATACTCAAGTGGTCAACGAACTTCACTACCTGCTCGGTCGTTGCCTACAAAGTCTTAATTTTGATAAAACCTTGTATATTCATGCTATTGTCACCGGAACTGACAGCGACTTATTAAACGCTGTCATCTCCAAACTGGTGAACGAAACGACTATACTGGATTAAATCCCCATCGAGTTAAGGACATGTCCATGCATTTTATTCGAAAATTTCTGGCTTCCCTCAAATCTGCCTTCGGTCGCGATAAAACCGCTCGCCGACAGGCTATCCTCGATAATGCAGAACTTAAACAGCTTAAAGCGGTCAAGCGAGTTCAGACCGAGCATGAAGTCGATCTTTTGAGAATAAAATTTACCGAACAACTCAAACGGGTCAAAGAGCGAGAAACGCAAACGACCCGAGACTACAAAGAGTTTCTTGCGATGATTGATGAAATGAAAAGTCAAATAGTCGAAGCTTATCCAGAGATGCCAAAAGTGATGGCACTGATCATCCATCAACACGCAAAACAACTGATCGATGACATGTGGAACAACCCAAATGAACATTTGCAAAATCAGTGCCGGGTGCGTTTCACCCGTTTCGTCAGGGTGGTTTATGATGATACGACTCAGGGGTTAATAACGGAACAGCATGGAAAAACCCCCGAAAATACCTTGAAACTTATAGAAAACATGGATACATCGTCATAAACCCCGATATTTTCACTACCCGATAACTTGCTATTAATGCTTACGCAATTGTCCCAACATAAGTTGTGCCCGTTTATCAGCGCCCGAAGGCAGTGCTGTGGTGTTTGCATTTATCCAGACATCAATATCATTCCATAGAACAGCGGCTTCAAGATCCCGTAGTAACAAATGGTAGCCATTCTTATAAAAAGCAATTATATGATGGTTTTCTGCTACATCCTTGGTTAAATTATGTAAAAACAGATACATGGGTTTCTTCGGGATTATTTCGTCTTTTTCACCATAAAGTAACAACGTTTTTGTTGAAATAAGGTTTGCAGTCGAGAGTGCATGATCCATTAAATTAGTTAGACCATAGAGCGTTCCTATACGGGTGGCTTTGATGACCAGCGGATCCTGATGTAATGCCTTTAACATTTCAATATTATCAGAGGGTTTAATGTGCAGATGCTTAGTCGTCAACGCCAGCCCGGGTGTAGTACGGGATAAAGTCCACAACAGCATATTTTGATACCAGGGCATGGTTTTCCTTCCCCATACTGCAGGTGCGACCAGGATGACGCCTGCTATGGGCAATTGATCATATTGAGAGAGGGTAGAAATGATAACTGCAGCGCCCATACTTTCGCCTAAAAGAAAAA
>JAPYOW010000040.1:0-17289 GCA_029937975.1 Methylococcaceae bacterium | reverse complement strand
TGAGAGAGGGTAGAAATGATAACTGCAGCGCCCATACTTTCGCCTAAAAGAAAAAGGGGAATACCTGGATGTTTGTTTCTGACTAATTGAATAAAACTTGCTAAATCAGAAGTATAGGTTTCTATACTTGCCCATGACCCAAAACCCAACGTATTACCAAAGCCTCGTTGATCGTAGGCATACGAAATAATATTTTGTTGACTGAAATAATTTCCGGGCTGTTGAAAGAAATTACTGTAATCATTAAATCCATGTAAAGCAATCAGTACATTTTTTATGGTCTGCTGGGACGGTGGCCATTTTTTTAAAGGTAATTCAGTACCATCCGAAGTAATAAATAAGTCATCTGTCAGATATGCTTCTGTAATGTCCGGTTTAGACGTGTAAGTGAGTGGGTTGCAGGCCAGTAGGTTTGACAATAAAACCAGCAAGGGTAACTTGATCTTTTTAACAAATTTTTCTTTTTTCATTTCAAATAACTGTTCAGACTGACAGAAATCAATAACGCTATAGGGTCAAAACCATTAGGTTCTCATAGTGATTAATTGTTCCCTCCATTTTTGCATTCTAAATGCGGTTTCTACGCTCCTGCTGCCAGTCAGTGCGCAAAATTTTTAGATCGCATAATCATTGCACACGCCTAATTTCGTACCTCTTACAATTGGCCATCGACCAGAACAAGTCGATAACTTGCGTTAACCGATAAAAAGGTGTACGTTAGAAATCGCTGTAACCTGACTATTTTTCTTTCACCATAGTTCCCAAATACAGATATGTGGAGGGGTTATGCCGTTGCCTAGACAGTCATTTATTACCTGCCCCGATGTTCACAACATCAGTCATACCCGTTCAGGCAGGTGCATATCCTGCATTAGGCAAAAAACCCTTCAATACCATACGAAGGAATAAGGCCATGTCTGCTGCCCCCCCCATTAATGTTGACCTCACACCGATAATTTTTTACTTTCTGGGTGTTATTCTGATTGTCGGTTTAATGATTGCCATGTCATGGGTGTTAGGCCAGAAACGACGTGAGCGAGCCACCGGACAGCCATTTGAGTCGGGCATCGTACCCGCCGCCAATAGCAGTGCGCAATTACGTTTCTCTGTACACTTTTATTTGATCGGCATCTTCTTTGTGATTTTTGATCTTGAAGCCGTATTTATCTTTGCCTGGGCTATTGCCTTTCGAGAATCCGGCTGGCCTGGTTTTATTGAAATTTTCATCTTTATCACGGTATTAGCAGCAGGTCTGGCTTATCTTTGGTTAGTCGGTGCTCTGGATTGGCGTACCGAAACTCAGAAAAAACAGTTAGCCTTACGATGGCGGGAGGATTCATGACCTGGAAATTTACCCCGGCTGAGCAGGAGCCAGACCCCAGACTTGCGCATAGAACCTACGATCAGGTTATTCGAGAAAATTTCTTGATGAGTAATCTGGAAGACATGGTTGCCTGGGGGCGAAAAAATTCGATCTGGCCCTTTAATTTTGGTTTGTCCTGTTGCTATGTGGAAATGGCAACAGCTTTTACCAGTCGTCATGATATCGCCCGGTTTGGTTCAGAAGTTATCCGGGGCAGTCCTCGTCAGGCGGATCTAATTGTCATTTCAGGAACGGTATTTAGAAAGATGGCACCTGTGGTGCAGCGCCTCTATGAACAATTGTTAGAACCTCGCTGGGTCATTTCAATGGGGTCCTGTGCCAACTCAGGGGGTATGTATGATATTTACAGTGTCGTTCAAGGGGTAGACAAATTTCTGCCCGTTGATGTTTATGTGCCTGGGTGCCCCCCTCGGCCCGAAGCTTTGTTACAGGGCTTAATGCTGTTGCAAGAGGCTATTGGCAATGAAAAAAGGCCACTGAGCTGGGTAGTCGGCGAACAAAAACCAATACCCCAAACACCTCCTGTGAGTCATCGCGATACCCTACGCGATCAACGGATGCGAGCTAAAGAGTTAAGGAATCCTTTCCATATTAAATAGCTTGCGGATCGATTTCCAAGCCATAGCTGGGAGTTCAAATGTCAGAGAGTGTAACACTTGAAGCAACTAAAACAGATACCCCCCGTATCATACTGGAACTGTTTCAGCAGTTTGGTGAGCATGAGTTCTATATTCAAAAAACCCATGATGCAATACCCACGCTATGGATCAACCGGGAGTTAATTGCCGCCGTTATTCTTTTTGTTAAACAGGAAATCAAACAGCCGTATCCAATGTTATTTGATTTAACTGCCATAGACGAACGTGTCCGTGTACACCGTCAAGGTTTGCCCGCTGCCAGTTTTACGGTGATTTATCATCTGCTATCATTTGAGCGTAACAGCGAAATTCGTTTTAAAGTAGCACTCGACCTGGATGACTTAACCCTGCCCACCCTCTGTGATTTCTGGCCTATGGCAAATTGGTACGAACGTGAAGTATGGGATATGTTCGGCATCACCTTTACCGGCCATCCTAATCTGCGACGTATCCTGATGCCACAAAACTGGACGGGGCATCCCTTGCGTAAGGAACATCCGGCACGGGCAACCCAAATGCCGCCTTTCAGTTTATCCGATGAACTCCAGGATGAAGAACAGCAAGCCCTGCAATTTGTGCCGGAAGAATGGGGTATGCAACGTCAAAGTGCCGACAATGATTTTATGTTTTTGAATCTAGGTCCTAATCATCCCAGTGTACATGGCGTGTTTCGGGTGGCTTTACAACTGGATGGTGAAGAAATAATTAATGCGGTACCCGATATTGGCTATCACCACCGCGGTGCTGAAAAAATGGGCGAACGTCAATCCTGGCACACTTATATTCCCTATACAGACCGGATTGATTACCTCGGCGGCTCACTCAATAACTTACCTTATGTGCTGGCGGTGGAAAAACTGGCGGGTATTGAAGTGCCTGACCGGGCCAAAGTCATTCGGGTCATGATTTCCGAATTCTATCGCATCGCCAGTCATCTGTTGTTTTACGGAACTTTTGCCCAGGACGTGGGACAAATGTCACCCGTTTTTTATATGTTTGCCGACCGGGAAAAAGTCTTTTCGATCATCGAATCCATTACCGGTGCACGCATGCATTCAAGTTTTTTTCGTATCGGCGGGGTGGCAATGGACCTACCCTTGGGCTGGGACCGCCTGATCCGGGAATTTATCGCCTTTTTACCCGCACGTCTGAAGCACTATGACAAGATGGTGATGGATAACCGTATTCTGAAACAGCGCACACAAGGCGTTGGTGTGTATAACACGGAACAGGCTATAGAGTGGGGGGTCACCGGAGGTGGACTCAGAGCCACCGGTCTGGAATGGGACTGGCGCAAAATCAGACCCTATTCCGGATATGAATGGTTTGACTTTGAGATTCCAACCGGGCGCTATGGCGACAGCTATGACCGCTGTGCAGTGCGAGTCGAAGAACTTCGACAAAGCCTGAAGATCATCCAACAATGTGTGGACAATATGCCCGAAGGCCCTTATAAAGCCAGCCATGCATTAACCACACCACCCCCTAAAGATCAGGCATTGCATGATATCGAAACCCTGATCCAACACTTTCTTAACGTCAGCTGGGGACCTGTGATCCCCGCAGGCGAAGCCAGTGTCTGTGTGGAGGCAACCAAAGGTTTGAATGCCTATTATTTGACTAGCGATGGAAGCACCATGTCTTACCGCACCCGCATACGCACCCCTTCATTTCCACACCTGCAAATGATTCCGCTGATGTCAAATGGACTGATGATCGCGGATTTAATTCCCATTCTGGCAAGTATCGATTTTGTCATGGCTGATGTAGACCGGTGAGGAAGGTAATGAATGTCTAATGTATCCAAAGCGACAGAATTGAGCACTGAGGAAATTAACGAAATCAACCAGGAAGTTGCGCATTACAGCAATAAATCAGCGGCGGCTATAGAGGCTTTGAAAATTGTGCAAAAACATAGGCGCTGGGTGTCGGATGACAGCTTGAAAGGCATTGCAAAATTGCTGGACATGTCAGCCGATGAACTCGACGGGGTTGCGACTTTTTATAACCTGATCTACCGTCAGCCTGTTGGAAAACAAGTCATCCATTATTGCGACAGTATCAGTTGCTGGATGCTGGGCAGTGATCAAATCTGTCAACAACTGTCCGATAGTCTTGCCATCAAGGTAGGTGAAACCACAGTGGATGGCCAATATACCTTGTTGCCAATTGTTTGTCTGGGGGATTGCGACCACGCGCCAGTAATGATGGTTGGCGACACCTTGCACCGTAATTTGACTGTAACTGTCATTCAAAAAATGTTTAAACATTATGGATAAGCCACTGACCCAAAATATTGTCTCCGGACGTGATTATACAAACTTTCAGGAATACACCGAAACAGGGGGCTATCAGGGCTTGCGCACAGTGCTTAATGATTACTCGCCCGAACAGGTGCAGCAGCAGGTCAAGGACTCTGGTTTGAGAGGCCGGGGCGGCGCCGGGTTTCCAACCGGGATGAAATGGAGTTTTGTGCCAATGGGTGAGCAGGCGCCAAAACAAAAATATTTTGTGGTGAATGCTGATGAAATGGAACCGGGTTCATTTAAAGACCGCTTATTAATGGAAAAAGATCCCCACCAACTGATAGAAGGCATAGTAATCAGCGCTTATGCGATAGGGGCCAGTATTGCTTATATTTTTTTACGCGGTGAATACGTCGAAATAGCAAAAAGGTTACAAATAGCGTTGAAGGAAAGCTATCAAAATAATTTGATAGGTCACAATATTTTAGATTCTGAATACCATCTGGAAATATTTTTGCACACCAGTGCCGGTCGTTATATTTGTGGCGAAGAAACCGCTTTATTGAATTCTTTGGAGGGAAAACGGGCAATACCTCGATCCAAACCTCCCTTTCCTCAAATTTCAGGTCTCTGGGGATTACCGACTATCGTCAATAATGTTGAAACCGTCTGTAATGTTCCACACATTCTACGTAACGGCGCAGATTGGTATCAAAGCTTAGGCTTAGGTGAGAATAATGGAACCAAACTCTATGGCGTTAGTGGCCGTGTCAAAAACCCTGGTGCCTGGGAATTACCCTTAGGCACTACGGCCAGAGAAATTATTGAAGATAAGGCCGGAGGGATGCTCGATGACTATCAATTAAGAGGGTTTTTACCGGGTGGTGCATCCACCGACTTTTTGTTACCGGAACACCTTGATATCGCAATGGATTATGACGCAGTAGCTCTGGCCGGTAGCCGACTGGGTACCGGCACCTTCATCATTCTGGACAATAAAACCAATGTCGTGGCCATGGTTTTAAACCTGGAACGTTTTTTTGCCCAGGAATCTTGTGGCTGGTGTACCCCTTGCCGAGATGGATTACCATGGGTTGTCACCCTGCTAGAAGGCTTGCTAGCAGGTCAGGGTAGCGCCGAAGATTTGCAACGCTTATCAAAACTGACCCGTTTGCTAGGCCCCGGCAATACCTTTTGCGCGCTGGCTCCGGGAGCCATGGAGCCGTTACAAAGTGCCTTAAAATATTTCAGCGCCGATTTTGAGCAGTATTTGGCGAATGAACAGACTGTAGTATTCAGCTGATGGCTACCTTGCATATAGATGGTCAAGCATATCAGGTCAGCCTTGGCGACAACCTGCTCAAAACGGCATTAGCACTAGGGCTGGATTTACCCTATTTTTGTTGGCACCCTGCCCTGGGTTCGGTGGGTTCTTGCCGACAATGTGCGGTATTGCAATATCACAATGCCGAAGACAGCAAAGGCCGTCTGGTAATGGCCTGTATGACCCCGGTCAGCGATGGTTTAAGGATTGGATTGCAGGCCGCTGAAGCGCAACAGTTTCGTAGCGATATTCTGGAATTATTAATGACCAATCATCCGCATGATTGCCCGGTTTGCGAAGAAGGCGGTGAATGCCATTTGCAAGATATGACCGTGTTAACCGGCCATACTTCCCGACGCTTTCGAAGCTTGAAACGTAGTCATCAAAATCAGTATCT
Source organism: Methylococcaceae bacterium (assembly GCA_029937975.1). Lineage (GTDB taxonomy): Bacteria > Pseudomonadota > Gammaproteobacteria > Methylococcales > Methylomonadaceae > QPIN01. The sequence continues at coordinate 11,300 of JAPYOW010000040.1, read as the reverse complement.
GGGGCCGTTTATTAATCACGAGATGAATCGCTGTATCGCTTGTTACCGCTGCGTTCGTTTCTACAATGATTATGCGGGTGGCGATGACCTGCACGTACTCGGCATACATAATAATGTCTATTTCGGTCGTCACGAACCAGGCGTGCTAGAAAATGAATTCAGTGGCAATCTGGTGGAAGTTTGCCCCACCGGTGTGTTTACCGATAAAACCTTAAGTCAGCACTATACCCGTAAATGGGATTTACAGGCAGCACCGTCAATCTGTATGCATTGCTCGCTGGGCTGTAATACCAGCCCTGGGGAACGCTATGGTCAACTCCGCCGAATTGTCAATCGCTACCACGGAGAGGTAAACGGCTACTTTCTTTGTGATCGCGGTCGCTTTGGTTATGATTTTGTCAATAGCTCTCAGCGTATCACCACAGCACTCATCAAACAACAAGCGCAGAGCGATCCTGAAATCATTACAAAACATTGGCGTAAGCTGTGTGTTGATCAGAAAATAATAGGCATTGCTTCTTCAAGAGCTAGTCTGGAAGCTAATTATGCCTTGCAGCAATTAGTGGGACAAGACAATTTTTACCAGGGACTGGGGTTACAGGAACTGTCCCTGATAAAACAGGTATTGGCTTTGTTAAAAAAGCCGCCGGCAACTATTGCCACACTAAAACAGGTTGAGTCAGCTGATGCGGTAATCATTCTCGGTGAAGACATCACTAATACCGCACCACGTCTAGCTTTGGCCGTACGCCAGGCCTTACGCAATGAGTCGTTCACATTGGCTAAAACACTGCAACTGGCACGTTGGCTTGATGCTGCGGTCAGAGAAGCCGCGCAAAATCAACACAGTCCTTTGATTATCGCCAGTTGTCATAGCACGCGTTTAGACGGTGTTGCCAGTGAGGTTGTCAGCGGTAACCCCGAAACCATTGCTCGTTTTGCTTTTGCATTGGCTCATCGTTTACATGGTAAATCGCCATCAGTCAGTGATTTAACCCCTGAGCAACAGTTGCAGGTCGAACGGGTTGCCAAGGTCTTGAGCAAGGCTCAGCGCCCCTTGGTAATATCAGGCACCGGAAGTCATAGCAGTGAAGTGCTGGCAGCTGCAGCTAACCTGATCAAGGCACTACCGGCATCGCATAAGATGATGTCTCTGGTTGTACCGGATGCAAACAGTATCGGCGTGGGCCTGTTTGACGGTTCGAGTTTTATCGAAGCCAAACAACGCATGGACAAAGGGGATATACACACTGTCGTGGTATTGGAAAATGATTTATATCGCCACGGTGAACACGCGGAAATCAGTGACTGGCTAGACAGTGTCAAACACCTGGTGGTGATAGATCATAGCCTCAACCCAACAGCCGAACGCGCTGAACTGCTATTACCCTCCGCATCCTTTGCTGAAACCGAAGGCACATTACTCAGCTCAGAAGGACGGGCACAACGGTTTTTTGCCGTGATGCCACTGAGCGATCAGGTTAAACATAATTGGCGTTGGCTGGCGTTGGCCGCTGCAGATAACTGGCAACAGTTTGATCAACTCAGCTTAGCCTGCTATCAGGCTATTGCTGAACTAGAACCGGCTTTAGCCATGACCCCGAATGCGGCTTACAGAGTACACGGCATGAAAATCCCCAGACAGCCTCACCGCTACAGCGGTCGTACTGCAGTCACTGCGGATATCCATGTCAGTGAAGAGCAACAGCCTCAGGATTTAAATTCAGCCCTGGATTTTTCAATGGAAGGTTCACTGGGTCATCGACCGCCCGCATTAAACCCGGGGGTTTGGGCACCCTCCTGGAATTCTAATCAGGCAGTTAATAAATTTCAGGATGAATCCGGCGATCACTTACGAGGCGGTGATCCAGGTGTCCGCTTATTCGACAAAGTGTATAAAGGTCGGTGGCACCCACCAGCAAAACCCCTCCCCCATCGTGAACCTTCGGAATTAGTCATCCAACCCCTGCATCATATATTTGGCAGCGAGGAGTTGAGTAACGGAGCATCGGCGATTAAGCAACGTTCACCCGATTTATATGTTGCACTAAACCCGGCTCAGGCTCAGGACTTAGGCATGCGCGATAATGACCCTGTAGCATTGCATAGCCGCTACGCTCAATATCATCTGCCACTAAAAATATTACCCGGATTGTGCACAGGAATCCTTGGATTACCGGTAGGATTGCCCGGTATGCCAGTAATTGAGGGTGGTACCACAGTGAAATTACACAGGCTGAATAATGGTGAGGCCGGAAATGACTGAGCCAATCAATCAAATAGGAACCTGGATAGATATTATCGGTATTTTAAGTTCGGTGATGTTGGTCGCAGCGCTTTTGATTTGGGTCGAACGCCGAATGATCGGCATCTGGCAAGATCGATTAGGCCCTAATAGATTAGGTCCATTGGGCTTGATGCAAGTCGCTGCCGATATGATCAAGATCTTCTTTAAAGAAGACTGGATCCCACCTTTTGCAGATAAAGCCGTTTTTGTTTTAGCACCAATGATCATAATGGTCACTATTCTCACTGCCTTTGCGGTGGTGCCATTTGCACCGGGCATCGGTATCATCGATTTCAATTTTGGCCTGTTATATTTTCTGGCCCTATCATCTCTCTCGGTCTACAGTGTGGTACTCGGTGGTTATGCATCCAATAATAAATATGCACTATTAGGTGCGGTACGTGCGGCAGCCCAAACCATCAGTTATGAAGTTTTTATGGCCTTGTCATTGATGGGCGTAGTGATGCTTTCTGGCACATTCAATCTTCGAGACATCGTCGAAGCACAACGTAATGGCTGGTTTTGTCTGTCTCAATTTCTTGGCTTGTTTTTATTTATTGTCGCCGTAGTCGCTGAAAGTCACCGTACCCCCTTTGATCTGCCTGAAGCCGAACATGAGATCATTGCAGGGTTTCATATTGAATATTCTGGCATGAAATTTGGCATGTTCTTTATTGGTGAATACCTGAGTGTCACGCTCAGCTCAGCCATGATTGTCACGTTGTTTTTTGGTGGATGGCTGGGGCCGGAATTCCTGCCTCCATTGTTCTGGTTTTGTTTCAAAACTTCAATCTGGATACTTTTTTTTGTTTTATTAAGAGCCTCACTTCCAAGACCCCGTTATGATCAGTTAATGTCTTTTGGCTGGAAGTTTATGCTGCCTCTGGCTTTGATCAATCTACTGGTCACAGGTGGCTTGGTATTGTGGATGGAGAGTTGATAATGAATAGCTTCAAACTATGTATTGATCTGATTTTAAGTCAATTTCAAACCTTGGGAACGGTCCTGCAACATACCTTTACTAAGGCAGATACTGTCGAATACCCCGAACAGCAAGTTGCGTTGTTTCCGCGGTATCGGGGGCGTATCGTGTTAACCCGTGACCCCGATGGGCTTGAGCGTTGTGTTGCCTGTAATTTATGTGCGGTGGCCTGTCCCGTTGATTGTATTGCATTGCAAAAAAGTGAGGATCAGGAAGGACGCTGGTATCCAGACTTTTTCCGGATCAATTTTTCGCGTTGCATTATGTGCGGATTTTGTGAGGAGGCTTGCCCGACCTATGCGATTCAGTTGACACCAGACTTTGAAATGTGTGAATACGACAGACAAAGCATGGTGTACGAGAAAGAGGATTTACTGATTGATGGCACCGGTAAATACCATGATTATAATTTTTACAGGATTGCCGGCAAAAGTATTGCTGGCAAGGGCAAAGGAGAAGCCGAAAACGAGGCGCCCCCCATTGATGTCAAGACCTTATTACCTTGATTTTCATGATCAGACTTAGACACCTGCTTCCGGCGTATTTTTGTTTAGCCGCACCTACAACCATAAAGAGAGGATGACGCTATGGAATCCCTACTGATTTATGTCGCAGCCAGCGTTGCTATCATTTCAAGCGCTATGGTGATCACTCAACTCAATGCTGTTCATGCGTTGTTGTATCTAATTTTGTCATTACTTGCCGTTGGTATCATTTTTTATTTACTGGGTGCGCATTTTGCTGCAGTTCTTGAAGTCATCATCTATGCCGGTGCAATTATGGTGTTATTTGTATTTGTGGTCATGATGTTAAATTTGGGTAATGCCACGATAGCACTGGAGCAATCCTGGATTAAACCGAGGATGTGGCTGGGACCATCCCTGCTAGCTGTTATTTTATTAAGTGAACTCATTCTGATGTTCAGTCAGGCTGTCAGTGTCACCGCGATTAATCTGGTTGATGCCAAACAAGTGGGTATTTTATTATTTGGACCTTATTTGCTCGCCGTAGAACTGGCTTCTATGTTGTTGCTGGCCGGATTAATCGGTGCCTATCACCTGGGTCGACGACAAACTAAAGCAAACAAGGAGACATAAGGGATGAGTGCGATTCCTATGGAACATGGTTTATTTCTGGCTGCTGTACTATTCAGCATCGGTCTGATCGGTATACTCGTTCGTCGCAATCTCATGTTCATGCTGATGTCGGTCGAAATCATGCTGAATGCCGCCGGTTTGGCATTTATCATCGCCGGTTCTCGATGGGGACAGGCTGACGGGCAAGTGATGTTTCTGTTAATACTGACCTTAGCTGCTGCCGAAGTCGGGGTTGGACTGGGGTTAATTCTGCAGATCAATCGACGACATCGCAGTCTTGACGCTGATGTCTTGAATCAGTTGAAAGAGTAGGAGATACCAAGTGTTAACCATGACTATCCTGATTCCAATATTGCCATTGCTAGGGTTTCTGATACTCGTTCTGGCTCAGCAGTATTTGTCCGACCGCAGCTGTGCTGTTGTAGGCGTCGGCTCGGTTGCTGTATCAGCCATACTGGTTTCCATCCTCGCATATACTTATTTTGGCAAGACTGCAGAGCCTTTGAGTCAACACCTGTGGAACTGGATGTCAGTAGGCAGTTTTGAGGCCGAATTTGGCTTTTACATTGATGCGCTGACCTTAACCATGATGTTGATCATTACCGGAGTGGGTTTTCTGATACATCTGTACTCAGTGGCTTATATGGCGGGGGACCCGGGGTTTGCCCGTTTTTTTGCCTATATGAATTTATTTATTTCGGCTATGCTGATTCTGGTTATGGCCGACAATCTTGTCATGTTGTTTCTGGGTTGGGAAGGGGTGGGACTCTGTAGTTATTTACTAATAGGTTTCTGGTATGAAAAACCGGAAAATGGCTATGCTGCACGTAAAGCTTTTGTGGTGACCCGAATAGGTGATACGGCAATGATGCTCGGTTTATTTTATCTGTATCGTGAACTCGGTTATCTGAATATACAAGCCATGTTGCAACAGGCCGTTAATAGTTGGCCGGTAGGCTCGGAGCCTGCATTTTGGGCAGCCTTGCTATTACTGGGTGGAGCAGTCGGAAAATCAGCGCAACTGCCATTACAAACTTGGTTACCTGATGCCATGGCCGGACCCACGCCTATCAGTGCCTTAATTCATGCAGCGACCATGGTGACAGCTGGAGTTTATTTAATTGCCCGCACTCACCCCTTATTTATTCTGGCACCGGATGTGCAACACTGGGTTGCAGTGATCGGTGCAACAACATTGATTATGTCTGCCTGTTCGGCCTTAACTCAAAGCGATATAAAAAGGGTGCTGGCATATTCCACAATGAGTCAGATTGGTTATATGTTTCTGGCACTGGGCGTTGGCGCCTGGTCACCTGCCATCTTTCATTTAATGACTCATGCTTTTTTTAAGGCACTGTTATTTCTGACTGCAGGTGCAATTATTCTGGCCGTGCATCATGAACAGAATATTTTCAAGATGGGGGGGCTATGGCGCCATATGCCAATGACTTCCACCCTATTTTTAATAGGCTCTTGTGCACTGGTGGCACTGCCCTATACTTCAGGCTACTATAGCAAACACGAAATTCTTGTCGCCGCACATCAAGTCCACGTTGGCTTCTGGTTGGCCGCTGTCATCGGCGCATTATTAACTGCAGTCTACACGACAAGGTTAGTAATCATCACTTTCCTGGGGCCTCAGAATACCGAAGTTCACGAGCGACGTGAAGCTGTGCTTATGGTGCCTCTGATCATTCTGGCGGTGCTGGCATTATTTGGCGCCCACTTACAACTCCCACTAGCACCGGTTTTTGAACCCGCTAAGTTAGAGCCCCTGCAACACGCGGGGCTAACCCGGTTTATTGAGGGTGTGGTACCGTTTATCGGTATTGCTATCGCTTATTTTTGTTACTATGAAAAACCCCATCTGGCGTTCATCAAACAACGCCTTACCCCATCATCTGAATTAATCGAAAAGAGTACCTCTGTCCAGCAGTTTTTTGCTACAGGCTGGGGCATGGACAGCTTATATGATAAGACGCTGGTTAATCCTTTCAAAGCATTGGCTACTATCAATAAACAGGATGCTGTCAATCATATCGTCACAGCGGTTGAGCGACTTAGCAAACATGGCTACAACATACTGAGCTGGACTCAAAATGGCCAGTTGCGACGTTATGGCTGGGTGATGGCCTGTGGCGCGGTGATTATGATCGGTATAGGTGTATTCAGATGATATTGCTAATCCTGATTATAGTGTTATTACTAGGTGGCTTATTGTGCTGGTATGCCGAGCAGTGGGATTCGTCCTGCTCTAGATTGATAGCCCTGGCTGCGCTATGCATTGATGCCTTTCTAATCATTTTATTAATACTGACTGTCGACTCCATCAGTATGCCACAACGTCCAGAAAGCACTAACTGGCTGGTACAGATACAGTTTAACTGGATACCCCGGTTTGGCATAAGCTTACATCTGGCACTGGATGGTTTAAGTCTATTACTGATAGCGCTAACAGTAGTGCTAGGCTTCATCGCACTCAGTAGTGCCTGGACCGAGATTACCGAAAAAGTTGGTTTTTTCCATTTCAATTTGCTCTGGACGTTAGCCGGCGTAATGGGCGTTTTTCTGGCAATGGATTTATTCCTGTTTTTTATCTGCTGGGAAGTCATGATCGTGCCGATGTATTTGCTGATCAGCATTTGGGGGCACGAACAGCGCCACTATGCAGCAATAAAGTTTTTTATATTCACCCAGCTCAGCAGTTTACTGATGTTAATAGCTATCGTCGCACTGGTTTTCACCTATCGCATCGACAGTGGCGTGTTTAGTTTTGACTATTTTGATTTGCTCCACACCTCCTTTGGTAGCGATAACGGTTTTTGGCTGATGCTGGGGTTTTTTATTGCCTTCGTTGTCAAATTACCCGTCGTGCCATTTCACACCTGGCTGCCAGATGCTCACACTCAGGCTCCAACAGCTGGCAGTGTGATCCTGGCTGGAGTTTTATTGAAAACAGGCGCTTATGGTTTGATACGCTTTGTCGTGCCTTTATTTCCAGCCGCTGTTTATGACTTTGCGCCTGTGGCAATGACGCTTGGCGTTATCAGTATCCTCTATGGAGCTAAACTGGCCTTTGCCCAGTCCGATTGTAAACGCCTGATTGCTTATAGCAGTATCAGCCATATGGGATTTATACTGCTAGGAGTGTTCGCCTGGAATGAAATTGCCTTCCAGGGAGCTGTAATGACCATGCTGGCTCATGGCATTAGTTCGGCAGCCTTGTTCATGATTGCCGGTGCATTACAAGAGCGCATCCATTCCCGGGACATGGCATGCATGGGAGGCCTTTGGCAGGATCTACCCAAATTATCCGGCTTGGCTTTATTCTTTGCAGTTGCGGCTTTGGGAATGCCGGGCTTAGGTAATTTTATTGGTGAATTTCTGGTCTTGCTGGGTGCCTTTCAACACCATGCCCTGATTACCTCGGTGGCGGCTATCGGTTTAATTCTGGCCCCGGTTTATTCTTTGATCCTGATACAAAAAACCTTTCACGGCCTGCAACATGTGCCACGTCAATTAAACGACTTTGGCTTGCGGGAAATGCTAACCATGATGCTCATGGTCATTATCTTAGTCTGGATGGGCTTGTATCCCCAGCCGATGATGGACATAGCGCGCCTGAGTGTTACCCAGAGTCTGCAAGGGGTGACGACTATCGTGGGAGAACAGTTATGACGGGTAATAGCTTGATCGCCCTGCTACCAATCATCGTACTTGCAACAGCCTGTGTAGTGCTGATGCTTGTTATTGCCATTAATCGCAACTTTAAACTGGCCTGGCGTTGCTCGGTAGCGGGTGTAATTTTATCCTTGTTGTCTTTGCCTATTGCCGTCGAAGTTATACCGACTGCTGCAACCGCACTCATGCTTATTGACCGCTATGCCTTGTTTTTTAGCGGTCTGTTATTAATCATCGGCGGCTATACCCTGATCTTCGGCTATCGTTATTTTAAAGTCAGGGAGGGTGAAAATGAGGAATTCTTTTTATTGACTCTAATTGCCTTACTGGGTGCCATAACCCTGGTTTCCAGTAATCATTTTGCCAGTTTCTTCATAGGCCTTGAAACCCTGAGTGTTTCTATCTTTGCGCTGATTGCCTACCCATCCCAACAACGGCGATCGTTGGAGGCAGCATTTAAGTATTTACTGTTGTCCGGGGTGTCATCCGCATTTCTACTCTTTGGTATGGCCTTGATTTATGCAGAAACCGGTGCCTTGGCGTTTTCTGCAATGTCGCCATTATTAAACAGCGGCGGACAGCTTAGCTACAGTCTCATTGGTATTATCATGATACTGATTGCTATGGGCTTCAAGTTGTCGCTAGCCCCATTTCATATGTGGACACCTGATGTCTATCAGGGCGCTCCCTTACCGGCAACGGCTTTTGTAGCATCTGTGTCCAAAGGGGCAATCCTGGCATTATGGTTACGCTTATTTATGACCATGGAACTGTATAACAGCGAGATATTGCTCGCTATCACCTCCTTTCTGGCTATTGCTACGATGATGACAGGCAATCTGCTGGCACTGTTACAGAACAATATCAAGCGCATGCTGGCTTATTCCTCTATCGCACATTTAGGTTATATATTAGTAATTTTTTGCGCAAGTTTTACCAGCGATAGCCGATTGGTCAGCGAATCACTGATGTTTTATCTGTTGGTCTATATGCTCACCACCTTGGGCAGTTTCTGTGTTGTAACCGCATTATCCCCGGCACATAGAGAAGCTGAAACACTTGAAGACTATACTGGGCTATTCTGGCGCCAGCCATGGCTGGCAACACAATTTACCATCCTGTTGCTGGCATTGGCAGGCATCCCTCTAACCGCCGGATTTATAGCAAAGTTTTATGTGTTTATAGTGGGGGTACAAAGCCATCTCTGGCTTATGCTCTGGTTTGTTGTTCTAGGCAGTGGCATGGGATTATTTTATTACCTGCGTGTTATCAGGGAGATGCTGAAGCAGCCCAAGGATGGACAAACGGGCGATAGTAACGAAAACACAGCATTGCCCACTATGGAATGGATAGCGCAGACAATACTGATTGTTATTATAATCTGGCTAGGTATTCTTCCTGGTGATTTTATGACTTTTCTCGGGTCTGTGAGTCAGACTATCGGGTAAAATGGCATAGAAAATCAAATGGATTGGCAGGTAACTTTGCTGCAAAGCCACAGTGATGCGTGTTTAAAGGCATTCCCCAAATACAGGGCCAACCGTTCCCAATAACGCCCCTTATCAGATAGAGACGAGTGCTTTTAAAATATCAGTTCTGCTGACCACGCCAACTAATTCATTATCTTTAAATACAGGAAAACTTCTTACACAACATGTTTTAAATTTTTCAGCCAGATCAACAATGCTTGAATCAGCATCCACCGAATTTAACTCTGTATTCATATAATCTGCTACATTTCCGCTCATTCCTTGATTATAGGATGTCTCCAAGACAACATTCATGCAATCGATTTCAGAAAACATGCCTAATACTTTGCCAGAAGAGTCCACCACAGGAGCACAGGTTATTTTATGTTCCAGTAATTGATTGATTGCAATTATTGCTTGTGTCTCCGGTTTTACAGACAATACATGTGAACTCATATATTCAGATATGATGATTTTTTCCAGCATAAAACGCCCCCTTGAAGCCTAGATATTGAAATTTTAGTGACTGCTGGGGTTCGACAACAAACATAAACCGAAGTTTCTTTTTTTTAACCTCAGCAAATGCAGAATTCAACAGATTAGTACACTTTCACTTCTAACCCTATGCTATGAACCGGCATCGGCAGTAGAAAAATACTTAGCAGACAGAGTTACAAGTCCATGACTTGTCCGCTAAATCAAGCTGAGCGGTAAAGCTGATAAGCATGCATCCGTTTTCTGTTGTCGTCCTACCAGACAGAATCTGTCGCCAAACAATGCCTGACCGCTCATAGTACTGATCAAACCAAAAACCAATCAAACCATGAAAAACTAACAGGGAATAAAGTTCGACACCTCCGGTGTCGCCTTAGACTCAACGCCACTCCAGTTTGCCTTTGGTCACGAGATTAACCATTAAAGGTTCAACAATAATTTCCAGCGCAAGTCCCATTTTACCCCCCGGCACGACAATGGTGTTTTTTCTCGACATAAAAGACCCCTGCAACATAGAAAGGAGATAACAGTAATCAATTTGTCGCCATAACTGGGTGCCAAATCGTATCACAACAAAACTTTCATCAGGCGTAGGAATAGTCCTGGCAATAAAGGGGTTGGAGGTATCAACAGTGGGCACTCTTTGAAAATTAATATGCGTGTGGGTAAACTGCGGCATCACGTAATGTACATAATCATACATACGTCTTAAGATAGTCTCTGTGACATTTTGAGTGCTATACCCTCGTTCACTGGTATCTCTGTGTATCTTCTGGATCCATTCAAGATTAACAATCGGGGTAATGCCAATCAGTAAATTCACCTGTTTACTGATATCAATATGATCATAAATACCCCCCCCATGTAATCCTTCATAAACAAGCAGATCAGAACCTTCTTCAATATTTTCAAATGGACTGAATGTGCCCGGTGCCTGATTATAGGGCTTGGCTTCCGTTTCATTATGCAGATATTTCCGGGTTCTTCCTGTACCCTTTTCCTTATATTGTTTAAAAAGATCAGAAAGCATATGGAATTCATTGCCCTCAGGACCAAAATGGCTTAGATTTCTGCCCTCTTCAGTGGCTTTTTTAAGAGCGACCAGCATGCCTTTTCGATCATATTTATGAAAACTATCCCCTTCCACCTCAATGGCTTTAAAACCATTTCTGCGATAGATTTGTTGCATAGCAAGTTTAACCGTTGTCGTTCCTGCGCCTGAGGAACCGGTTACGGCTATAATCGGATTTGTCTTAGACATAAATAATTCCTTTTCTGAAATAGAATTA
>JAPYOW010000113.1 GCA_029937975.1 Methylococcaceae bacterium | reverse complement strand
TGATGGGCATCCATCATTTCGATGAACTGATCAAATAGTGACTCTACATCATGTGGCCCTGGACTTGCTTCCGGATGTCCCTGAAATCCAATCGCAGGACAATCTGTACGTTCTATACCCTGTAAACTGCCATCGAACAACGAATGGTAAGTGGCTTTAATATTATCAGGCAAGCTACTGTCATCCACAGAAAAACCGTGGTTTTGACTACTGATCATGACTCGACCTGTGGCTTTTTCCTGCACAGGATGGTTGGCACCATGATGCCCGAATTTCATTTTTTGAGTTTTAGCACCACTTGCCAAGGCTAATAACTGATGCCCTAAACAGATGCCAAAAGTTGGAATTTTTTGTTCTAAAATGGTTTTAATGGCTGCAATCGCATAGGTACAAGGTTCAGGATCACCCGGCCCATTAGAAAGAAACACCCCATCAGGATTCATCGCCAACACTTGTTCTGCAGTTGTCGTTGCCGGCACCACAGTGACTCTACAGCCTCTATTGACCAACAAGCGCAGAATGTTGCGTTTTATCCCAAAATCATAAGCCACAACATGTTTGCTTAAATTGCTTGCTTCAGTATGTCCGGTCGTTAAAGACCAGATGTCCTCGGTCCATTCATAGGCTTTGGCAACCGTCACTTCTTTGGCTAGATCCATGCCTTTTAAGCCGGAAAACTCATTTATTGCAGCCTTAGCCAGCACCAGGTCTATGTTGTCACCGGCAACAATAACGCCCCGCTGGGCACCCTTATCCCTTAAAATTCGGGTCAATTTACGCGTATCAATTTCTGCAATGGCAACAACATTATGATCTATTAAATACTGTTGTAAGGTTTTTTCACTTCGCCAATTGCTCAGCCGAACCGGCAAATCACGAATCACAAGTCCACTGGCAAATACATTATCTGATTCATCATCTTCACGAGTTGTTCCCACATTACCAATATGCGGATAAGTCAAAGTCACTATTTGACGCGCATACGAAGGATCGCTCAAAATTTCCTGATATCCAGTTAACGAGGTATTAAAAACAACTTCACCTACCGATGAACCCTCTATGCCTATCGACACACCATTAAATACGGTTCCATCTTCCAACAAAAGCAAAGCAGGTTTACTCAAAATTAGTCACCTTAAATATAAAAAACGGGATAAGCCTGAAGACTCACCCCGCTATGAAAAAAATAGACTCAATTCTACGGAATTATGAAAAAAAATTCACTACTAATTTAAGCTAACAGGGTCTGATAACTATTTCGTAGCTCTATAAAACGTTAAAGAAAAACTATACTTTATGATAAATATCCGCACCTTCCTCACGGAACTGTTTGGACTTCTCGTCCATTCCTTGTTTTAAAGCCAGTTCGTCTTTTATGCCTTTCTCTTTGGCATAGTCTCTGACATCTTGCGATATTTTCATTGAGCAGAAATGAGGCCCACACATCGAACAGAAATGCGCCACTTTTGCCGAATCTTTCGGTAAAGTTTCATCATGAAATGAGCGTGCTTTTTCTGGGTCCAGGGCAATGTTGAACTGGTCTTCCCAGCGAAATTCAAATCTTGCCTTAGACATCGCATTGTCCCGAGCTTGAGCACCCGGATGTCCCTTCGCCAAATCGGCCGCGTGAGCTGCGATTTTATAGGTCACTATGCCCTCGCGCACATCTTCTTTATTCGGCAATCCCAAATGCTCTTTTTGGGTCACATAACAAAGCATGGCACAACCATACCAACCAATGTTTGCCGCACCAATCGCCGAGGTAATATGGTCATAACCAGGAGCAATATCCGTTGTCAAAGGTCCTAAAGTGTAAAAAGGCGCTTCATGACAATCCTCCAACTGCTTATCCATATTGATTTTCACCATGTGCAATGGCACATGGCCCGGGCCTTCAATCATGGTTTGAATATCATGTTTCCAGGCAATCTTAGTCAACTCACCCAAAGTTTCTAATTCTGCAAATTGCGCTTCGTCATTGGCATCATAGATTGAACCAGGACGCAAACCATCGCCCAATGAAAAAGAAACATCATAGGCTTTCATGATTTCACAGATATCTTCAAAATGCGTGTACAAAAAGCTTTCTGTGTGATGAGCCAAACACCATTTGGCCATAATAGAGCCGCCACGAGAAACAATACCGGTCATTCTTTTTGCCGTCATCGGCACGTGATGCAGGCGCACACCGGCATGAATGGTAAAATAATCCACCCCTTGCTCTGCCTGTTCAATCAGCGTATCCCGAAATATTTCCCAAGTTAAATCTTCTGCTTTGCCGTCGACTTTTTCCAGCGCTTGGTAAATAGGCACCGTACCAATAGGCACTGGTGAATTACGAAGAATCCATTCGCGTGTTTCGTGAATATTCTTACCGGTCGAGAGATCCATAATGGTATCACCGCCCCAACGTATACCCCACAGCATTTTTTCGACTTCTTCCTCAATAGAAGATGTCACTGCCGAGTTCCCCAGATTACCATTGATTTTAACCAGAAAGTTACGACCAATAATCATCGGCTCTATTTCAGGGTGATTGATATTGGCAGGAATAATGGCACGACCTCGGGCTACCTCATCACGCACGAATTCAGGGGTGATGGTTTCCGGAATCTCTGCGCCAAAGCGTTCCCCCGGATGTTGGCCCTTATATAGCTCTCGCATTTCTGCCATATTCTGATTTTCACGGATAGCAACATATTCCATCTCAGGCGTAATAATACCTTGCCGTGCATAATGCATTTGACTGACATTCTTACCCGCAATCGCTTTACGAGGTTTACGAATATGACCAAAACGCATGCTCTCCGTAGTTTCATCCTGCAAACGCTCAAGACCATAGTCGGAACTTGGACCACTCAGCAGTTCTGTATCATTTCTTTCATTTATCCATGCATCTCTTATGCCTGACAGACCTGCATGCAGATCTATTTTAACATTGGGATCGGTGTAAACCCCCGAAGTATCGTAAACAAATAACGGTCCATTCTTTTCTTCAGAACCAAAATGTACGGGGGTATCAGACAAGGTGATTTTCCGCATAGGCACCTGGATATCAGGTCGACTACCTTCTATATAAATTTTTTCAGATGCAGGATAGGAATCAATTTTGACACTATTGGTGTCGGTATTAGTAATTTCTTTACGTACAGCACTCATACTTAGCTCCACTATAATTTAAGTCAAGCACAGGGAAATCTTTGCTTTCCTACGCCGGTTTTAACCAGATTCAGGTTCAAAGGGTTTCTCTCAGCATAAAGAACAATAATTTTGTCCACATTCTTTATGCACCCCCAGCTTTTTTGATAATCCCCTAAAGTAGAGGAAAACGGATAAAATTGCAAGCCTAATACACCCCTGCTGCTGCCGTAT
>JAPYOW010000112.1 GCA_029937975.1 Methylococcaceae bacterium | reverse complement strand
AAATCGGAGTACGTAACATGGCAACACCATTAATCCAAATGGCGATCGACGCATTAGATTTCGACGCTTCAGTCGCATTAGCAGAAGAAGTAGCCCCTTTTGTTGATATCTTTGAAATTGGCACCCCATGCATTAAACATAATGGCGTACCTCTAGTTGAAGAATTAAGAGCAAGATTCCCAGACAAACTGCTTTTAGTTGATTTAAAAACAATGGATGCAGGCGAATACGAATCTACGCCATTCTACGCAGCAGGCGCAGACATCTGTACTGTACTGGGTGTATCTGGTTTAGCGACATGCCAAGGCGTGATTAAAGCAGCTAAAGCACACGGTGCAGAAGCACAAATTGATTTAATTAACGTAAGTGACAAAGCCAATTGTGCCATTGCAACAGTAGAAAGCGGTGCTCAAATCGTAGGTATTCACACAGGTCTGGATGCACAAGCAGCAGGCGATACACCGTTTAACGATCTTGCAGAAATCATGGGTCTAGGTTTAGACGTACGTGTTTCAATTGCCGGTGGTATTAACCAATCTACTGTACAAGACGTAGTACGTGCAGGCGCTAGCATCATCGTTGTCGGTGCAGCTATCTACGGAGCTCCTTCACCAGCAGAAGCGGCACGTGAGATCAGAGAACTTGTCGACGCGGCAGCTTAAGGAAAACATATGCATCAACAACTAATTCTGGATAAGATTACCAGCATACTGGCCGCCACTAACAAGGGCTATGATGAGCAACTGACCGCCATGCTTGATAACGCAAAGCGGATATTCATTTCCGGTGCGGGTCGTTCAAAACTGGTCGGTAATTTCTTTGCAATGCGGTTGGTGCATAGTGGCTATGACGTCAGCGTGGTAGGAGAAGTCGTGACCCCGAGCATCAAAGCAGGGGATCTACTGATTATCATCTCCGGTTCAGGCGAAACAGAACAACTGGTTGCCTTTACCAACAGTGCCAAAAAACAAGGTGCTGATATTATGCTGATTTCATCCAAAGCGGAATCCACTATCGGTAAGCTTGCCGATGGTGTATTTCAGATAGGAAGTGAAGAACTTTACGGAAAAGTACAAGGCATGCCCATGGGTACCGTCTTTGAGCTCTCCACTCTGGTTTTCCTCGAAGCCACCGTCTCACATATCATCCATGACAAAGGCATCGCCGAAGAAAAGATGAGAGAAAGACACGCCAACTTAGAATAACAGCTGAAGGGCGTAAAGCCCCTGGCTACTTGTTTGATAGCAATGAATGTTAAACAAACGCAACTAAGTTCGCAGACACAGTATACGAGTAACGTGGTTACTCGTATACCATACCCAAACAACCCGCAAACAGACCATCAATCGATAACACTCATCGACAGCTAAACACACAGCTCACCGTCTGAATGCAAATCAATTTTAAGGAGAAGAACAACATGTCTTCACGCCGAAACCTAGCAAATGCAATCCGTGCCTTGAGCATGGATGCCGTACAAAAAGCAAAATCAGGACACCCGGGAGCCCCAATGGGGATGGCAGATATTGCCGAAGTCCTATGGAATGACCACATGAAGCACAACCCGAGCAGCCCGACATGGGCTGATCGCGATCGTTTCGTGCTCTCCAACGGTCACGGTTCCATGCTGATTTACTCACTGTTGCACCTGACAGGCTACGACCTGGCCATGGAGCAACTAGCCTCTTTCAGACAGCTGCACTCACAATGTGCAGGCCATCCGGAATACGGCTATGCACCAGGCATTGAAACTACCACAGGTCCACTAGGCCAGGGTATTACTAACGGTGTCGGTTTTGCTATGGCAGAAAAGCTGATGGCTGACCAGTTCAACAAACCGGGACACAACATCGTTGACCACAACACCTATGTATTTCTAGGTGATGGCTGTCTGATGGAAGGTATTTCTCACGAAGCATGTTCACTGGCAGGCACTTGGGGACTTGGTAACCTTATCGCCTTCTGGGATGACAACAACATCTCTATTGATGGACACATCGACGGCTGGTACACAGATGACACAGTTAAACGTTTTGAAGCTTACGGCTGGCACGTACAATCTGTAGACGGACATGATCCGGATGCGATTAACGCGGCGATCGTAGCAGCGAAACAAGTGAAAGACCAACCTTCAATGATTTGTTGTAAAACCATCATTGGCTTTGGCTCACCAAACAAAAGCGGCAGTCACGACTGTCACGGTGCAGCACTTGGCGACGAAGAAGTAGCATTAACCAGAGTAGAACTTAACTGGCCACACGAACCGTTCGTCATTCCAGACGAAGTTTATGCCGGTTGGGATGCAAAAGCCAAAGGCGCTAGAGTAGAAGACGAATGGAACACCCGTTTCGACGCTTATGCTGCCGAATACCCAGAACTTGCTGCAGAATTCACCCGTCGTATGGCAGGAGAGCTGCCAGCAAACTGGGATGCTGCTGCAGACACTTTGATTTCGGAAGCTAACAGTGCGGGAGCAAATCTTGCCAGTCGTCAAGCTTCACAAAAATCTATCGCAGGACTGGCACCGACCTTACCTGAATTTTTAGGCGGATCAGCGGATCTTACCGGTTCCAACCTGACCAGCTGTGCAGACTTCAAACACGTAAGTGGTAGAGAGATGGGTAACTACATCTCATACGGAGTTAGAGAATTTGGCATGTACGCCATCATGAACGGCATGACACTACACGGAGGCTTGATACCTTTCGGTGGTACTTTCCACATGTTCTCAGACTATGCAAAAAGTGCATTACGGATGGCTGCCCTGATGAAAATCAGAACCATCGCAGTGTTGACGCATGACTCTATTGGACAAGGCGAAGACGGACCTACCCATCAACCGGTAGAAAACACTTCGGCGTTACGTTTGATTCCTAATATGACGGTATGGCGCCCAGCCGACAGCACAGAAACAGCGGTAGCCTGGACTAAAGCCATCGAACGTAAGGATGGCCCGACTGCCCTGATACTGAGTAGACAAGGTCTGCCTTTTATTGCACGTACAGACGAGCAAATTGCAGCGATCAGCAAAGGTGCTTATGTTGTTTCAGAAGCCGAAGGCGCAGCTATTATTCTGATAGCCACAGGTTCAGAAGTAAATCTGGCGATCAAATCACAAGCAGCACTGGCTGCGGAAGGCATCAAGGCTCGCGTGGTCTCTATGCCGTCCACGCATGTATTTGATGCTCAGGATCAGGCCTATAAAGACAGTGTATTGACACCAGGCGTCAAGCGTGTTGCTATAGAAGCCGGTGTGACTGACTACTGGCGCAAATATGTAGGGCTAGAAGGTGGTGTAGTAGGGATTGACACCTTCGGCGAATCAGCACCGGGTGGTGTGGTTCTAGAGCACTTCGGCTTTACAGCTGAAAATGTGGTCAAAACCGTGAAAGATGTTCTGTAATT
>JAPYOW010000111.1 GCA_029937975.1 Methylococcaceae bacterium | reverse complement strand
TATGACTGTTTCTAAAGAGCATAAAAAATGTTCCAGATTTTTACCTAAATATTATAAATAATGATGATTGTTGAAATAAGAGAGAAATAATGTTCGAGAAAATTTCTAGAATGATACTAGCTGAACTCAGTAAAGTTAGTATTCAACAAGAAGATGTTGTTGGTGTTGATATTACTCGAGATTATATTAGAGTCACTCAGTTAGATAACGTAAATAATGAGTGGATGCTTACAAAGCTAGGTTATAAGTTTATTGAGGAATCAGGTGTATCTATTCAGAGTAACCCGGAAGTTTTTATTAACAAGTTAAAGGAGGTGGTGGATCAACAAAAAATAAATAAAAGTAATGCGGCAGTATCTATACCAGTTAGTAGTGCCATTATTAAAGTGGTAACTATGCCTTTAATGTCGGATGAAGAACTAGAAGAAGCGATTAGTACAGAGACACTTTGGGAAAACGTCATTCAGTTAAATAACGCCTTAGATGATTATTCTATTTTTTGGCAGATTATTAAACGTGATACCAAACAAAATTATATGGACTTACTTTTTGTGGGTTCAAAATTATCAGATGTTCAATGCTACTTGGATGTTGTTGAAAAAGCTGGCCTGAATCCAGTTGTTGTCGATGTGCGTTGTTTTTCATTGCGTAATGCTTTGAAGATACATGGAAGTCTTGTCACTAAAGACACCCCTACGGTTGTTATTGAAATTGGGACACATGAAAATTATGTCATGATTATCCATAATGAGGCCCCTTTTATTTCGGATATTTACGTTGCTGAGCAAGATCGAAAAATACTTGCTAAGTTACCAACAGATAAGTCGGGGGCGAAGGTAGTCATTGAGCGTATGGCTATGCAAATTAAGCAAGTCATCAATATTTATGAGGCTAAGTATAAGATCATTTCTATTAAAAGCTTATTGGTTACAAGTGATTTAGGTGGATATGAACAAGCAATTGAATTATTAGAGAAATCTCTTCCTGAATTTAAAATAGAGCTCTTTGAAGTAACTAGTAAGCTTGTTGTACCTGCTAATTTTAAAGAAAAGCTATATGCTGAACCCAATCAATCTGCCCTAGTACCTTCTTTGGGATTAGCAACACGAAAACTTGATGTCTTTGGTTTTTATCAATATGTTACAGGCACTAGTAATATTAACTTGATGCCTAATCGTAATAGTATAAAGAGTGAAGAGAAGAACAAATTCATGGGCAAATGGGGTCTTGTCCTTTTTTCAATAGTCTTTGTTTTAGTGTCGGGGGCATTTTTTATTGATAACCATTCAGAAACGGAAAAGCTTGACGATCATTTGGTCGAATATAATTCATCAATAGCTCAGCTTGATAACCTTAAAATGGAGTTGGCTGAGATAAATGAGGGATTGTCGAAAATTAATAATACGCTTGCAGTTTCAAAAGATGTTCATTCAAACCAAGTTTTTTTATATGCAGTACTTCAGGCAACAATAAAATCAATTCCCAGAGGAGTCTCACTTAAGGCTATTACTTATGAAAAAGGGAGGCTTCAAATTGATGGAATCTCAGTGAGTGATCAAAATATTTTAGGCTTAATTGAAAGATTAGAAAGATCCCCTGTAACTTTACAGGTTTCCTTGGAAAATATGTCCATAGAAAAAGTTGGTAAGAATGAATTTAAAGCTTTTTCTGTGAGGGTTACCTTAGATACAACCAGGAAGTCGGTGGCAATCAAAAAGGAGGATATATAATGGCTATTGATATGAATGCCGATATTGGTGAAATCCTCAAAGGTTTCTTTTCAAGAAACACAGAAAAGACTGTAGCAACTAGTAAGGAAAATCCTTATAAAAATATAATACTGGCAGGGGGCGGTGTTGTTAGTGTTACCTTATTGTATTTATTCATTATTTTTCTTCCGATGCAAAATGAAATGAGCACAAAATATGAACAGGTCTCACAAATTGGTCAGCTAAATTTTGAGATTGCTCGTTTAGAACAAGAGGTTTTATTAGCTAAGGATTCACTGATTAAAAGGAAGTCTGAATTTGATCAGATGTCTAAGCGATTCTTAGGGCGAGGTGAATTAGGTAAGTTATATCGCTATATTAGTCGCCTTGCCCTTACGCATAAGGTTTTGATCGGTAAATTAAATAAAATAAGTGAGGTGCCCATTTTCCAATTGCCACCTGAAACAGATCAAAATGATATTGATTTTGATGTTGATATGGGAATGGGGGATAGTGATGCTGAGTTTGATGCACCACCTCCTGACATGGATGCGGATGATTTAGATGCACCTAAAGCCGTTGCTTATTACCGACTATTGATTCAATTAGATGTGTCAACAAATTTTCTTGCTTGGTCGAAATTGAAACGGGACCTTGCAAAGCTGGATAAAATAATTGTAATCGAAAGCGAGAAAATTGAATTAATTAAATCTAAGCAAGAAAAAGGCCATGTTAAGGTGAGTTTAGTGCTAGCGGCTTATCGCTGGCCTGCCAATGATATAGAGAAATATGCGACAGAAAAAAATGATGATGAGGGGTACTATTAATATGGTAGCTAAAAGCGTGCGACTGTTCCTGGTTTTTAGTATGTTATTAATATGTTCTTTACCCATATATTCTTCAGAACTAACGGAAGAATATATGGCAAACCCATTTGATCCTATTGTGGATGATTCTGATGAGGGTCATGCGACGGATGGTTCAGCGACTGAGTATAGTTATTTGCACCCGTTGTTACAAAGTCCAGTATCGAGTTATATTTTGATGGGCGTTATTGTTGCTCCAACTTCGGCTGTGGCCTTGGTGCGTGAGCCATCGGGACAGGAGTTTTTTATTCATACGGGTGATATGTTAGGTAATAACGGTGGCGTTATTACTGTAATATTTAGTAGTGGTATAGAGGTGGAAGAGGGTGAGGAAATTTTTATGCTGAATGTCAGAAATAGGAGTGCTAGTTTTGAAAAAGACGAGAGCTAGTTTTATACTATTGGTTGCAATGCTATTAGTTTCTTGTGCAAGCAACGAGATTCAGAAAGAAGATGTTGCTGCTGCTGTAGATAAAAGGGAACTGTTAAATCCTGAACAATTTATTGAAGACACTAAAAGTGGTATAGAGCGTAATGTTAGTTTAGGTCCACAGGTGGACTTGACAGAAAATCAGCTTTTAAAAGCTAGAGAGAGAGTTCGAATTAACGTAGATCAGAGCCAAAATTATATTAATCTCAGTAATAATGAAAAGAAAAATTTCCCTATCAGTATTAATTTCGACAATGTTAGTATTCGGGATGGGATGCGTATGTTGGCGGAGGTTTCAGGCACAAATATTATAATTGGTGATGAAGTTAGCGGCTCTATTTCTGTACAATTAGAAGAAGTCTCTTGGAATATTGCTTTGGAGTCCATTCTAAAATTGAGAGG
>JAPYOW010000110.1 GCA_029937975.1 Methylococcaceae bacterium | reverse complement strand
CGGCCAGTAGACCCCGCCTAATGCACTTTAATCGCTGATATATTTAATCCCTTACCCTTAATTAGCTATTTATTTTAGACATAACATACACTAAAGGATATAAAACAGTTAAAATGTAGAGTTTTATTCAGGCCTGAGTCAATAGATTTTGGTAATAGATGACATGGAATAACATGCAAAGTAAATTTAACATCGATGACTTGAGAATTTGTGAAACTAAAGAAGTTATTGCCCCTGTGCAAGTTCATGATGAAATACCCATCACTGAAGCCGCTGTAGAGACCATACTGCAAGCCAGGAAAGATATTCATAACGTTTTGCAAGATAAAGACGATCGCCTGGTTGTGATTGTCGGCCCTTGTTCAATTCATGATACTAAAGCGGCACATGAATATGCCTGCTTACTGAAAATCGCTAAAGAAGAGCTAAAACAGGATTTGATTCTAGTCATGCGTGTGTATTTTGAAAAACCACGTACCACCATTGGCTGGAAAGGATTAATTAATGACCCTGACATCAATTCCAGTTTCAATATCAATAAAGGACTTAGAATAGCGCGTGAATTGCTGCTGGATTTGAATAATTTAGGTATTCCTGTTGCCACCGAATATCTTGATTTGATTACCCCTCAATATATTTCCGACCTGATTTCCTGGGGCGCTATTGGTGCCCGAACTACAGAAAGTCAGGTTCACAGAGAGTTAGCATCAGGATTATCTTGCCCGGTAGGCTTTAAAAACGCCACCGATGGCGGCATTAAAGTTGCGATTGATGCCATTAATTCAGCGATGAATCCACATCATTTTCTTTCCTTAACCAAAGAAGGTCATTCAGCCATTTTTTCTACCCTTGGCAATGAAGATGCCCATATTATATTAAGAGGGGGTCATGATGGACCAAACTATGACGCGGTGAATGTTGAGAAAGTCGCCGAAGGTTTAAACCAATCTAATTTAGCCCACAATATTATGATTGATTTCAGTCATTCCAATAGTTTGAAGCAATGCCAGCGCCAGTTGGTGGTTGCCGAAGATGTAGCCGGACAAATTGCCCGCGGTGACCAACGCATTATGGGAGCTATGGTTGAAAGCCATCTGGTAGCCGGGCGCCAAGATGTTGTTGAAGGGCAACCACTGACCTACGGTCAAAGTATTACAGATGCCTGCTTAAACTGGGATGACACAATAATACTATTAAGAAACCTTGCTAAAGCAGTCCAACAACGAAGAGCAGTAACTAATTAATCTGGAAGTAAAAATGAAAATAAGTGTAAATGGGGATACGCGCGAATATGGTGAAGACAGTGTGGTTTCAGATATTGTGGCTGATTTACAGTTAACAGGAAAACGAATTGCAATAGAATTCAATAAACAAATCCTACCCTTTG
Organism: Methylococcaceae bacterium; assembly: GCA_029937975.1. GTDB lineage: Bacteria > Pseudomonadota > Gammaproteobacteria > Methylococcales > Methylomonadaceae > QPIN01. The sequence continues at coordinate 2,037 of JAPYOW010000110.1, read as the reverse complement.
ACCAGTATAGTACGCAAAAATTAAAAACTAACGACTGCATAGAAATTGTACAGGCCATTGGTGGCGGACAAGACGATTTTTTTACAATCGCCGGGCAAAAATTCAGCTCTCGATTACTGGTTGGAACAGGAAAATACCGGGATATGGAAGAAACGCGACTGGCCATCGAAGCCAGTGGTGCTGAAATAGTGACCGTTGCCATTCGCCGAACCAATATTGGACAGAACCCGAATGAACCCAATTTACTGGAGGTAATTTCTCCTGACAAGTATACGATCCTGCCCAATACTGCGGGTTGTTTCACCACTAAAGATGCAGTACGGACTTGTCGACTGGCAAGAGAGTTGCTCGGGGGACATAAGCTGGTAAAACTTGAAGTTCTGGCTGACCAGAAAACTCTGCTTCCTGATGTTGCCGAAACCTTTATCGCTGCAGAACAGCTGGTTAAAGACGGTTTTGATGTGATGGTGTATACCAATGATGACCCTATCGCTGCAAAAAGACTGGAAGATATCGGTTGTGTTGCGGTGATGCCTCTGGCTGCACCTATCGGTTCTGGACTGGGTATTCGCAATCCATATAATATTTTAACCATTGTTGAAAATGCAAAGGTACCTATCCTGGTTGATGCAGGTGTAGGGACAGCTTCAGATGCCGCTTTAGCAATGGAACTGGGTTGTGCCGGGGTATTAATGAATACCGCTATTGCTGCCGCACAAAACCCTGTGCTCATGGCATCAGCAATGAACAAAGGGATTCAGGCGGGCAGAGAAGCTTATCTATCGGGTCGCATGCCTAAAAAGCGCTTTGCATCGGCTTCATCACCTATCGATGGTTTATTTTTTTAATTCATACTAGCAAAGAAGATTTTAGTTGTGACCTATCTACAAGCCCCTCAAAGAATTCGTAGTTTTATCCGTCGCCAGGGCCGCGCGACGGCCGGCCAGCAAAAAGCACTGGATAAGCTGTGGAATTGTTATTGCCTGGATCCACTCCAGTCATTTGATAGCGAGCAGGTTTTTGAACGAAAAGCCCCCCTCATCGTGGAAATCGGCTTTGGAAACGGCAGTAGCCTGGCCGCAATGGCTGAATCCAATCCTGATTTTAATTATCTGGGTATTGAAGTTCATCGACCGGGCGTCGCTCACTTAATGATGTTGCTTGAACAAAAAGCGTTAAGCAATGTAAGAATATACCACCATGATGCCATCGAAATACTGGAACAAAAAATAGCAGACACTACACTTGCTGGCGTACATTTATTCTTCCCTGACCCCTGGCAAAAAAGAAAGCATCATAAACGACGGATTGTGCGGGCTGATTTTGTTACATTGCTGAATGCAAAACTCGTGACTGGCGGTTATTTTCATGCCGCAACCGATTGGGAACATTATGCTAAAGATATGTTGAAAACCTTATCGGCTTCAAAAGAACTGATGAATACCAGCAGCAACACTGATTTTTGCCCACGCCCGGATTATAGACCTTTGACCAAATTTGAGAATCGGGGCCTAAACCTGGGCCATGGTGTTTGGGATCTGGTTTTTAAAAAAACCAGCAGCCCAGTAATATACTAGTCCTTCCGCCCCAGTGCTAAGGCATAGAATAGACGCTTTAAAAAGCACTTTACCCGGCAACACACTCAACCAGCCGCATGGCCAATTCAGTACGTTGCTGGCTTAATACGGCTATCTCAACCACACGGACTTTAGATTCACTTGTTTTTACAAGCCTTTGCCAGCGACTTTCGCTAATTTCTTGCTCAAGGGCTTCTCGCGCATGCCATAACCCTAATTTACCGATAAGCTTTTTGTCCACTGCTTTACCCGCAAGCCGCTCTTTAAAGGCTGCCTGCATTTGCAAATCCAAAGCTATAGGCGCCGCCATGCGCTCGCCTCAATAAATATTTTGGGAACCCATGTCACAAAAATTGATTCACCGCCCGGCGAATCAATAGGCTCCAGACATCCTGCGTACGCCTCGACCATGCCCAAGAACCGCATAGTCAAGGCTCCCACAAATGGCTTGACGGCTGTC
>JAPYOW010000039.1 GCA_029937975.1 Methylococcaceae bacterium | reverse complement strand
GTCTTCCGCAGAGGTGGCCGAGGGCCAGACTTATTTACCTGTAAATACAGATTGTTCTGATTGTCCGAATACCGACCACTCTTTTTTTCCGATTTAACAAAAAGGACTGTTAATTTTTTTGACTTTTTACTTTCCATATTAACCCACCAATTAACCCACCACTTGAATTGAGATTACAGGGTATGTTGTGAGGGAAAAAGATGGAAGTATTTTCTTTATATGCCGTATTTAAAGGGCTGTAGAGGTATGTTATTTGGCAATGTGAGGCAATGGATAGAAGGACATACCCTCTTTCATCTAACCGTGCATGATGTCCATCAGTTGCAGCAATGGCATACCCTGGCATCTCGTGACTAGACATCCATGCCTTCCAATGCTTAATACAGTTTGGTGATCACTTATTCTTTTTACCATGCATCAGCGTTGTGCATAAAATAAATCCAAAGAACACTAATGCTAATATCATAAGAATGACTTCATCTCCCAATCCAGCATAAAAAGTCATTCCCCCCATGGGAAAAAACGTTCCTTTAAGAACTAATTGCTTAAAACTTGGAATTTTATTAATGATGAGGCCATCGGGTGCAACAATGGCTGTTACACCGGTATTAGTAACTCGCAATAGATAACGTCCCGTTTCTAATGCTCGCATTTGGGCTATTTGCATATGCTGATGCGGTTCAATTGAATCCCCAAACCAGGCATCATTTGTGACATTGACTAAAAAAGCAGCGTCTGGCAAAGCATTTAAGGCTTCACTGGCAAAGGCATCTTCATAACAAATTGATGTGGCAAACGGATAACCCCCCGCCCGTAATAAGGTTTGATCATCTCCTCCCGAAGTGAAATTTCCCAAGCTGACATTCAATAAATTTAAAACAAAACCCGATACCGGTTGCAACGGTAGATATTCACCAAAGGGTAGCAAATGATTTTTATTGTAACGCGCCTCGTGTTTGCCTAGGGTAAGCACCGTATTAAAGTGTTCATTGTGTTTTCCCAAAGCCGGTAAGGCCACAATCAAATCAGTGTTATGTTCTGCTGCCTTGACAGAAAGTGGCGCCAGATAGCCATCTTTGACTTGTGACAAATAAGCAGGAATCGAAGATTCTGGCCAGATAATAATCTCTGAATCCCAATTCTGTTCCGTTAATTGCTGATAATCGACTAAGGTTTTAATTCTGTTCTCGGGCAACCATTTTTGGTCTTGCGCTACATTACCTTGCACCAGTGCAACACTGATCGCATCACCGATGGCTTCTGTCCATTTTACCGATTGCAGAACAAAGCCTCCCCCCCAGATGATCATTATAAAAAACAAGCCAAATCTATACCCTAGTTGTTTTTTATAGGTAGCCACCAACACAGAAACCGTAAACGCTAAGATAAAACCCGTGCCATACGTCCCCATAATGGGTACATAGCCTTTTAAAGGTGATTGCAGCTGAGTATAGGCTATTTGTAACCAGGGAAAGCCATTAATAAACCAGAATCCTCGAAAATATTCTATAAAAACCCACATAAAAGGAATAACCCAGATCGCTTTTTTTGGTTGCTTTGTAGCGAAAACCCTGATCGCGAGATAGGCAGTTAATGCTGGAAACAAAGACCAGAAAAGCACAATCAGCAGTGTTAATAAAGCCGCACCCAGAGCAGGTGCCCCCCCATAGTCATGAACACTGATATATACCCAAGAAATACCACTACCAAATAAGCCTAGGCCATAAAAAAAACCGCGTAAAGCGGCACGCGCAGGCGTACATTCCAGCCAGGATAAAAAAACAAAAAATAATGAGAGCACCATTAAAAAGGCATAATCGAAGGGAGCAAATGCCAAGGTTGCGCAAACCCCTGCTAAAGGAGCAGCAAGCTCCCATCGCCATTTATAAATAAAATTCATACAGTGAAAACCAAAAATGTGTAAGCAGGTGATAATTAATAAGTTTCAGATAAAAACCGTGAAATACCGGTGACCTCCCCTTGCTCTAGATAGACATACTGAAGCCCCATCAAAGTGGAATGGCTATCCATATAGTCGACTTTATCCTTGTTTAAGCAAATTTTGTGGGATTATAGTCTTTATATCCGATTAACCCATCCATTTTCAACAATCTTTAATAACCAATACCCGCTCATTATCAAATTCCAGAATGAATTCGGCAATTTTGGTAAAATAGTCCACTTACCCCATTAACAGCGGAAGAATCAATGAAATTTACTAGACGCCGAGTTATTGCGATATTAACAACCCTCATGATAGGAATAACTATGTTCTCTATGGCCAATGCCACTTCTCCAGAAGAAAACAGAATTGCTGGTGAAAAATTTCTTGCAGAAAACTCAACAAAAGCCAACATTATTACCACGGCTAGCGGCCTGCAATATGAAGTTCTTACTCAAGGTGAAGGCCCCTCTCCAGAGGCGACCACCAGCGTTACTGTCCATTATGCCGGAACCACCTTAGATGGTAATGAATTTGATAGTTCATACCGCCGCGGTTCTCCAGCTACATTCCCATTAAACCGGGTCATTGCTGGCTGGACAGAAGGACTGCAATTAATGAATGTGGGCGCCAAATATCGCTTTTTCATTCCCTCTCACCTGGCCTATGGGCAGAGTAAAGCAGGCGCAGATATTGGTCCAAATTCGACCTTGATTTTTGAAGTTGAACTGATAAAATTCTAAATACAAAAACACTGACGCCATTCACTTTTCATCAGTTCGAATTTATTCAACTGCTGTCGTTAAACCTCTATTTTCGATAGTAATAAATTCGGACTGACGATCATTACTTACACATTAAGCCATACACACTCTAGGCTTTTGTATTTAAATATATGACAAAATACACTCTCTTTGCCACAACCCCTAAAGCCATGGAAGACATACTGGCGACGGAACTTGCCCAATTAGGCGCTGAAAACATTCATCCTAAACTCGCCGGTGTCAGTTTTACGGGGGATTTAGAATTAGCTTATCGTGTTTGCCTTTGGTCAAGAATAGCAAATCGGGTATTTTTGCCTTTGAGTTCTTTTGCCGTTACCAGCAAGGAAGATCTTTATAATGCGGTTAAAAAAATCAACTGGTTTGAGCATTTTAAACCGGATGATACCTTTGCAGTGTCCTTCAGTGCCAAAAATTCAGAGGTCATCAATAACAGTCACTTTGGCTCATTAGTCGTAAAAGATGCCATCGTCGACCAAATGCGAGCTAAGTTTCAAAAACGTCCTAATATTGAACTCAACCGCCCGACCATCAAAATTAATGTTCATTTATCGCATGAAGAAGCTCAATTAAGCCTGGATCTATCCGGGGAGAGTCTCCACAAAAGAGGATACAGAGCCGCTAACGTACAAGCACCTATTAAAGAAAATCTGGCTGCTGCTATGTTGCTACGCAGTGGCTGGCCGGAAATAGCCAAAAAAGGCGGATCATTAATCGACCCCATGTGTGGATCAGGCACACTATTACTGGAAGCCGCCATGATAGCCGCTGACTATGCACCGGGTTTATTAAGAAGTTACTATGGTTTTCTGGGCTGGAAAAAACATGACAATCAGTGCTGGCAAAATTTAATCCATGATGCTGAGCAACGTAAACAGAACGGGCTTAAAAATATGCCTGTGATTGCAGGCTTTGACCAAAGCCGACGCACCATTGCGACTGCATTTATCCATGTCGAAAATGCGGGCTTTAACGATAAAATCCATGTCGAAAAAAGAGACATCCTGGATGCCAAACCTGCTGACAGCTGGCCAGCCGGTCTGGTTATTTGTAACCCCCCGTATGGCGAACGCCTAGGTGATGACGAAGAAATTGCACACCTTTATTTAAAATTTGGTGAAGTCCTAAAAACCCAGTTCAAGCAATGGCAAGCCTCACTGATTATCAGCAACCCGGAAATGGGCTTCCGTTTGGGTATCCGTTCACAAAAACCCATTACCTTATTTAACGGCGCACTGGAATGTAAATTACTACGCCTGAACATTGAAGAAAAGTCATTTTTTATACCTAAAACCAAATCGCAGCAGGAACGTATCGATCGCGTCACCCAACAACAATCGATCACAACAGAAGACTCACCCGCCGCGGAAATGTTTGCCAATCGTCTAAAAAAGAATTGGAAGAAAATGCGTAAATGGGCAAAGCAACAACAGGTGCAGTGTTATCGCCTGTACGATGCCGACTTACCAGAATATGCGGTAGCAATTGATGTTTATCAGGGAGAACAACTGTGGATCAATGTTCAGGAATATGAAGCGCCTAAAACCATAGCGTCTCATAAAGCCAACGAGCGCCTGGCCGCTTTATTGGCTGAAATCCCTCGGGTGCTTGACGTCGACAGTTCCCAGGTATTTTTAAAGATCAGGCGTAAACAAAAAAACAACGAACAATATGAAAAGCTGGACACGCAGGCAAACTTCCATATTATCGAAGAAAACCACTGCAAATTTCTGGTAAATTTTGAAGATCATCTGGATACCGGTTTATTTCTTGATCACCGGCCTATTCGTCAACTCATTCAGCAACAGGCAAAGGGCAAAGACTTCCTTAATCTATTTGCCTATACGGGCACGGCCTCAGTCTCTGCTGCACTCGGTGATGCCAAATCGACCACCACACTGGATATGTCCAACACCTATCTGGAATGGACCAAAAACAATTTTAATTTGAACAAACTGACGGGCCAGCACCAAATAATTCGTGCAGATAGTTCAAGCTGGCTTGCACAACAAGCTCAAGAAACCCAAAAAACCCAATATGACTTGATCTTCATGAATCCGCCGACTTTTTCAAATTCCAAGCGCATGGAAAATGTCTTTGATATTCAAAGAGATCATGTTGTCTTAATTCAGCAGGCTTTAACACTGTTAACGGCGCAGGGCGTCTTATATTTTTCCACCAACTTCAAAAAATTCAAGCTGGATAAAGAGCAATTATCCTCCTCAATCATTGAAGACATCAGTGCTGCAACCATTCCTGCTGATTTTTCCAGAAACCCTAAAATTCATTATTGCTGGAAAATACAAAACGCATGAACAGCCTTCACCTCATCATTAGCGGACGTGTCCAGGGTGTTTACTTTCGTGCATATACCCAGAAACAGGCTGTTAAACTCGGGGTTTTCGGCTTTGTCAGAAACACTGCAGAGGGTTGTGTAGAAGTTGTTGCCTGTGCAAAACAGGCACAACTGGACAAGTTCGTTGACTACTGTCACAAAGGCCCGTTAATGGCAAAAGTCAAACAGGTTCTGGTAACAGAATATACCCCATCAAAACCCTTCACTGCATTTGAAATCCATTAACTTGCAAGGAAGGCACTGCAGACATAAACGATAGAGCCGACTGATGTCCGCTTTATCGGCTGGCCGTGATTTTTCTATGCACTCAGACTCCATCTTGCTTTAAAATAATTAAACAAGCGATAAGACAACAGTATAAACATCAGACTGGCATAAAAAATGGGTTCTCCATCAATCGTCTTAACTAACCATAAATAATGGATAACCGCCGTGGTTCCTGCCACATAGACCAGCTTATGCAAACTTAGCCATTTCTTACCTAGCCGTTTTTGCATGGCATTGGTCGATGTCATTGCCAAGGGAATCAGCAATAGATAGGTGAGTAATCCCATCAAGATGTAAGGACTTTTGGGAACTTCATCAAGCAATGCCTCCCAGGAGAGTGACAAGTCCAAAACAATAAAAACCAGAAAATGCATACTGGCATAAAAAAAAGCATATAAACCGATCATGCGCCGGAAACGACTCAGCCAATTCTGCTTAAATATCTTTCTTACCGGGGTTATTGCCAATCCCAGACATAAAAAACGCAAAGCCCAGTCACCCAAGGTAAAATGTAATGTTTCTATAGGGTTAGCGCCTAGTTGATCGTAAATAGCATCGAAAATCAAGCCTACAAAAGGCATTAAAAAAAATAAAAAAACGCTGGTTTTTATTAGCCTCCAGTAGTTTTTGGACATTTGCATCCAGCCCATTAGAAATATTTTTTAAGATCCATCCCCGCATACAAGGAAGCCACTTCTGCGCCATAGCCATTAAATATTTCTGTTTTTCGTTTCGGGGTAAAAATACTGGCTCCTAACACACGCTCTCTACTCTGACTCCAACGAGGATGAGGAACGTCGGGATTTACATTGGAATAAAAACCATATTCATCAGGCCCTGCTTTATTCCAGGCCGTGGCCGGCATGGTTTGCGTAAAACGAATCTTGACTATGGCCTTGATGCTTTTAAAACCATATTTCCACGGCACCACCAATCGTAACGGCGCACCATTTTGCGCGGGTAATTCATCATCATACATACCTGTTGCCATAAAACTTAAGGGATGCATCGCCTCATCTATTCTCAGCCCTTCTACATAAGGCCATTCCAGCACATTACCGCGTTGTCCTATCATAATATCGGGATTATAAAGTGTGGTGAATTCTACATACTTAGCTTTTGATGTCGGTTTAAAACGCTTCAACATATTTGCTAATGGAAAACCAATCCATGGCACCACCATAGACCACGCTTCTACACAGCGGAATCGGTAGACCCGCTCTTCCAATGGATTCGACTTCAAGATATCTTCTAAATTAAAAACGCCTGTATTTTCGGCTTCGCCTGCCACCGTGACACTCCAAGGACTGGTTTTTAAAGCTCTGGCTAACACCGTCGAGTCGGTTTTATTGGTCGTAAACTCATAATAATTCGTATAATTTTTCACATCCTCATAGTCTGTGCTTGCTAAGGATGCAGAATAAGGCCCTACCGGAACGTCAGCATATTTTTTTATTTCAGCCTTAACCCCGGCTGGAATTAAAGAGGCTATCACCGTACCCGCCGCTGCTTTTATGATTTTTCGTCGATTCTCAAAAACCCGTTTATCGGTGATTTCATGACTTAAATGGTGTTTTTTTGTGCTCAATAATTTAAATGACATCACTTATTTACCTTTGTACTGCTGTTTCAACCAATAATCAATGCTAACATAGCGGCCTGCCCCCATAAAAAACAAAACCAGCAACATAATAAAATAAGTCACTGCAAATTCAATACCATTGTTAAGGATGACAAAACTGCCATGTTCAGTTAACCAGTCATAATTCCCCATGGTTTTTAAAATCTCCTGCGCTCTCTCTAGCCGCTCTATGGCACCGAGTGTTCGTTCATTAGCAAAAAAGCCCCCTGCTGTGGCAATGGCTAACCAGCCATTTTGCAGATGCACAGTAACAGCTGCAATGATCATGATAATCATCAAGGGGATTGAAATTAACCGAACACCAAAACCCACCAGTAAACACAGTGCCCCCACGATTTCTAGCAAAGCCACCAAAGCCACCAAAACATACGGTAGTGGCAAACCTAAACCCCATGTTTCATTGCCAAACCACTCCACAGTATCACTAAAACCTGAAATTTTTTTACTGCCCGCCATCCACAGAACCGGCACCAGATATAAACGTAGAGCCAGTGGCGCCAGACAATCCAGTATTTTTGCCTTATCACACCACAACATCATGAATTCTATGAGTTCAGGTGCTTTTGTTTTTATGAGTACACGATATTTGTCATCCATCTTCAACCTCTGTTAAATTAAATTTAAAAACCGCTTTGCAAGAAGTTGGGACACTAAAGTGACTAAAAAATTGCAACACACCCCATAAATATTGCAATCAAGTGGCTTACCCTCCCTTTGCAACTGATTCAGCCGACCTGCTTTGCAACAACATAAAAAATAGCCCGATCTTTTTTAGCCTTAATAGCCCCTATTCAATTGTCATTCATGTTCTGTTAATAATTGATATGTTTAAATAGCTACCGAGTGGATAATACTTACTAGGGGACAGGTACAGAATTAGCAAGAAAGTACCTGTCCCTAATTTTTTTCTCATCCGCTAACAATCTGTTCCCCTGAACTTCCCCCCTCTTTCAAACAACACCCTCGTTTTCCACCCGCTGAGCGCGTGTCTGCATTTGTGTGTAAACAATCCAGCGCTGAATGCGTTTTTTACGCGGTAATCATCCGCAGCTAAACCTTATTTCTACGCCTGATTCAACCTGAGCCCCCTGCTGTTCTATCCGGTACGCGCTCTGGGCAGGCAGTGCAAAAACAGGACTCTAGCAACTGCAGAATGACAGACACCTTGACACATTCACCATGATCGGTCAGCATGCCACTGACTATTGCCAAGATCGAGTTTAATCGAAACTGCAGTAGCGTATTCGTTAACTTGACATCAAGGACTGTACCAGAAAACCAATGGACTCAATGGAAATTGATTATTTAATTATAGGGCAAGGATTAGCAGGAAGTTTATTAGCCTGGGAGCTGATTCAACGCCAGAAAAAAATCATTATTGTTGATAATGCTAAAGAAAATGCATCGTTAATGGCTGCAGGTTTAATCAACCCGGTAACAGGAATGCGCTGGGTAAAATCAGAAAATGTTGATCTGCTATTGCCTGTAGCCCTGGCATATTATCAAAAACTAGCCAGGCATTTTCAGCAACAGTTTTATGTTGAAAAAACACTCCGGCGTGTCATTTCCACTGAAAAAGACTTAGCTGCTGCCAAAAAAAGACAACAGCAAATTGCCTATCAGCCCTATCTCTCTCAAAACATAGGTGTTGATAGCACCCTGTATGCACCATGGGGTTTGATAAATCAAAAACAGACAGGCTATTTACTGTGCAAACCCCTGTTAACCGCTTTAAAAAACTATTTTATTGCACACCAAGCCTATATCAAAGCTGAAATAAACTATCAGGACATTCATTTATCACAGCAATTGCACTGGAAAAAATGGCGTCCTAAACACATCATCTTTTGCGAAGGTCATCATGCAACTCACAATCCCTGGTTTTCCTGGTTACCTTTCCAGCCAGTCAAAGGTGAAATAATCACCGCGACTGCCACGCAAGCCATACCACAGACTATTTTGAATTATGGCCATTGGTTTATTCCGCTCAGTACCTATCAATTTCGTACCGGTGCAACATTTGATAGAATACAGCTTGATACGCAGATTAGCACAGCTGCAAAAGAGACCCTGCTGACTTCACTCAAAAAAGTCATGCCCACACTTTCTATAAACCCTGAAATAAGGCAAGAAGCCGGAATAAGACCCACTACCTTAGATAAGCAACCCTTTATCGGTCATCATCCAAAACATCCTGAACTCATTATTTTTAATGGCTTTGGCGCTAAAGGCAGTCTTCAAATACCCTGGTATTGCCAATGTCTTGCCAATAACCTAATGTACAACCAAGCTATTCCAGAAAACAGCCATATTATGCGTTATGCAAGCCTATCATTATGAATGTTCAGCCCTCTTTAACGACTCAAGCACACGCTATTATCAGTGATTATGTTAACGGCAATGTGATTGCCATTGATGCAACACTGGGCAATGGTCATGACACCTTATTTCTTGCCAAAAAAATAGGCACACAAGGTAGTCTTTTTGGTTTCGATACCCAGCAAAAAGCGGTGGACTCCACACGTTGCAGGCTGGAAAATGAGGAATTAACGGACAACATCATTCTCTATACCCTCAGTCATGATCAAATGGCAACCTGCATTCCGGAACATTTCCATGGCAAAGTCAAGGTCATCATGTTTAATTTAGGCTACCTTCCCGGTAGTGATAAGTCTATTATCACTCAGGTTGATACCACCTTGTCTGCGCTCCAGCAATCCATCACTTTACTGGCATCACCCGGCATTCTCACCATCATGGCTTATCCTGGACATGCGGGAGGTGATATTGAAACACAGCAGATTACGCGTTGGTGTCAACAACTGAATGCTGAATGCTTTGATTGTCAAATGATCATCAATGCCGAAAAAGAAACCGCGCCCAGACTTTTCGTAATAAAAAAATTAGCGGCTTTTGATTGTTAAAAAAGCTGAATGCAATGACCCCGAATGGAAATTGAGGATCCGTATTTAATCGAGCTTGACTATGCCCAAGATATTATCAGGCCAACAATGAGCCAAAACCACCTTAAAGCCTTAGCGCCCCCGGTTGTAACATTTTCATCACCAGCTCAGCCATGTTTTTTGACCCACCGCCCGGCCCCAGCTTTTCTTTGACATCTGCCAGGGCACTTAACATCGTCATTCTATACACTGTATTCTCCAGTATATGATGAATTTCTGCTGTCAAATTTTCTTGCGTTACCTCATCTTGAATCAGTTCTTTAATAATACCCTTGCCAGCAATGATATTAGGTAACCCAATAAACCGGGATTTGACCAGTTTCTTTGCTATAAAATAAGTGCTTGCTGAGAGTTTATAGGCAATCACCATCGGCACCTGTAGTAATGCTATTTCCAAAGAAGCCGTACCCGATGTGGTCATGATGGCATCACAGCACTGAATCACATCATAGGGCTGGTGTTTGATAACAATCACTTTAACCAGAGATCTGGATAAATAACGTTGTAACAATTCATCGCTGATTGAATCGGCTTGCGGTAATACAAATTGCACACCATTATGTAGCTTTGCTAATTGCTCAGCCGCTCCCAGCATCACCGGTAACATGCGCTTGATTTCATTCTCCCGACTGCCCGGTAAGATACCCACCACCGGTTTATCCAGTCTTAAGGAAAATTTTGCCGCATTTTGTATTTTTCCTTGTTGCGGGTGGACTTTATCAACGGAGGGATGACCAACATATTTAACAGGTACGTTTTCCGCCTCATAATAAGCGGTTTCAAAGGGAAATATCACCGCCATCATATCAATGGCCTTACCATAAGTGACAACTCGGTCCTCTCGCCAGGCCCATACCTGGGGGCTGACATAAAACAGCACTTTAATGCCTTTTTTCTTGGCAAAGCGTGCCAGCTTTAAATTAAATTCCTTATAATCCACACACACCAGTAAATCGGGTTGTTCTTGTAGGATGGTTTTTTTCAGCAATTTTAGTGCAGCATGGATTTCACCATAATGTTTCAACACCTCAATTAAACCAATCACGGCAATTCCTGAAGAATCAAAGCAAAGTTTAATCCCCGCTTGCCGCATTTTGGTTGAACCCATACCCAAACCCTGAATGCCTGGAGAAAGCTTCTTTAATTCATTAAACATATTAGCGGCATGCTGGTCGCCCGAGGACTCACCTGCACTAAACATGATTTTTGGAAAGAGAATTTCAGTCAAGAGTCATACCTATCGAGATATAAAAAACAAAACGTTAAAAAACCAAATAACGGGAAACATACCTGATGCTGGTTACCATGTCACTCTCAGCATTTACGTATCTAATAACACTTGACGAATCACCGCAACAATTTCTTTAATACTCTCATCCGAAAGTGATGGGCATATTGGTAAAGATAAACAATGCGCAGCAACTGACTCCGTCACAGGCAATGATAGCCCTGCACAGTCTTCTTTAAACACATTTTGCTGGTGCAAAGGCACAGGATAGTAGACAGCACAGCCTATTTGTTTATTCTGCAGGGCTTGCATAACCTCATCCCTGCGATCACACAGCAAGGTGTATTGATGATAGACATGCTCACCTATACCATCTTCATACGGTGTTGTTAACGGCAAATCGGCCATCAACTCTGAATACAAATGAGCAACATGTCTGCGTGCCTGATTATATTGATCGATTCGTTTTAATTTGGCCCGTAAAACCACAGCTTGAATATCATCCAGACGACTATTGTAGCCAATGACATCATGGTAATAACGAATATCAGAACCATGATTTCGTAGCATTCTTAATTGTTTAGCCGTATCATCTGAATGCGTAACAACCAGTCCACCATCACCAAATGCACCCAGGTTTTTACTGGGAAAGAAACTATAGCCTGACGCGTGTCCCATACTGCCACTTTGCTGCCCCTCAATGCGAGCGCCAAAGGATTGCGCACAGTCTTCAATCAATTTTAAATCATGCTTTTCACATAAGGCTTTTATTTTTATGACATCGACCGGTTGACCAAACAAATGCACCGGCATGATGGCTTTGGTTTTCGAGGTAATTGCCTGCGCTATGGTTTCAGCGGTAATATTAAATGTCTTAGCATCGATATCGACAAAAACAGGGATAGCACCTACATATTTAATAGCTTCAGCCGTCGCGATAAAAGTAAAAGCACTGGTAATGACTTCATCACCCGGGCCTATACCTTCAGCCAGCAAAGCCAGATGCAATGCATCTGTACCAGAGGCGCAGCTTATGGCATGTTTGACGCCTAGATATTCAGCGACTTCTTGTTCAAAGGCCTGTACATTCGGGCCTAAAATAAAAGAACAATTTTCTATAGTGTTAGCGATACCCTGCTCAATTTCATCTTTAATATCAACATATTGAGCTTTCAGGTTAACCATCGGTATCATATTTTTTCCTCGACTAATTTTGTAATTTCTATTGCGGTCTGTAATGCACGTCTACCTGCTACGCCAGATACCAACGGATTTGTGCCGGTTCTTATGCACTCTACAAAATGTTTAATTTCTTCCCTCAGTGCATCACCATTTTCAAACACGGATTCTTCACTGACAATTTCCGGCACCCCCGCAAACATTTCTTTATCGCCTGTTTTATACCGGGTTAATACTTTATTTTGAAAATCTATCGAAATATAAGAACTGGGTCTGAACATGCGCATCTTACGTTCCGTTTTCATACTAATGCGACTGGCGGTGACATTGGCCACACAACCATTGGCAAAAGTCAGTCGGGCATTGGCAATATCAGTGCCCTGGGTTAAAACAGCAGTTCCGCTGGCATCAATCCGTTCTAAATCGGAATCAATTAAGGCTAGAATAATATCAATATCATGAATCATCAAATCCAGCACCACACTGACATCATTAGCTCTGGGGTTGAAGGGTGACAAGCGATGCGCTTCAATAAACAAAGGCTTTTCTTCGTTATCCATACCCAGCACGGCGGGATTAAAACGTTCTAAATGTCCCACTTGCAAAACAACATTCTGCTGTTTGGCAATGGCAATCAGGTCATCCGCTTCTTCAACAGTGACTGTAATAGGTTTTTCGACCAGTACATGCGTACCCGCCAATAAAAAATCGCGTGCGACAGCATGATGCAAACTGGTCGGAACTACAATGCTGACCGCGTCTACATGTCCCAGTAGAGAATCATATGTTGTCAGTGCCGCGGCATTATGTTTTGCTGCTACGTCTTTCGCGGCTTGCTCATTAATGTCCACAACCGCAACTAATTCACATTGGTCCAGAGAGGCATATTTTTCCGCGTGAAATTTTCCTAAATAGCCTGTGCCGATAACAGCACACTTCAGTTTACTCATACTTTACTCAAACGATTTTCAATAGTCTTTTAATTAATAAATCAACAATAAGAAGCAAGATTTAATACGCCTCTTCAGTTCACTTAATTTTTTCGATCAAACACTGCGTACAGTCACCGAAACCGTTTATAACCACCAGGATGGCCCTTTTAACGGTTTAGTATTATGCACTGTGCGCATATTTTACCCTTTTTCATACATTACATTTTAAATTTGTACGACTTGAATAGACAAACAGTACCCACATGGTGTTGATCTGTTATACCCCAAGTCCTGAAGCGGACTGATATGCTTACAACAAATCAGCGGAAATCGCACCAATAGAATTCGCAGTATAAAAAACCACTCAGGCAAACCAGAGTTCAGTACATTTCAGGAGCAGAACGCTAGCAACAATCCAGATAGCGGTGATTGCAGATTATGTTGAGAAAATTCAAGCTCAAACACAAACCCTTCTACTTATTATTTAACTATCAAGAACAACTCACTGATACACCGAACTCATGCTCATGGTCTGTAACGGTTCCCTTCTTAACGGCTAACAAAATTGATATAAAGACTACTGCGACTAGTTTAATTTATCAATTAAACAGGCTGGATTAGTAGAAACTGGCAAGGGCTATCGATAAGAAAAACCCCCATAAATCAAATCGCAGACAGGCCTTTCATATCTATAGAACAGGTTAATCTTTATTGATCACAAAATTGAATTTGACCTGAATAGAGCAGCCAAACTTAATCTTAACGCTAGGCGTGATCGGGCTATTCAGTCTTTCGCCAACAGCCATTCCCTGTCTACAGTACTCATCCCCCCTGAAGGATTTCTTGCAGAATCTGAAAGCCAGGAAAACCACCGCTTAAATGTAAGTCTTAGCGCCAGAGGTCTTTCCTTTCGCAGTAAAGAAGCCAGATTAATGACTGGTATTGGATAGAAACTGTTTTAACAATGTATAGTATTTTTCATTATAAGAGATGCTATTGTGATTTTCATTGCTCAAAATATGCCAGGTAATTTGTGATGCCGGAAATGCATTCACTAAACGCATAGAATGTTTCACCTTAATAATTGTATCTTTCTCAGCAATCATGACTAAGGTTTTTGCCTTTATAGAAGCGACTCTGCCCAGTGATTCATACTTGTCTTTTAACATGAAAGCGATGGGGTAAATGCGATATATGGCTTGCGCAACGTTTTGAATACTATCAAAGGGAGTAATTAATATCAGTTTATTGACCTCTCTTTTTGAGGCCAAAAATGTAGCAACACCACTTCCCAGGCTACGCCCAATAACAGAAATATCAGTATATTCAGGTTTGATTTCATCAAAAATAAACTGCGCATCAGAATAAAACCCTTGTTCCCCCGGTTGCCCTGTACTGCCACCATAGCCCCGATAATTAACCAAATAAACAGTATGATCCGTAAATGTGGCAGAAAATATAGCGGCATTATTATCTACCGTTTCACCATTGCCCCCGAAATAAATAATGGCCCGTTCTTTTCCTGTATTTAAAACAGTCACTTTAATAGACTCACCGTCCGTATTAAAGCTCAGTTGTCGATAATGATGCTGAATCGCCTGCGTGGGAAAATAAAGGAAGTGTCGTTGCATTAAATAAAGCAACAAGCCAAAACCCAGATAAGCGACTAGCAGAAAAATTAAAATGTTGCTCAGTTTTTCTATCATTCAACGCCCCTTTTTAATCACTTGCTCAATCCATGTCAACCATGAAACAGTGTCATGCCTAGCTGCAGTCATCCGGGTTCTGAAGTGCATCCATTCAGTACTCAAGAATCCCAGTTTACATAAATAATCACTTCAAACCTGCACATCTTAAAAAAAGCCCTGTATCCTGGGGTTTACTTTATGCCAAGCAGAACATTTTCAACAAATTGCCATGTGCAGTCGGACTCAATAAGCTATAAACCACCAGCGATTAATTAATATACTTATCCCACATCAATCACTGGCACGGCTTCTACAAGCTTTCGCGTATAGGGATGTTGAGGTTGCAGCAA
Source organism: Methylococcaceae bacterium (assembly GCA_029937975.1). Lineage (GTDB taxonomy): Bacteria > Pseudomonadota > Gammaproteobacteria > Methylococcales > Methylomonadaceae > QPIN01. Next base: position 4,362 of record JAPYOW010000039.1, on the reverse strand, counting down.
TACCTGCTCCACCCCACCCTGCTCTACAATTTTTCCTTGATACATCACAGCTACTTCATCAGCAATTTCGGCCACGACCGCTAAATCATGGGTGATAAATAAATAGCTTATGCCTTGTTCTTGCTGCAGGTTTTTAAGCAATGCAATAATTTGTGCCTGTACTGAGACATCCAGTGCACTGGTAGGTTCGTCACAAACAATAAGTTTAGGTGCTACGGCCAGGGCCCGAGCTATACAAATTCGTTGTCGCTGCCCTCCAGAAAACTCATGGGGGTAACGTAAGGCAACTGACGGGGGTAATTCCACTTGTTGCAATAAATGCGCTACGCGTTGCTGTCTTTGCTCAACACCGATATCAGGATGCAATGCTTTAATACCTTCTTCAATAATTTCTCCCACTAACATTCGGGGATTCATCGCTGCAAAGGGGTCTTGAAATATAATTTGAATTTTGGAGCGCATTTGACGTAAAGCATCGCCTGTTAAAGCAGTCAGCTCAATATTATTCAATAAAACACTACCTGCTGTGTGCGGTATTAAATTAAGCAATCCTTTGCCCAGTGTGGTTTTACCACAACCGGATTCCCCGACCAAAGCCAGTGTTTTACCTGCCTCGAGTTTAAAGCTAACACCGTCAACCGCTCTAACATAATTTACGATGCGCTTAAAAAATCCCTTTCTGATCGGATAATAAACTTTAAAACCTTCTACCTGTAATAGGCTGGAGGGTTCTATTGCTGTTTTAACCACTTTACCCTTACAACTTTGCATAGCTGGTAAAGCGGCTAATAATTTTAGGCTATAGGGATGTTGCGCCTGATTGAAAAAACCCTGAGTAGTATTAGTTTCTACAATTTTGCCTTGTTGCATGACGGCTATGCGGTCAGCCATATTGGAAACCAGTGCCAAATCATGACTGATCAACCATAAGGCCATTCCTGTTTGTGCCTGGATGGATTTTAATAACGCCAGTATTTGCGCCTGTATGGTGACATCCAGAGCAGTTGTCGGTTCATCTGCAATTAATAAATCCGGTTTACCAGCCAGCGCAATAGCAATCATCACCCGTTGCCTTTGTCCCCCTGATAATTGATGAGGATATTCTTTGATTCTGCGTTCGGGTTCAGGTATTTCTACTTGCTGTAATAATTTATAGACCGCCTTTTTACTCTCTGCTGTAGAGACATTAAAATGAATCTGTATGACCTCAGCAATTTGCTCACCAATGGTCATCACCGGGTTGAGTGATGACATGGGATCCTGAAAAATAAAGCCAATCCGTCTGCCCCGTATTTTGCAAAAATCAATTTCGGGAATGCTCAACAGGTTTTGATTTTGTAACTTGATACCCGTTGCTGATACTCTGGCATTAGGGGGTAATAATCGCAACACAGACAGTGCTGTAATGGATTTCCCTGAACCTGACTCTCCGACCAGAGCAAAGGTTTCAGCAGGATAGACCTCAAAACTAATATCATCAACTACCCGCTCGTCTTTAAATGCAACGCTTAAGCCTTGGACTTGTAATAACGGTTTGTGCATTTACCCGGCTTCCTCTGTGCGTCTTGGATCAAAGGCATTGCGTACCGAATCGGCAAACAGATTAGCGGCTAAAACCAGACTGAACATAAACACAAAAGAAGCCAGCAATGACCACCAGACTACTGGGTCACGCGCCATTTCCAGGCGAGCACCATTAATCATATTTCCCCAGCTATAGGTGGTTGGGTCCACGCCAATATTAATATAAGATAGCACCGCTTCTGCTAGCACCAGAGCACTAAAATCCAACACCACCGAAATCAATACAATATGCATGACATTAGGCAATATATGTCTTGATAAAATCACCATACGTTTGACGCCCAAGGCTTGCGCCGCCTGCACATATTCCATTTCTCTTAATTTAAGGGTCTCAGCACGTAACATCCGACACAAACCTGTCCAACTGGTTACCCCCAGTATTAAACATAAAAACAATAACCGCATATCTGAACGCACTATCAAACTGTTAAAGTCCTCTGCATGATTGGCCATATACACTTGCACCATCAGGATAGATGCCGCAATTAACAACACCCCGGGTATTGAATTTAAAGTGGTATAAATATACTGGATAATGTCATCAACCCAGCCTCTGAAAAACCCCGCCATAATACCAAAGGTAATGGCTAACGGCAGCATGATCATGGTGGTTAATGAACCAATCACCAGGCCGGTGCGGATACTTTTGATTGCCTGATAAAAAACATCTTCACCAACCTTATCCGTTCCTAACACATGATAATAAGAAGATAAGTCAACCAACATATAACTGATGGAAAACAACAATAAAAAAACCGCCAAAACAGCTTTAAAAGTGGTATTTTTAAACAGGTTTTTATCTCGACCTTTAAAAATCCACGCGAGTAAAATAACCCACAAAATCACTAGCCCTACACCTTTGCAAAAACCAGACAATGCTTTTTCTAGCACATCGGACAGCAATTCAGCGTCAGGATTTTGCAAATGCGAGCCGCCAAATTTTAAACGCGGAAATCCCCATTGCTGACTACCATCTGGCAATGCCAAGGTTTCTTTACTATATAAATAGGCGGAAAAAGGTGCTGAATACGTTTTTTCAGTATTGTTCCGCAAGGGTTTTGCCCAGTAATCCAGTACACTGATGATTTCGTGTGTACTGTTTTCATTGGATTTGAAATGCACAGAATCTAACAAACCGATGAGCACAAAGAAAACCAGTACCAGCAGGGAAATCATGGCTGTTTTGCTGCAGGCAATTTTCTGTAAGGGCCGTTGCAAGTGTGCTTTGTTTCTCAGCAGAACGCTAAAAATAAAAAGTGTCGCCACTAACAAGAAAATTAATGCATCTGTCCATAAAACAATCATTCAGCCATCACCCTTTTTACACATACCGGCTGGCATAATCGCTTACAAAACATTTAATTCCAACACTGGTTTGTTATATTTTGCGCTAACAGATTGCAACATGAATTTTGCCTGTTTATATTTTACATAAGCACCTTGCCAAAGGGAGACAGGTCGCTGGGCTAAAAAATAAGGGTGGAATACGTGTACCATGGCTTTAATCAGGGAAAAAGTCCGGGGTTGAATATGGCTGATTTCCAGCTTTTTTGAGTCTGAAATCTTAAAAAATAAAGCACTGGTTTCTGAGTGGTAACTGATAGAGTTCTTAGTCTCAAGGTCTGCAGCAGCCTTTATGCCATTTAGGCTAATCACATCTGACCATAATCAATATGTTTGAATTTAACCGCTAAATGGGTTAATTCTACATCATTCTTTACCTTTAATTTATCATACAAGCGATAACGATAGGTATTAACAGTTTTATCACTTAAAACTAAAAGTTCAGCCATTTCCTGAATATTTTTACCTTGTAGAATTAAATTAACAACTTCAGACTCTCTTTGCGACAATTTGGCAAAAGGCGACTCATTTGCACCCGGTAAACCTTGAAATGCAAGGTTATTAGCGACTTCAGTACTCAGATAACGCTTTCCCGCCATGACGTTACGAATCGCACTGACCATTTCATCAACGGGAGAATTTTTTGAAATAAAACCAGAGGCCCCCATTTTTAATAATTGCTGAGGTATAGGACCATCATTTAACACCGATAAAGCAATAATTTTTATGTCTTTATTACGCTGTAGCATTCTGCGGCAGGCTTCAACCCCTCCAATTCCCGGCATATTAACATCCATTAACACTATATCCGGAACAATCGCATTTAACATATCAATGGCTTGCTCTCCACAATTACTGACGCCAACCACCAACATATCATCTACTGAATTCAATAAGGATTCAATACCTGTTCTTACTAAGTCATGATCATCAACCAATAGAACTTTTATCATTTACAAACCTGTTAAATAGAAAATTAACGTATAAAAAAACGACCACTGTATGTAATCACTCGCAGAACTTAGCAATAAAGCATCAAGCTTTATCCGATAAAACCCCAATGATTTTCTAAGATTCCGTCGTGAACCGCAGTAGCGTAGATTTAAACGATGTGAAGATAGGCCAGATTTACTATGCGAGGCAAGCTAGTGTGCCAAAAAAACAGTATGACAGCAAACAAAATCCCTGTTTTTTTAATTTATCAGCTTTATTAACATTTCAATAGCTTCTGCTACTATCTTAATATAAAAACATAATACCGGAAAACAGACACTTTGCTACCCAATAAAAAAACCATCAATTATTCAACAGCATTAGGCATACTATTTAGCATTTTACTGATACTGTTTATTGTTTTTTATGCGGCTAATAACCCCTTAACATTTCTCAACATCCCTGGCTTGGTGATTGTGATAGCAGGAACCATTGCAGCCA
>JAPYOW010000038.1 GCA_029937975.1 Methylococcaceae bacterium | reverse complement strand
ACTCAATGTAACTCCGTTATAAGACGGTCAACGGCCTCGATTGTTCCGTGTTATAAAAAGCAAAAACAGAAACACACTTCATGCATCAAATTGGTGCATTTTACACCCGACAAAAATAACCGCCTGTTTAGCAACAGCCATTCACAATAGATACCCTCCTATACTTGAACCCATACCTCAAATATACGAACCAAAAGTTAGCCTTCTGAATGAGCAATCAAGCACCTGCCAAACATTTACCTAAAACCGGGCGCCGGGTATTCCTCGTCCCACACCTAATTCACAGCATTCATCATCAAAATCACATTATTTATCTAGTTTTATCCAGCTCCGCCTTATTTTTCATTTTTCACTGCTAAAAGAAACACTGAATAAACGGGAAACGGGGGAAACAGGGAAAACTATCGTTTTTGATTTTTAAAACGCTGACTTAATCGACCACAGCGATTTAGATGACATTAATGAATTTAGCATTAACGATACCAACAGGGGGAAACTTGCCAAACTCGACAGCGCTTGCAAACTTTTTCTGACCACGCAGCTGCAACCAGATTAATGCCCGCCGATGACAAAAAAACAACGCACATAAAGATGTAGCATCTTATTACTCCACCGCAGTTGCAGTCAAAAGCGAACACCAACACGATAAAGACTACACTTGCTCCATAATCAATATCATCCAGTCGATACAATCCATGCCTAGCGCATTGTCATCTCCTGTTTCATTCAGGATCGAGCATACACCTTCAGCTGCCGAATCGCCTGAGGGCGTTACTTACAACCTGCTAAAAAGTGGAAATATTCAGATTTATTTTCATTAATGCACTGACCTTGAGTAAAATAAGACTGCTAATTAACCCGTTATGTATTTCATGCTAGCAAAACTCTGGAATTATCATGCAAGATAACAATAAAAAAATAGGCATTCACCAACTCTACGCACAAGACCCTGAAGCTGCCGATAAGTTATTATGGGACCGGGAAGCCGACCCTATTTCAAGACGCGGATTTTTAAAGAAAAGTTCTCTGCTGGCTATGGCGACAGCTTTAGGTGCCAATATTCCTTTTTCCGATAAGATGCCAATGGGATTGATTCCCACCGCCTTGGCAGATAGCACCAACGCATTTAACCTTAGCGGAAAAGAGGGGCTTATTGTACTCAATGACCGACCCCTTAATGCAGAAACACCTCCACATTTATTAGATGATGACATAACCCCTGCAAAATATTTTTTCGTCAGAAACAATGGAATCCCACCCGTCATCAATCAAACTGAGGATATCAATCAGTGGCAATTGGAAATATCAGGAGAATCCTGTCAAAATCCACAAAATTTCACCCTATCCCAGTTGCAGAAAAATTTCAAACACTACACCTACGCACTCACCCTGGAATGCGGAGGCAATGGCAGAAATGAATTCAGCCCTTCCACTCAAGGTCACCAGTGGTCAACCGGTGCAGTCGGTTGCGCGCAATGGACGGGCGTTCGTCTGAAAGACGTACTCAAGGCCTGTGGCATTAAAAATGATGCTGTTTATATCGGTTATTACGGTGCCGATACACATTTAAGTGGTGATCCGGAGAAAACCGTGATTTCCCGAGGGGTGCCCATGAGCAAGGCATTAGAAAATGAATCCTTAATTGCCTGGGGATTTAATGGTGAAGACATTCCGCATCAAAATGGCTACCCTTTACGTTTAATCACCGCAGGCTGGCCTGCCTCCACCAGTGGCAAATGGCTAAGAAAAATCGTGATCAGAAATAAAGTGCATGATGGTGAAAAAATGACAGGGCATTCCTACAAAATACCTTGTAAGCCCATCGCACCGGATTCAGAAGTTCCCGACCACAGCATGTGCATTATTGAATCCATGCCCGTGAAATCGCTGATCACATTCCCCAAGTCGGGTGTTTCACATCCCTTAAAAAAATCATTAGTGTTTCGGGGGAAAGCCTGGGCAGGTGATTTAAAAGTGACAAAAATGCAGTTCTCTATTGATTTTGGTGCCACCTGGCACGCTGCAAAGTTAGCCCCTCCTGTTAATAGACTAGCCTGGCAAAAATGGCAGGCCACTATTAATTTTCCGCAAACAGGTTATTACGAAATATGGGCACAAGCCACGGATAATCAAGGCCAGTCGCAACCCATGGTGGTCCCGGGATGGAACCCTAAAGGTTATTTAAATAATGCCTGTCATCGAATTGCAGTACAAGTCGTATAGAAGCTTATGAAAATTCGAACTTTATTTATCCTGTTAATAATGTCATCTGGCATTGCAAGTGCTGTAGAGCCAAAAAACATACACAAGACGACGGGCTTAATAATAGCCCCTGGCTGGGAATTAGTTAAAACCAATTGCACCTCTTGTCATTCAGCAAAAATCATTAGCTCACAACAAAGCAGCAAAAACGGGTGGCTTAAAACCATCCAACGAATGCAAAACCAACAGGGTTTAAAACAACTTAAACCGGCAACAGAAGAAAAAATACTGGCGTATCTAGCTAGCAATTACGCCATTAAAAAAACCGCCAGAAGAGCCTCTCTTCCAGCCGCCGCTTTACCAAACAACCCCTGGAAAAAATGCTGCCTGACAAAGCAGAAAGTCTATAAAATCATCACTATTAGAAAAAATATGTATTAATCAATTTTTAACGAAAAATACAAGCCCCCAGCCTATCATGCTTAACAGCAGATTATTTTTATTGTGATAATCAGCTGGGGTTCGAATATACAGCGTGGAATTGTGCCTGGTAACCTATCCCTGTTTTGTCATACGCAGCGTTTCGACAACTACCCTCCTGAAACAGATGATTACCCACCCAGCAACCGTGAAGATTCTCAGCATATTGCAATGTTAGCAAATCTTATACAAGATAAATAAATCACAAAAACCGAGTAACCCGCTCACAGCTTTTTCTTGCCTTGGTGGCTAGCAGGAAATCAGTTTTTAGAAAAACATCGACTTTACTTTCTAAACCACTGACCCGAGGATATCACCATGAAAACCTTAAATATAACTGCAACATTCGCGTCAGCCACAACTTTGTCTTTCGCTGCCCTGACGCAATCTATTGTTGAGAAAAACTGAACTTACATGTTTTTATCAGTGCTGCCACCAAGCCGGATGCTAAGAACAAACAGCATCAGGCAGACTCGACCGTATCATCCTCAATAAAACTAGTCAGATCAAGTGCTAACATGACCGCATCCTCTCTATAACCATCTACAGCCGGATAGTAGCCTTTGCGAACACCAATTTCATTAAACCCTCTTCTTTTATAAAGCGAGACAGCCGCTTCATTTGAGGGTCTGACTTCTAAAAATATTTTTTCTGCTTTTTTTCTAGCGCGCTCAATCATATTTTCCAATAATTTAGCACCCACACCTTGCTTTTGAATATCAGGATCCACACAAATATTCATAATATGCGCTTCCCCCACAGCCATCGATACAATACTGTAACCCACGATGGTATCGAGCTCTAGACAAACCCAGCAACTATAATTTGCGGCGTTTAAGCAGTCCTTGAAAATCTGCTCACTCCAGGGAAAATTATAATTTTTTCCTTCAATTGCAAATATGGTAGGCACGTCTTCTAATCGCATTCTGCGTAACCGCATTAAATCCTTTCTATCCACTGAATCAGGGAATACTTTTGCATAAAATTCTGTATCCGCATCATAGACCACGAAGTCTTTAACGGTATCTAATATTTTCCATATACTCATAATGTTTTTATTTTTTGATAGATTGTATTAGCCAATTGCAGATCCTGCCAGGCTTGCCGTTTTTCTGGCAAAAACCTTAATAAATAAGCAGGGTGATAAATCACAACCAGCGGAATATCGGTTAATTGATGAGAAACGCCTCTCAACTTTGACAGCGGTTCATTAGTTTTCAATAATGTCTGGGCAGCCACACGCCCTACCGCGAGAATAATTTTAGGTTTTACTAATGCAATCTGCTGTTGTAAATAGTGGCTACACGCATGAATCTCTTCAACCTTAGGGGCTCTATCATTCGGTGGTCTGCATTTAAGTATATTGGCAATATACACAGATTCCCGTGTTAACCCTATCGCTTGAATCATTTCGGTCAATAATTTTCCTGCCTGACCCACAAAAGGTTGCCCTGCCAGGTCTTCACTTTGTCCGGGGACTTCACCGACAAACATCCAGTCTGCATTGTTATTTCCCGCCCCAAAAACAGTCTGTGTCCGACTATGACATAGTTCACAATTTTTGCACCCAGAGACTTGTTTTTCCAGAACATCCCATGCCTTAGCACTGGCTTCAACAAGGGCAACCGTCTGTTTAATGCTAGGCACTTCATCCACATCTACAGCAGCTACTACTCCAGTTTGCGCCTGATGTACGGTAAACCGGACATCAATGCCCATGGCCTCCAGATATTGTAACCGAGTTGCATTATTCATTTTTTAATAATTTGGCAGCTGCTTATGACTGTTATTTTTTTAAGACATGTCGCTACAGATTAATCTGCACATCGGCAGCAATACGCCTTTGCATGCCCTCGACATAACCTCCAAATGGAGGTCCAAATCATTGAAGCTGAGTAAATCCTGCAAGGGTAAAATCAAACATTTCCTTGCTGAGGATGTTGTCGAAAATCAACTGCTTTTAATTTACTCACCGCATGGATATAGGCTTTGGCTGAGGCTATCACTATATCCGTATCTGCGCCTTGCCCATTGACAATGCGTCCAGCCTTTTCCAGACGAACCGTCACCTCACCTTGCGCATCCGTACCATTAGAAATGCTATTCACTGAGTATAACTCCAGAGTCGCATCAGATTTAACCAGACTTTCAATAGCCTTTAAGCTGGCATCAACGGCACCACTCCCTGTTGAACTGCCTGTGACTTCATCATTATTAATGCGAAGGGTTACGGTTGAGTTAGGAACTTCTCCCGTCTCAGAGCATACTTTTAAAGCAATGAGTTTAATTTGTTCTTCTTCAGCATCAAAGCTGGCTTCGGATATTAATGCTTGTAGATCTTCATCAACGATCTCATGTTTCTTATCCGCTAATTGTTTAAAACGAAAGAAAACATCATTTAACTCCTGTTCACTCTTGAACGCATGTCCCAATGTGACCATGCGACTTTTAAATGCGTTGCGTCCCGAATGTTTGCCTAAAACCATTTTATTGGCCGACCAACCGACATGTTCAGCTTTCATGATTTCATAAGTTTCAGGGTTTTTCAACACCCCATCCTGATGAATCCCGGCTTCATGAGCAAAGGCATTCGCCCCAACAATCGCTTTATTAGGTTGCACAGGAAAACCAGTAATGGATGAAACCAGTTTAGAACAGGTTAAAATTTCTCGGGTATCCAGCGTGGTTTGACAATCAAACACATCATGTCGTGTGCGTACAGCCATCACAATTTCTTCTAAAGAGGCATTTCCGGCGCGTTCACCCAGACCATTAATTGTACATTCGACCTGTCGTGCACCATTGATAATAGCGGATAATGAATTGGCCACGGCTAAGCCCAAATCATTATGGCAATGCACAGAAAAAACGGCTTTGTCCGCATTAGGAATGCGCTGCATCAAATTAGAAATGGTAGCTCCAAACTCCTGCGGCACACTATATCCTACGGTATCGGGTATGTTCACCGTGGTCGCACCGGCGTCAATCACCGCTTCTAAAATACGACACAAAAAGTCTTCATCTGATCGCCCCGCATCTTCGGGTGAGAATTCAACATTATCCGTGTATTGCCTAGCCCGTTTTACCGCTCTTACCGCATATTCAACCACCTGCTCAGGTTCCATATTTAATTTCATTTTCATATGGATAGGCGATGTTGCGATAAAGGTATGAATACGAAAGCTGTTGGCACCTTTCAATGCTTCTCCTGCTCGATCAATATCCTTATCGAGTGCCCGGGCAAGGCCACAGATAGTGCTATCCTTAACCACATTGGCAACGGCTTGAACAGCTTCAAAATCGCCTACACTGGCAGCCGGAAAACCGGCTTCAATAATATCGACTTTGAGACGTTCAAGTGCCTTAGCAATTCTGACTTTTTCATCTCGGGTCATGGAGGCGCCAGGACTTTGCTCGCCATCACGCAAAGTGGTATCAAATATAATGAGTTTATCTTTCATGAGAACTCCATTCATGAAATGTTTTCAACATTGCTGCTGAAATTAAAAAAAGGGGTTGATTATTATTAAGCTAGCAAGATATATGTCCACTAGGACAGCAATCTTAAATTCAGGCTAAAACAAGTAAATAAGGTGATACGCACAAGGGTTTGATCAAGAGTTGATCTGTGCGCTAGATGTTGTACTGAGTTAAAGAGAATATTCATAACTCACAACTATACTGTAATGTTATAAGTAGCTCAAGCCCTGTTTAACATAAACCCAAAGTTCAACACCCCTTGAGAGAGAGGATTTAACTTTGGGAAATTGCGGGACCATTAAATGATGTATAGCAGCTACATTAATAGACTGTGTTTCTAGTAAAATCTGAATCATTCACTAAAGCGAAACGGCTGCTGATTGGGGCGGTACTGCCTATTTCTCTATATTCTGCCATCATTCCGAGCTTGAGCTGATCATCCTTCTGATCTGCATACTGGCAAAAAGCACACGCTTTATCCCATGCTTTTATCGAAATCAGCCGCAATCAAATTAAATAACTGCCTGGCATTTAAAAATTGCACGGCCTGCGTTTCTCACGGTGATTTAAACAGCTGAGTTGCAAAATGACGGAAACAAGATAAGCTCGATCATGCGCCGCACCCTTATTTTCAAACTTTTCTATGTTGTCGTTTCTGCCGTAATGTCAACAAGGTAATAACAGGTCCTGAAATAGCATAACCCAATGCCAGAAAAAACAATATCGTTTGGGCTTGAGCCATAATAAAGCCAATCACAAGCATACACATGATGGCGACAACAAAAGGCACTTTACCTTTTAAGTCTATTTCTTTAAAACTGGAATACCGAAAGTTACTGACCATCAATAAACCAGTACTGATCGTAAAAACTAAAACCACATATTTTATGGATTCAACCTGATAACCATATTCCAGACTTATCCATAAGCCCCCTGCCAAAATAGCTGCAGCGGCAGGACTCGGCAAACCTTGAAAATACCGTTTATCAGCCACTTCAACCTGGGTGTTAAACCGGGCTAACCTCAATGCGCCCCCTGCTGTATGTACAAAAGCTGCAAATAATCCCAGCTTACCCATGCTTTCAAATGCCCAGAGATACATTATCAATGCGGGGGCAACGCCAAAGGACACCATGTCAGACAAGCTGTCGTATTGCACACCGAATTCACTCTGGGTATTGGTCATTCTGGCAACACGGCCATCTAAACCATCCAGAATCATGGCCACAAATATTGAAATTGCTGCCGTCTCAAAGCGTCCATTAATGGCGGAGGTTATTGCGTAAAAACCCGCAAACATAGCCCCTGTGGTAAATAAATTAGGCAATAAATAAATGCCACGATGACGAATTAATGGTTTTTTCTGAGTCATAAATAGATAAAAAATGGTTAAAATTGTAGGAGCGCCAAGGCCGGCACTCCTACATCACTCTTTCTAGTGACTGGTTTCAATTTTGTTACCTTTAGTTTGACCTAAGTCTTCCAAAGTCTCCGTAAACCAAGCACTATCAATATCAAACGGTTTTCCACCTTTAATACGTGGAAATTCAATCGCACGTAGTACAAAGTTCTGATCATCATCATGACCAATTACACCGGCTTCACCACGTAATGCACATTCAACTGCCAAATCAGCACAGGATTTGATTAAACGAATATCTTCAGCATTCGCTGCCGATGCACGTGCATAATAACCTGATTTTTGAATCAAGGTTTTTTCCGCACCAATCATTTCAGCAAATTGCTCACCAAACCACTTACCTGGATTGACCGCATCTAACTTAACATGTCCGAATGCATCTCTAGGCACATCGTGACCTTTTGCTTCCATTTCAGCAACAATAGTTTCGACACCCGCACCTTCAGATACAAAGATATTAACACAATCCACTTCATCCATAATTTTACGTAGCCGTTTCGCTTCTGCGGTAATATCAAAACCCATTTCTGGAATAAAGATACCATGCACTTCGTAACTTTCACGACTTAAACCCAGTGATGGTAACCATTCACAGTTATCAAGAAGTTTACGGTATTCACTGGCTGTTGCTGCAGTTAACCAACCACAACTACGCCCCATCACTTCATGTACGATTAACATACGAGGGTTTGAGTTATTTTCAGCAACCACATTTTTAAAGAAGTGTGCGCCTTGCTCTGCTGCTGTCCATGCACCCAGTGACTGTCTAATAGGAAAAACATCGTTATCCACAGTTTTAGGTAAACCGATAACCGTTAAACCATAATCATTATCTGCCAAGAAAGCCGCTAAATCAGCTGCTGCTGTATTGGTATCATCACCACCGATAGTATGAAGTACATCAACACCGTCTTTAATTAACTGGTCAGCCGCTACTTTTTGAGGGTCTTCACCTTCTTTAACTAATCCACGCTTTACGCAATCAGCAAGATTAGTTAATTTAACGCGGCTATTACCAATCACTGAGCCACCAAATTTTTGCAGCAAACCTGCTTTTTCACGCATTTCTGCATCGACTTTATACGAATCACCGAGCAATAAGCCTTTATAACCACTGCGGTAGCAAATAATTTCGATAGAAGGGTCAATTTCGTTATAGCGTTCGATAAGACTACCAATCGCTGAATTAAGACATGGCGCTAATCCGCCGGCGGTAAGAAGTGCTACTTTTTGTGGTTTACTCATAACAATATCAATGGTTAATTTTTATAAATGAATTATTTGGTCGAATGTGATTATTCGCTATCGATTCTATTGATTGAAATAGTGATCTATAGCGTACAGTAGCAGTGCCCCAGAGCTTGATGAGCAATGACACTGTAACACCCGGACAGTTTTGTTAAAACAAAAAAAGCCCATCTAACGATGAGCTTTTTTATAAACAAAGCCTGTTAATATCTAGTTTTTAGCTTTATCAACAATCTGGTTGGCTTTAATCCAAGGCATCATGCCACGAAGTTTTTCACCAACAACTTCAATAGGATGCTCTGCATTTAAACGACGTTTTGCAGTCATTTCCGGATAGTTAGTCATACCTTCAAGAATGAATTTTTTAGCGTATTCACCATTTTGGATATTTGCCAGTGCTTCTTGCATTGCAAAACGACTTTCTTCGTTAATCACTTTAGGACCTGTTACATACTCACCATACTCTGCATTGTTAGAGATTGAGTAGTTCATGTTTGCGATACCGCCTTCAAACATTAAATCAACAATCAATTTCAATTCATGCAGACATTCAAAGTATGCCATTTCAGGCTCGTAACCTGCTTCTACTAATGTTTCGAAGCCCATTTTCACTAACTCAACCGCACCACCACATAAAACAGCCTGCTCACCGAATAAATCAGTTTCTGTTTCATCACGGAATGTTGTTTCAATAACCCCTGAACGTCCTCCACCAATCGCCGAAGCATAAGACAAACAAATTGATTTGGCTGTGCCTGATGGATCTTGATGAATAGCAATCAAGTCAGGAACACCACCGCCACGGACAAACTCGGAACGTACAGTATGACCGGGGGCTTTCGGTGCAATCATGATAACATCTAAATCAGCACGTGGACTGACCTGATTGTAAAGAATCGCAAAACCATGTGCGAAAGCAAGAGCCGCCCCTTGCTTGATGTTCGGCTCAATTTCATCTCTATATAACTGTGCTTGAAACTCATCAGGCGTGAGTAACATAACCACATCAGCACCTGAAACAGCGTCAGCGACGTTCTTAACGGTTAGACCACACGCCTCGGCTTTGGCAACAGAAGATGATCCAGCACGTAAACCGACAACAACATCAACACCCGAATCCTTTAAGTTGTTAGCATGGGCATGTCCTTGTGATCCATAACCAATAATCGCTACTTTTTTACCTTTAATGATTGAAAGGTCAGCGTCTTTATCGTAATAAACTTGCATGAATATTCCTGTTCTCTTTGTTTTTAAATAAAATATAACCGAGCATTATATATTTTTTCTACTCTTTATTCCATAAGGATAAAAAAACAAGCTGCTCTTTGTGTTTCTCGACTGCTTTTGATTTACAAATGCAGTCCTTTCTCACCCCTGGACATCCCCACGGATCCTGAACGCACCACCTCAATAACAACACCCTCACCCAAGGCATAAACAAAAGCATCCAGTTTAGAGGATGTGCCGGTCATTTCAATCACATAACTGGCACTGGTTACATCAATAATTTTGCCACGAAAAATATCCGCTAAACGCTTAACCTCTTCCCGTGTTTCATTCGTTGTTTTGACCTTGAGCATCATCAGTTCACGCTCGACATGTACCGATTCTGCCAAATCAATCAACTTCACCACATCAATTAGCTTATTTAACTGCTTGGTAATTTGCTCAATGACACTATCACTACCGCTGGTAACCACGGTCATTCTGGAAAGTGTTTCGTCTTCCGTGGGTGCTACGGTTAATGACTCAATATTATATCCACGCGCAGAAAACAATCCGGCCACCCTGGATAGAGCGCCCGCTTCATTTTCAATCAATATAGAAATAATGTGCCTCATTATGCTAACTCCCTGTTAATCGGAGTGCCCGGAGCGACTCTCAACTTCATATCATGATGCGATTTACCGGCTTCAATCATCGGAAAAACATTCTCGGTACGATCTGTTATAAAATCCATAAAAACCAGTTTATCCTTCATGGCAAACGCTTCTTCCAGCGCAGGCTTTACATCTTCCGGTTTGTCAATAAGCATACCCACATGCCCATAAGCTTCTGCTAATTTTACAAAATCAGGAATCGTATCCATATAAGATTCGGAATAGCGACTTTCGTAAGAAAACTCCTGCCACTGTCGAACCATTCCCATATATCTGTTATTCAAATTAATGATTTTGACAGGGGTTCTATATTGCGTCGCTGTCGCCAATTCCTGTATACACATTTGAATACTGGCTTCACCCGTAACACAGGCAACATCCGCGTCAGGATGTGCCAGCTTAACACCTATCGCCGCAGGCAAACCAAAGCCCATGGTGCCCAAACCGCCTGAATTAATCCAGCGACGCGGCTTATCAAAATGATAAAACTGCGCAGCGAACATTTGATGCTGGCCCACATCAGAAGTGACATAAGCGTCCCCATTTGTGACCTGATACAAAGCCTCAATCACCTGTTGAGGCTTAATAATCGCACTATTACGATCATATTCCAGGCAATTCACGGCGCGCCATTTTTTCACCTGATTCCACCATGCTTCCAGCGCTTTTTCATCCACCTTGCTTTCACTCATTCTAATGAGTGCCATCATTTCATTCAAAACGTCTTTAACCTGACCCACAATCGGCACATCAACTTTGACTGTTTTTGAAATTGATGACGGATCAATATCAATATGTATAATTTTTGCATAAGGACAAAATTCGGTTAATTTACCCGTGACCCTGTCATCAAAACGTGCGCCCACAGCAATAATGACATCACTTTCATGCATTGCCATATTGGCTTCATAGGTGCCATGCATGCCTAACATGCCCACAAATTGTTCATCTGTTGCAGGATACCCACCCAAGCCCATGAGTGTATTAGTGACGGGGAATCCCAGTAATTTTGAAAACTCGATGAGTTCTGCGCTACCCTCACCCAAAATAACACCACCACCGGCATATATCATGGGGCGCTTAGCAGCCAGTACCAGATCAACCGCTTTTTTAATTTGCCCTGAATGTACTTTGATAACAGGGTTATATGAGCGCATGGTTATTTCCCGGGGATACTCATAAGGAATTTTGATCGCAGGATCCGTAATATCTTTAGGCACATCAACCACCACAGGACCCGGTCGTCCTGTGGTTGCCACATAAAATGCTTTCTTCATGGTGATCGCCAGATCCGCGATATCTTTCACCAAAAAGTTATGCTTAACACAGGGCCGCGTAATACCCACCATGTCAACTTCCTGAAAGGCATCACTCCCGATAACCGGCGTACCTACCTGACCTGAAATAATCACCATAGGTATAGAGTCCAGATGCGCCGTTGCAATGCCCGTTACGGCATTGGTAGCTCCCGGACCTGAAGTTACCAGAACCACACCTGGCTTACCTGTTGATCGCGCATACGCATCAGCTGCATGAACAGCGGCCTGCTCATGCCTGACTAAAATATGTTTGACTTCCTCTTGATGAAAAATCGCATCATAAAGATGCAATACCGCTCCACCTGGATAACCAAAAAGAAATTCCACATCCTCATCAATAAGGCTCTGGACTACGATTTCTCCGCCACTGAGTTCCACACTATTTCCTCAACACACATTACACAAAAAAAACAAATAAACCTTTGCTTTTCTTGACTTTAATATAAAAACGCAACCACCCAAAGATTTTACGCTGAGCAGTCCCCTAAAAACGTTGTGCTTATTTCAACTGATCACCTTAAACTCTGTCGAAAAAACCAACAATTTTCATTGCTTAACCCGCTATTTTACTAGGTAATAAAATAAAATTATACTTTTATTAATCTGCCCGACTAAGATCAGTAATTAGAAGGCTTGGAGGACAAACCAGAAACGGTTGAAGACAATCCCGTTTTCAGGGTGAAATCAGTGGACTGAAACAGCTCCCGCCTACCCCTCTTCTCTTTCTCACCGAACCGTACGCGAAACTGACGATGCATACCCCTCCGGGTATCCCTTCGCCCCACGCCAGATACCAACGGCAAAACAACACGGGCTTACGCCCCGCCAACACCCCCATAATCATCACTGCGAACGCCATTGACGCAGTGACTTGTAGAGTATTTTCAGGCTGCTCGCGTTATCACGAATAACGCTGTTCATCGGGGTTGTGCGGCACAGGGATTAGCTGCAAACGAGGGAACACACGAATGCTACTTGCAAAGCCAGCGAGACGCTGAGCATCAGCCTCGTTTTACTGCAGCAAAACGAGGGGAGCACCGTCTTTTAAGAAATACCCCAGACGATGTCCCTGACCGAAATTTAAGGCCTTACTGAAATACCAGCATGGGGCAAAAACAGCATGCATTTTCTGCACAAAATACGGAACGACTACAGGATAACTCAAGCCCTTGCCGGTTTGCTGAACACCCAGATTCAGCAGACTAAAACCCAACCATTTATACTTTCTGTCCCGTGTTAATCAAACCGGGTTGGTCGCGCTTACTTCCGCATCCAAGGCTTTTAACAGCCCATTTTCAATGGAATAAATCCAGCCATGCACGGTTAAATCTTTTTTTGCTTTCCAGGCATCCCGAACAATAGTGGTGTGACAAACATTGGCCACCTGTTCGATGACATTTTTTTCACATAGCAGATCAAATTTTTCCTGCTCCGTAGGCTGGGCATCAATTTCGGCTTTATGCCAGCGGTAAACATCTTTTATATGGCCTACCCAGTTATCAATCATGCCGAATTCACTGCCTTCAAATGCAGCTTTAACGCCAGCACAGCCATAATGCCCACAGACAATAATATGTTTGACATTAAGCACTTCCACCGCAAATTGAATCACGGAAAGACAATTAAAATCTGTATGCACCACCACATTTGCAATGTTTCGATGGACAAATATTTCACCGGGATTAAGACCTGTAATTTGATTTGCCGGCACTCTACTGTCTGCGCAGCCAATCCACAAATATTCTGGATGCTGGAATTCAGCCAGTTTCATAAAGAACCCAGGGTCGTCCTGGGTCATGCTTTGCGCCCAAGCTTTATTGTTTTTAAATAACTTTTTTAATTTCCGCCTTTGCAATGGATTCATCGAAATTCCTTATGGTCAGGTTCACAGAATAACTGTTTACAGCCTAGTCAAAGGCATTGTAAATAACAATTTCATCTAGCGCTAATTGACCTGCACGAGGCGCTGCAGGCGTCAAGGCTTTGCCAATAGTAACAAACATAGTAATAACATGATGGGCAGGCAAATTAATCAGCTTTGCCACCTCTGAAAAATCAAATCCATCCATGGGGCAAGATTCATAACCCAGCGATTTCGCAGCAAGCATTAATGTTTGCGCAGCAATACCACAAGATCGCATGGCTTCATCTCTTTGTTTCTGCTCTTTACCGCGATAATAATCATCGATGGCCGGCAGCATGAATGCCTGAACCGGCTCAGGTGCATATTTCCAGTAGCGTTCAGGGCTTTTTTCCCAGGCTTTTAGATCAGCACAAAGAATCACCAGCAGAGAACTATCGGTTACCTGCGCCTGATCCCAGGATACTTTTCGAATGGCTTTTCGCAGTTCAGGATCTTTGACAATGACAAAGCGCCAGTTTTGAATATTAAATGCCGTGGGTGATAATACGGCAAGTGACATAAGTTCGGTTATTTCACTTTCGGTCATCTGATGATCTACATCGTAACACTTAACAGATCGACGTGATTTTATGGCTTCTTTTGTATGCATAACAACAGGGTATTTCTGTTTTAAAAGTAGGGCCGGGGCGTTACTCAGACTACCCCCTATAGACGCTATCCTTGCTTGAAAATGAGATTATAAATCTTCACCCCAAGAATGGTCGCTGATAATATCAGGGTAATGGCATTAGCAATAATTAAGGCAAAATCCTGTTTTTGAATACCATAGATTAACCAGAGCAAAACTCCCATGGTAAATAAACTATACATGGTGAGAGAAAGTGACCGGGTGTCTTTGGTTTTTAAGGTCAAGAAGGCTTGAGGTAAAAAGGAGGACGTGGTCAAAAAAGCCGCACTATATCCTAATATTTCAGTGATACTCATGTGTTTGTTAAATTAAGCAGGGGTTATTCACTTATTGCCAGTGACAGGTGTGAGTTTGATGGATGAAACACCGGGCGCTCAAAAAAAACATGACTACCTGATGTTAATGGCTATTAGACAGAACCCGGGGACTGTCTAATAGCTCTCACCCAATCAGAATTTCCAGCCATTCATCACGGTGATATTGCTAAGCATACTGAGCCCATACCATTATCAAAACAGACATGAGTATGCTGTTTAAAGCTTAACCCGCCACAATCCCGGCAATATTATATCCACCATCAACATAAGTGATTTCACCGGTGATACCGGATGCCAGATCTGAACACATAAACGCCGCTGCATTACCGACCTGTTCAATCGTCACGTTTTGTTTCATCGGTGCACTCTCAGCAGCTTTGCTAAGCATAGACCTGAAATTATTAATACCTGCAGAGGCCAGCGTTCTAATCGGGCCAGCAGATATAGCATTAACTCGTGTACCTTCAGCGCCCAAAGCAGCAGCCATATATCGTACATTGGCTTCCAGACTGGCTTTGGCAACCCCCATGACATTGTAGTTAGGGATAGCACGTGCAGCACCCAGATAGGACAAGGTTAACAATGAACCGTTACGCCCTTTCATCATTTCTCTGCCGGCTTTGGCTAATGCAGTAAAACTATAAGAACTGATATCATGGGCAATGGCAAAGTTTTCCCGAGTAGTCGCATTAACAAAGTCACCATCCAATGCCTCACGAGGTGCAAAGGCAACCGAGTGGACGATACAATCCAGACCATCCCAGTGTTGCCCTAATTCAGAAAATACCGCGTTAATTTGCTGGTCATTGGCCACATCAAGTTCTACAGTGATTGTTGAATCACATTCTCCGGCCATTTTAATCACACGGCTTTTCAGTTTTTCATTTTGATAGGTAAAAGCCAGCTCAGCACCTTCACGGTGCATGGCTTGGGCAATACCCCATGCAATAGACTTGGTACTGGCTAAACCGACAATGAGAACTTTTTTGCCTTGCATAAACCCCATTTTTATCTCCTGAGCTATTTGTTTGTTAGAATTAGCTTAAAGTATACCTTGCTCCGTCATTTTATTCGATAGTAAAGGCATGTCACTCATTAATTCAACTCTTATGCGTAACATTTATCTGTCCGTTTTAGCTTTATTTTTATTCAGTTGTGATGTTTCACAACTGAATAATCCGTATGCGGAACATGAAGGCGATTTATCCATCTTGTATTCCTCTTTTTCTGAGCGCCCTAAACACCTGGATCCTGCGATTGCCTACAGCTCAAATGAATATGGCTTTATTGCACAAATTTACGAACCTCCCTTGCAATATCATTATCTTAAAAGGCCCTATCAGCTAGAACCTTTAACAGCCATTAACCTGCCTGTTATCAGTTATTTTAATCAACACAATGAAAAACTAGAGGGTGATTTTTTAGATTCAGAAATCGCTTATAGCGATTACCTGATTGAAATTAAGACAGGGATTCAATATCAACCCCACCCTGCGTTTGATGCTAAAAATCATCATTTAAACCCTCAGCAATTCGCTGAAATCAGTACCCTTAGTGATTTTTCTTCACAACCCAGTCGAGAATTGCAAGCGGCTGACTATGTCTATCAAATCAAGCGATTAGCGCATCCAAAAATTCAATCACCGATTGCAGAAATCATGAAAACTTATATTCTGGGTTTTAATGAATTTTCCAAAACCGTTGCAACGCTAGATAAGACAGCGATCAAGACAGTGCCCATGGCGGGACTTGAGGTGTTAGGTCCCTACCAGTATAAGATCAGAATCAAGGGTAAATACCCTCAATTCATGTACTGGCTGGCCATGCCTTTTTTTGCGGCAATGCCTTGGGAAGCCGATGCCTTTTATCAACAACAAGAGTTAAAAGATCACAATATTACACTCGACTGGTTTCCCATAGGGACTGGACCGTATTATCTCGCAGAAAACAACCCTAACCGACGCATGGTGCTGGCTAGAAATCCGAATTACCACCCTGACCACTATCCAACGCAAGGCGAAGCAAGTGATAGAGCACAGGGCTTGCTGGATGATGCAGGCAAGCAACTGCCTTTTATCGACAAGGTAATCTATATGCTGGAGAAAGAGACTATTCCGTATTGGAATAAATTTTTACAAGGCTATTATGATGCCTCAGGAATTTCTTCAGACAGCTTTGATCAGGCCGTGCAGTTTAGCGGCGGTGGGAATGCACAATTAACACCCGCAATGACAGAAAAAGGCATACAACTACAAACCTCGGTGACCACTTCGATTTTTTACATGGGATTTAACATGCTGGATTCAGTCGTGGGCGGGGATTCTGAACGCGCAAGAAAGCTCAGGCTAGCCATTTCAATAGCGCTGGATTATGAAGAATATATTGCTATTTTTATGAATGGACGAGGGGTAGCTGCCCAAAGCTTATTACCGCCCGGGATTTTCGGGTATCAGGCAAAACAACAAGGTATGAACCCTTATGTGTATGATTGGGTCGATGGTCAATACCAACGTAAACCCATCCGTGATGCCCAACAATTAATGCGTGATGCAGACTATAAAGCAGGCATTGATCCTGAAACCGGCGAAGCATTAGTCCTCTATTTTGATACCACATCTGTGAGTATTGATGATAGACCCCGAATGAACTGGTATCGCAAGCAGTTTAAAAAACTGGGAATTAATCTGATAGTCCGTGGGACTGATTACAATCGCTTCCAGGAAAAAATGCGTAATGGCAGTGGACAATTGTTCATCTGGGGCTGGAATGCGGATTATCCGGACCCAGAAAACTTCTTTTTTCTGCTTTATAGTGCCAATGGCAAGGTAAAACACGGCGGTGAAAACGCGGTTAATTATCATAATCCCGAGTTTGATCGACTGTTTGAACTGATGCGTAATATGGATAACAATGAACAACGTCGGCAAATCGTCCAGCAAATGCAAAAACTCGTTCAGCATGATGCTCCCTGGGCTTTTGGTTTTTATCCTAAAAGTTTTTCTTTATTCCACAGCTGGTATAAAAATGTCAAACCCAACCTGATGGCGAATAATCGATTAAAATATACGCGTATTGATGCCAAAGCCAGAAGCGTCAAAAGAGAATATTGGAATCAAGCTGTTTTCTGGCCTTTGTTGTTAACCCTTTGCCTTTTGCTGTTGTTACTGATTCCTGCACTTGTTGCCTATCAACGCCGCAACAGAGCACTGGGATAAAGACCAGGGGAGGAACTGCAAAAGGGACAACAGCAACGAACTAATGTCTGACAAGCGCCCTCCCTTTTTAACCGCCTGCCCGTTATAGACGCTGCGCTCACTGCAATAGAAGCAAAACCTGAAGACTTGCCACGCCCAAAGCTGCAGGCTGCACAAATATTTACAATGACCGCTACTGCGCTACGAAGGGGAATGCTGTTAGCCTTGGCGGCTGACTTGGTTTTTGCAAAAAGGCGATTATCATCAATCCTCAACAAAACGGGGTAATTTTTTCGGTTCAGGATATTACACTGATAAATTAACCAGGCACGAATCACTGCAGCAGAAATTCAATACAGCAAAACCCTGCCTTAACAAGCCCTTTAAATTATTGATGCTATTCAGATAATTTAAGCTAAAGATGGCTTTATCCATTGTTAAACTATCGACCAACATCATCCATCACGTCATTGTTTTTTTCAATATTTCATACCCTAAAATTCCCGGCAATATTGCAGCTCATGGCCAAAATGATATGTCTTTGGAACTAATAGTCTGTTATTACTCTCTATTAACTCATGTTATTCGCTGATACCAACCCACCGGGGACAATGTACTGACAAACAAGCGGTAACAGCATTTTGTAAAAAACTAAATTTTACGCATCGAAACATGCCTTATCTGGTACTTGTAAAAGGGGTTTAGCAAAGACTTTATACCCTATGCCAGCAACACAATCTTTCTACAAAAAGCTGTGTGGCCGCAGATAAAATCTGCTGTAACAAGATAAAAGTATTATTACCCATGACACAGAAGATGTATTCACAGGAAATGTGTCAGGGTTATCGAGAGGAGACACTGCAGACATAGGACTCCTGATTGAATAGTCCGAGATTTTAAAGAAATCCCAGCACAGTCTCCTGAATCAAACTAATGTTAAAACTGCAACCTGCATATAGCCGGGTTTTTATCGCCCAGACATTCAACCAGAACAAATCATCTGGGGTTTTGTTTTTTCAAAAAAGGTATCTAAATATGGACAATATATTCAAGCACAAATACACTGATGAAGAAGTAAGCTTGATTCATATGGGAAAAATGTATCACACCAATGAGACCGTTGCTATCTATGAATTAGCGGAAGATAAAACCATTCGGGTAATGACATTGAGTGAATTCAATCATGCCTATGAGCAAAATGATTATGAACAACATAGCCATTATACTCAGCCTGATCAAGTGCGTAGCTTAAGAGTCCAGCGTAAAATTTAAACACTATCAAAACACATACTGTCGCTTAATTCAGTCATACACCAGATTTGACTATAGCTCTTTAATCAATTCCTATACCTCTCGCTTTTTTAAATTTTACATGTCTGACTAACAAGACTTCATCAACGACCATGAACTCCCCGGGGGAAGACACAAAAAAAGCATGCCGCTTGGCTTGATAAAGCGGATTTACCCTTGCTATCAGGGCATTAGTTTCTTAGTTGACCACCAGAGATACACGCCTACCCCGCTACATAAACCGGGTTGACAAGAAGTCAGTTAAAAACAGCGTCTGTAGACACCTGCGCCTTATACCAGGCTCATAAAGACCCGGTATAAGGCACAGCAACAAGAAGCCTGCGAAATGTAAGTTTAGAGCATTAGCGGCAAACTGCATGCGATGGCCCCGATTAAAAACCACGACTGTATCCCGCGGATTTTTTAGTGCTCAGTAATTTAACATACCACACAAAATATCGACCAACCCCGGAGCACAAAAG
>JAPYOW010000109.1 GCA_029937975.1 Methylococcaceae bacterium | reverse complement strand
AACCATCAAAGTTTTTATTAATCGCGTACTAGAAACGCATGAGTATTTCACTTCTCAGTCCATACCCGTCATGACCGATACCCATCCTATGTGCATCAGTGTACGAATAGAAACCATCTAGCTGAAAGACAAAACGCTGACCAACAGCCTGTTGAAATCGCGTTACTATCGCGACTACATTTGGACCATTAGCGGTAGTACTCTCGCAATTCCCCAGTTCAAAAACCACTTGTCTTCGGACACCATCAAAAAACATCTGGTAACCTAGTGCAAAACCATACGCATTCTCTGCCTGATTGGATATTGCTGGCGTATATCGACCCAGTCCCTGACTGGCAAATAGCAAACCATGACGACCCAATGGCCCACCCACATCTGGCCCCCGGGCAGCCGAACTAAAACTATCAATACCCCAGAACGCATTAAAGTACACATTATCAGAAGACCATGGCATCACA
Organism: Methylococcaceae bacterium; assembly: GCA_029937975.1. Taxonomy (GTDB): domain Bacteria; phylum Pseudomonadota; class Gammaproteobacteria; order Methylococcales; family Methylomonadaceae; genus QPIN01. The sequence goes on along the minus strand of JAPYOW010000109.1, from coordinate 3,046 downwards.
TAGGAGGTTTCAGCCCATAACAGATAACCATCATCCACTGCTGCAACGGGACGACCCTGAGGTGGAATATTGGAGTCCAGCGAATGTGAACCCAGCAGATGAAAATGGGTACTGACATGACCAATCCGTTGACTCGAACTTAAGCCCCAGTGAAAACCATCATTATTATTCTCATCATCAAGCGTATAAACAAGATCAACACTTACCGTACTGTAAGGTAAATCCATTTGTGTAAACAAACCAAAAAGATGCAATTGACCATCCTGCTCAACATTATCAGCACGATTAATTCCATTCCAGCCATAGAGCGCTGAAATCTGCAGATTTGAACCACCCGGCATAATCAAGTTATTGCGTATCAGGCCAATGGCATCAATGGTGTCGTTAATCAACAACCCTTCTTGATAAAATAAGGGTTGTCTACCTATCGAAATTCCAATGTCTAATGAGCCAAAATCAGAACGATCCAGATTAGGAAACATCTCACCAAAATCACCTTCAAAGAAAAAGGTTCTTATATCCGCATTCCACTTGTCGACATATCCATCGTTACCTCGGGCATCTATATTAGGCCCAAAATTAATACCCGTATAAGTCGCTGGCAGGTCACGATCATGCAATGGCTGCAAGCCTATCAGAATGCGTTCAGTTCCCGTTAATTGCAAATTAGCAAAAATGTCTAACCGATTGGCCCACTCAGACAATGCAACATCTCCACCAGGACCTACCGGATTTCTAAATGTCTGGACCGCTGTACGATACGATCCATAAATCAGTAATGACGGCTGCAATATTTGCCCACCAGGCAGCTCATACCCGGGTTCAATAATTCCTGAACCCAGAAAAGGCGCACCCAATTCCAAACGAAAAGGTCTATCCGGCACCACTGATTCATCCAGTATGGGCGCCGATTCGTCAGAAATTCGACTGGTTTTATTACCATATTCATCAATCGTGAAATCACCGGCTAAGGCCATTGGCGAGGCGAAAATGAAAAATGCAATTGTCACGTAAGGTAATAATGTATTTTCTTTAAATATCATAGGATATATCCTCTTAGCCTCAGGTTATAATTGATCATTAACATTCCCCTACTGACTAGCGTCAACATTGAATACGACTTCCCTGTCCCAGATCACTTCATGCCCTTTCTGCAGTGACTCAGCAATATCTCTGGCACTCAAACCATAATCAAACCCAACTTCTTTGATTCTATTAATTAAATTAACGGGGACCATGGCGGCTTTTAACTGGATAATCGCCTTATAAGGACCTTTACCTGTCATCTCTGATTTATCCACTGCATATTCAGCCCACCGATGACCGCCCGGCTCGATTCCAATGCGATGTTTGCGAGCACCAAAATGACGCCCCAATAGCACAGCAGACCTTCTTTCAGGATTCAGAAAAGGAGTCACTGTCAGTGAAACAGGTACAGCAATGACCTGCTCACGTTCTGCTCCACGGGTCGCAAAGGTCAAAAACTTGGATTGCAGATTAAACAGCTCACTATCCAGTGGCAGTTCGAGATTGTGAACATAAGCAGAATGGAGATCGCGCACATCACCGTTGGGATCTAGATCACCTGACTGATGAATGACCTTGCCTGTGGCATCCATAACGCGCACATAAAGCCATACCAGCCGTTCGCCATCAAAACCGGTAGGTACGTTGTGTCCGTTAGTGCCACTGGCGACTTTGACCTTAAATTCAATGCCATCACTGTCTGCCTGTTCAGTCACGACTTCTTTAAGAACGTAACCATTGCGTAACAATTTAATACGTTCTAATCTAATTTCATCTAATAGCTCTTGGTTTTCATCAATAATTTCTCTGGCATCATAGCGTTCATCTGTTGATGTCCACCGTTCAGAGAAGGGGTAATCATCAGCTACGTTGTCTTCAAACTCATCAGTCCCCCAACCTGCATCAATATCAAAAGTCAACCATTCACGGATCGTTGCCAAACCTTCGGCAGTGTCATCGCCTTTCTGACTTTCTTCTATAATTGCTTTGGTATTCAACGGAAAAATAGACGCGGGTAACACTGAATAATCAGGCCCTACAAACATATGATTGGTCAGTTTTCTGGAGGGTGTTGCATATCTTCCACCAATGACAGCTGCTGGCCCGAAAGCGTAGTTCTCTTTCTCAAAATTCGGATGATCTCGTGGAACCATAATTTTCCCGGGCTCCTTACCCATATGGCAATCCTGACAGGAGATACCTTGATCGTTCGCTGGCGAATTTTTCCACTCGCTGAACGCTTCCTCTAAACGAAAGCCATTGCTTTCGGTGACATCATGACATACTCCACACATTCCTGAAGTAGGCAATTGCAACAGTGGCTTAATCTTTGCATGAACGACTTGTCCGGCATCGCCTTTATTCGTTTTCAGACCTTTGGTATCAATCGCATGCATCAGGGCAGTATTATCGCCCGTAGGACCATATATGGGCTGAGTAATATCACCTTGTGTAATAGCCAGGCGTCCCGTGACCTTGCCATAGGCTTGACTGAGTCGATGACAAACAACACATGTAATACCTTCTCTGGATGTTCGACTCCGGTCAATATTACTCATAAATGGCTTTTCTTTAATATTCATACCCACCGGAGTGTGGCAGCGAATACAGAAATCGCCGAGAGTACCATTCGCCAGAAAGCTGACTGATCCTTGCATCGCATTGAAAACCGGACTCATTTGCGCATAGGCATGTTGAGAGATAGACCATTGCTTGTATTGCACCGGATGACAGGACGCACATTCTGTTGCCGATGGATAGCGATCACCTAAAAATACTTTGGCATGCGCCATATCTGGGCTTTCATCAGACTTCATGGCATAACCGTCCTCCATTGCCAGACTCATTTCTGCATCCGCGGCAAATGCAGATGGAAGTACTTGTAGACTGAGTGTAAAACAAAACACAACTACAATCACCGGCATGACAATTCTAAAGAATTGACGAGCACTTAGCATTTTCTGAAAATAGACCATCCCAACCCCCTAAAATTTATTTCCCTGCTTACGCCAATAAAAAG
>JAPYOW010000037.1:16499-20561 GCA_029937975.1 Methylococcaceae bacterium | reverse complement strand
AGCTCGGGCGAATGAGCTAACATAACGTTCAGTTTGTAGCGGGCCCGGGTCAGCTGGAAAAGCTGATAGACACTAATGTAGTCTTCACTATTGTTCTCTCACGGAAACATTTTTAAAACAGATGCAAAGATAGATTTAAGTTATCTCGAGGCGAGGTAGACAGGTTGATTCGTAGCTCAGGCAGGAAATAAGTTCTTTAGCCTGACTCATAGCGTCACTATGTGCGAGCTTGATAAATAATTTGCTAAGCCATTAGTGAATGACCAGCAGCATATTATTCAATGCGAAAAGCATGCGAGCAGGTCACGAATTGAAAATTTAAACAGGTCGTCTGATGAACACATCTTTGAGGAGGCAGACAACTGCACGAAGGGGCGCTCTGTTTCAGCCATGTAGATTAAGCTCGGGGTCTGCTCAACGAAGGGGGCCTATGCCATCTTAGTATCGGTGTGCTGGGCCCGGAGAACAAATGGGCGGGTTATCGCTAAAGCATAATTTCGGCTTGTAATAATCTGATTTCATCTCTGGTGGCAGCGGCGGCTTCAAATTCCAGATCTTTAGCATGTTGATACATTTTATCTTCCAATTGCTTTAATTTTTTACCGATTTGTTTGGGAGACATGGTTTTATATTGTGCCAGGGATTCTGCTATTTTTGTTTTTGAGGCTGTCGTTTCCGGCCCTGTCCCTGCCCCGGGAATTCCAAATTCCATAATATCAGTAACAGATTTTACAATGCCTTTAGGTTCAATGCCTTTTTCAAGATTAAACTGTTCTTGTGTTTGTCTGCGACGTTCTGTTTCATCAATTGCCAGGTGCATGGAGCGAGTGACTTTATCGCCATAAAGTATCGCCATACCATTGACGTTTCTTGCTGCCCGGCCAATAGTCTGTACCAGAGATACGACAGAACGTAAGAAACCTTCTTTATCGGCATCCAGGATTGCGACTAAAGAGACTTCGGGAATATCCAGACCTTCTCGTAATAAGTTGATGCCTACCAACACATCAAATTTCCCCAGCCTTAAATCGCGAATGATTTCTACCCGCTCAATGGTATCAATATCAGAATGCAGGTAACGTACCTTGACATCATGTTCCATGAGGTAATCGGTCAAATCTTCTGACATTCTTTTGGTCAGGGTGGTGACTAAAACCCGCTCCTGCCGTTTGACGCGTTTATGAATTTCAGACAGTAAGTCATCGACTTGTGTTATCGCAGGTCGTACCTCAATGATAGGGTCTAAAAGCCCTGTCGGTCTTACCAGCTGTTCTACAAAGCTGTCACAATAGGTCTTTTCATACTGACTGGGGGTAGCAGAAACGTAAATTCTCTGAGCCGATTTAGCTTCAAACTCTTCAAACATCAGCGGCCGGTTATCGAGTGCAGAAGGTAATCTAAAACCATACTCGACCAGAGTTTCTTTACGTGAGCGATCGCCTTTATACATGGCGCCAATCTGAGGGATGGTGACATGGCTTTCATCGATAATGAGCAGGGCATTATCGGGTAAGTAATCAAACATGGTCGGCGGCGACTCTCCTTGCCCCCTGCCTGATAAATAGCGGGAATAATTTTCTATTCCCGAGCAATAGCCGACTTCAATAATCATTTCCAGATCGAATAAGGTTCTTTGTTCCAGGCGCTGTGCTTCCACTAATTTATTATTTGAACGCAGTTGTGCTAGTCTTGCTGTTAATTCTATTTTGATGTCTGTAACAGCGCTGAGCAATTTTTCTCTGGGGGTGACGTAATGGGTTTTGGGATAAACAGTAAAGCGTGCCAGACGCTGGGTGACTTCACCGGTTAGGGGGTCAAACAGGGATAAGCGTTCAATTTCGTCATCAAATAACTCAATGCGCAGGGCTTGTTCTTCTGATTCTGCCGGAAAGATGTCGATGACATCACCGCGCACCCGGTAAGTTGCGCGCTTGAGATCAATATCATTGCGGGTGTACTGCATTTCTGCCAGTCGTCTTAAGAGGTCACGTTGTTTAATCAGGTCACCGCGGACCAGATGTAAAACCATTTTGAAATAGGATTCGGGTTCACCTAAACCGTAGATGGCAGAAACGGTGGCTATGACAATAGTATCCTGACGCTCTAACAGTGCTTTGGTGGCAGACAGGCGCATTTGTTCGATATGTTCATTTAACGAGGCATCTTTATCAATAAAGGTGTCTGATGCCGGCATATACGCTTCGGGTTGATAATAATCATAATAGGAAACAAAATATTCTACGCTGTTATGAGGAAAAAACTCCTTCATTTCGCCATAGAGCTGAGCGGCTAAGGTTTTATTGGGCGCCATGATCATGGCCGGGCGTTGAGTCTGCATAATGACATTGGCCACCGTAAAAGTCTTTCCAGAACCGGTAACGCCGAGTAATGTCTGATGGACTTCACCATGGTTCAAGCCTTCAATCAATTGTTGAATGGCTTGGGGTTGATCGCCTGCGGGTTGATAACTGCTCTGGATTTCAAATTTTCTTTTCACGGATAGATTTATCTCTCTCTCTGATACTAGCAGGGTATTATACATAGAGTATAATGTTCAGATTATTGAGGGTGCGTGCCAATAGTGTAAGCAATATTGTAGAGTGGACAGAGGTCCGCAATTGCCTTTATTGTAACGATTTGGGGGCTGTTCTACACCATGCTACTTTACTCTTAATGACATATGATTATTAATATTTAAGTTGAACTTGAGGAATTATGAGTATAAAACTATCCAACAGAGTAAATGCGGTTAAACCATCACCCACATTGGCTATAACAGCTAGAGCTGCTGAAATGAGAGCGGCAGGTAAAGATGTTATTGGATTAGGGGCTGGTGAACCGGATTTTGATACGCCTGAACATATAAAAGCAGCTGCTGTTAAAGCCATTGATGCGGGGTTTACTAAATATACCGCTGTTGATGGTATTCCTGAGTTAAAAAAAGCCATTATTGATAAATTTAGCAAAGATAACGGTTTTGATTACCAGGCTAATCAGATTCTGGTTTCTTGTGGCGGTAAGCAAAGTTTTTTTAATCTGAGCCAGGCCCTGCTGAACACAGGGGATGAAGTGATTATTCCTGCGCCTTATTGGGTTTCATACCCTGATATGGTGTTATTGGCAGACGGGGTGCCTGTTATTATTGAAGCCCCGCAGGAACAACAATTCAAGATCACGCCAGATCAGTTACGTGCCGCTATTACCGATAAAACCCGTTTATTTGTAATTAATAGTCCGTCAAACCCCAGTGGTGTTGCTTATTCATTAGCGGAGCTAAAATTATTGGGTGATGTGCTTAAAGATTATCCCAATATCATTATTGCCACCGATGATATGTATGAGCATATTCTTTGGGAAAGAGGGCAGTTTGTTAATATTCTGAATGCCTGTCCGGAGTTATATGACCGTACGATGGTATTAAATGGTGTGTCCAAAGCGTATTCCATGACCGGCTGGCGTATTGGTTATGCTGCCGGGCCTGTGAGTCTGATTGGCGCTATGCGTAAAATCCAGTCGCAAAGCACCTCAAACCCCACTTCCATTTCACAGGTTGCAGCGGTTGCCGCCATTTCGGGGGAACAAGACTGTATTGAAAACATGTTGGTGGAGTTTAAAAAGCGTCATGATTATGTGGTGGATGAGCTAAATAGCTTTGAGGGGATCGAGTGTATTAAAAGTGATGGCACTTTTTATGTTTTTCCAAATGTAGAAAAATTGATTACCAAGCTCGAAGGCATAGAGAATGATCTGGATTTTGCAGAATATTTGATTGAAAAGGCAGGCGTTGCCTTGGTGCCGGGTTCTGCTTTTGGTTGTCCGGGACATATTAGAATATCCATTGCAACCAGCATGGAAAATCTGGAAAATGCTTTGGCTCGAATCCGAGCGGCTGTTTAACAGTAGCGACTATGCTTCCAGCAGGTATTGACGGTTATTTTGCCGGACAAAAAAGTGCTTCGGTACTTAAAACTGTCAATACCAGCCTACCGATGTGATACAGATCTTTAGCCCTTGTGCTGGAAACACAGTGATAAAAACGGGGTGTTAAGCTCAGTGCTAGCG
>JAPYOW010000037.1:2221-16399 GCA_029937975.1 Methylococcaceae bacterium | reverse complement strand
GCCCTTGTGCTGGAAACACAGTGATAAAAACGGGGTGTTAAGCTCAGTGCTAGCGATATTTTTTGTCGATCGGCAAGTATTCGCTTATCAACAACCTTGGCTTCACGCAAAAAAAGATCAACATAAGTTCTGAATAACTCATGCTTAAGCACTTGGTCGGCCACCACCAGATCATCATCTAGCAGTATAGGGTAGAGTTGTTTGGCGAGTTCTCGATAAGCCAGGGTTTGAGCATCTTGCTCTGTTAAATATCGGTTCTGGGTTGGCGTCCGTTGCGGTAGATTGCGCAACGGACTATAGGCATCAGCCCTGAGAATAATGTTTGCCGGGTTATCTGCCGGGGACAATGGCAGGTCAGACTGTTTTTGGCTGATGCTGGCACATGCGGTCAGTGTGGCAAATAATGTAATTAACCAGAGTTTTAAGGTGAATTTCTGCATCAGTATATTCCTCCGGATTTAACACTATTATCGACGGGGACTGATGAATCTTAAATCAGATTAGGACTCTTCTGTGATTTCAACAGACCATAATTTTTCTAATTGGTAAAACTCACGTGCCTTAGCGGTAAAAATATGCAAAACCACATCGCCCAGGTCCAATAAAACCCAGTCAGAGCCTTGCAGTCCTTCAACTCCAGGGGGCGTTAGCTGGTTTTCCTTGGCTTTTTCTAGCACATACTGACATAAAGCTTTGGCATGACGTTCCGAGGTCGATGTGACCACCACCATATAGTCTGTAATGCTGGTTTTTCCTATGACATTCAGCACCGTGATGTTTTGTCCTTTACGTTCATCAAGAACGTCTTTAACCATGTTTAATAAATCTTCTGTTTGCATTTAATCTCTCTGTTTATATTTTGTAAAGCAACAAATACGCCAAATTAGTTTTTATGGCAAGTATAAAGTTTGTGTTGCTTAATGTAATCAATAACTTTGTTGGGTAGTAGGTAGTTGGGGTTTTTATTCGTCGCAATGATCTCTCTAATAGCCGTTGCAGAAATATCCAGTTGGGTGACGGGTTGAAAAAACAAACATCCTGCCGGTTTGTTAGCGAGGTCTTTCTTGTTCTGGGTTGATTTTGCATTTAACCACCCAGACAGTGGCGGTGACAGAGATGGACCGGCATTAGGCCGGGTCATGACCACAATATGCGCGTAGTCAAACAGGTTTTTCCATCGATGCCATGAGGTGATGCTGTGAAAGGCATCTGTTCCCATAACCAGTAATAAGGACTGGTCCGCGATTTCATTTCTTATTGATTGCAAGGTGTCAACCATGTAAGAGACTCCCGTCCTATCAAGCTCTCGCCGGTCGATCATCAGGCCTTGCTGGTTTTGAATAGCAAGTGCCAGCATGGCTAGTCGTTTTTCAGGTGCGGTGTCTGGTGATGTTTTGTGAGCAGGCAGTGCGCAAGGGATTAAACGCATCTGCTCTAAGCCAAAAACCTCTTTAACTTCCAGTGCAGTGCGTAAATGCCCGAAATGAATAGGGTCGAATGTGCCGCCATAAACGCCAATCATCTGTCTTGTGTACGACTAAGTTCTGATGTGTCCATCACCTAATACAACATATTTTAATGAAGTCAGGCCATTGAGTCCGACTGGGCCTCTGGCATGGAGTTTGTCAGTACTGATGCCAATTTCAGCGCCCAGACCGTATTCAAAACCATCTGCAAAGCGGGTGGAGGCATTGACCATGACGGAACTTGAATCCACTTCACGTAAAAAGCGTCTGGCCAGGGTGTAGTTTTCGGTAATAATGGATTCCGTATGGGCAGAACTATGTTGATTGATGTGTTCAATAGCCAGATCAATATCATCGACAATTTTGATCGATAATATGGCGGATAAATATTCGGTATCCCAGTCTTCATCGGTGGCGCGTGTACAATCCGGGATGAAGGAGCAGGTTTTGAGGCAGCCGCGTAATTCAACACCTTCGGCCTGATATTTTTTTGCCAGAGCCGGTAAAACTTTGCCGGCGATGGATTCAGCGACCAGTAGTGTTTCCATGGCATTGCAGACGCCGTAGCGATGGGTTTTGGCATTAAAAGCAATGTTAATGGCTTTGTCTATATCTGCTTCGCTGTCGATATAAACATGGCAAATGCCATCCAGATGTTTGATGACCGCGATGGTTGCTTCTTTGCTGATGCGTTCAATTAAGCCTTTTCCGCCTCGCGGTACGATCACATCGACATATTTATCTAATGTGATTAATGCACCTACTGCCGCGCGGTCAGTGGTTGCTACGACCTGGACGGTTTCGCTAGGGAGTCCTGCCGCTTGCAGACCCTCAGCAATACAGCGAGCAATGGCCTGGTTGGAATGAATGGCTTCGGAGCCGCCTCTTAAGATACAGGCATTGCCCGATTTTAGACATAAAGCGGCAGCATCAACCGTAACATTTGGACGCGATTCATAAATGATGCCAATAACACCGAGAGGGACGCGCATTTGTCCCACTTGAATGCCGCTGGGTCTATAGCTGAGATCTGTTATTTCGCCCACAGGGTCGGCAAGTGCAGCGACCTGATGAAGACCTTCAATCATGGCGTCAATTCTTGCCGGGGTCAGCTCAAGACGGTCTAATAAGGCGGCATCCAGTCCATTTTCCTGGCCAGCCAGTAAATCTTTTTTATTTTCAACAATCAACTGATCGCGACTGCCGGATAAGGCCTCAGCAATTTTTACCAGTGCTTGATTTTTTTTACCTGATTCTGCTTTACTTATCTCGCGACCCGCAATTCTTGCTTGCTGGCCAAGTTTGTTCATGTATGCTGCAATTTCCACGTCTAAAGCTCTCAAGATAAATTAACAGGCTATTATATACTAATCGATCAGACGAGAGGGGCTTGTCATTTAATACCGTGAGGATTCAAGCTACAACAGGGATAAAATTCGCCTGTTTTATTTCACTTTTAAGCGCCGGCGCTAAGCGCTCTTTGCAATTTAACTTGCCGGTGAGTTGTGTAATCAGCGGATGATGCGCATGACGTGTGCGATCCAGGGCAGCTTGGGCAAACAGACTTTATGGGGATGCTGTTTGGTCGATGTTAAATGCAAAGTACGGGTCTATAAACGCGGCACAGCTTAAAAATATCCTGTTTGTTTTGCAAGCAGGTTAACAGCTGTTCAGGGCTTGATCTGCAATAGTGCATAGCCATGCAAGCAGGTGATGTGTCCTTTAATTTAGCGAACGCTAAGGTCTTTTATCAGGTCAGTCATGGGTGCCAGGGTGTTGTGTCTGGCCCTTTGGCGTCAATCAGGAGGGGGGTGGTTTTAGTTTCTGCAACATCTGTTTTTGTTTTTGCAGACGCTGCAGTTTTGCAGTTTTTAATTGCGCTAGTCGGTTTGTTTTTTGTTGATAACGCAGTTTTGCCAAATCCGCTTTTTCTTTATTCCATGCACTCAGCGTGGCATCATTGGTAATCGGTTGCATGATAATGCAGTCCACCGGGCAGGGGGCGACACAAAGCTCACAACCGGTACAGGCTGACGAGATTACAGTGTGCATTTGTTTGGATGCGCCAATGATGGCATCAACTGGACAGGGGGGGAGGCATTTGGTACAGCCGATGCAGTCTTGTTCAATAATAACCGCGACGGCGCGGGGCTGTTCTGTGCCGAACTGGGGGTTGAGCGGTTTTTCAGGCACATCCAGTAATTCAGACAGGGCCCGAATACCTTGTTGTCCACCAGGGGGGCATTGGTTGATATCGGCTTGCTGGCGGCTAATGGCCTGGGCATAAGGTTTGCAGCCTTGGTAACCACACTTTTGACATTGTGTTTGCGGTAATAAGGCTTCTATTTGATCGGCAATCGCGTTGTTCATTCGGGCGTTTTTTTACAGACCTTGTAGCATGGCTGCAGTATCATTTTCTACCGTATCAATCCCTTTTAATGAAAACTGATCAGCGAGGTTTTGCAATAAGTTGGGGGTAAAAAATGGGGGTAAGGTAGGCCCTATTCTTACGTGTTTTACGTCCAGAGATAATAATGCCAGCATCATGACGATGGTTTTTTGTTCATACCAGGCAATATTATAAGAGACGGGTAAGTCATTAAAATGGGGTAAGGCTAATGATTTTTGCAAGGCTTGTAAAAACACGATTATGGAATGAAAATCGTTGCTTTGTCCTGCATCCAGCAAACGAGGAATCGTGTTGATAGTACCCAGATCCTGGTCATGAAAACGGTATTTATTGTCACCGGCGGTTAAAATAAGCGTGTTTTCAGGTAAAGCTTCGGCAATTTGGGTGTAATATCTGCGTTCTTTATGACGACCATCGCAGCCGGCTAATACAATGATGCGTTGTATATCCCCCTGAGTAATGGCTTCGGTAATGGCCGGGAGTAGCTCAGTCAGTGCATGGTGGGCATAACCCACTGTCACTTTTCCTTCGGTTAATAGCGTCGGTGCTTCACATTTTTTGGCTTGCTCTATCAGTGGACTAAAATCTTTAGCCTGCCCAGGCTTTCTATCCGCAATATGTCTGATTTCAGGCCAGCCTACCATGCCCGTGGTAAAAATTTTATCCTTATAATCCTTCTTTTGTTGCTGGATGCTATTGGTGCTAACAAGGATGGGGCCTTTAAATTTACTGAACTGGGTACGTTGATCTTGCCAGGCATTGCCATAGTTGCCCGCCAGATTAAAGAACTTCTTAAAGGCAGAATAGGCGTGGGCAGTAATTGCTTCACCGTGGGTGTAGACATCGACACCTGTTCCGGCGGTTTGCTCTAACAGTTCTTCAATATCTTGCAGGTCATGGCCGGTGACCAGAATGCCTGGTTTTTCCCAGACATCTTTATAGACCTGTGTCGGTTGCTGCTGGCCAAAATGTGCCATGTTAGCCTGATCTAACATGGCCATGGCAGATAGTCCCATTTCGCCACATTCTATGTTCATGGCCAAAGCAGACTCAAGGCTGTTATTGGGCTGCAACGTATAACTTAAGGCGGCATAGATAAAACGATAAAGTTCCTGCTTTTCGCTATTGAGTGCATGCGCATGCACCATTAAAGAGGCGAGCCCTTTAATGGCATATAATAAACATTCCTGCAGGCCATGAAGATCTTCATCTTCGATGTGTTCTTTATCAATTACGACTGTCGCGCCTTTGGTAATAAAATCGGCTTCAGTGGCAGACTCAAATTGCCATTGTGCTTCTTCGGGAATGGTTTCAGCAAATTCGGTGTCATGGGCTTGTCGATAAGCGGCCAAAAACAGGGCTCTCAGGGAATTTCGGCGTTGATTTGTTTCGGTAATTAAAGCTACAAAGTCGGCGGGATCAAAATTAACATTGGTCACCATTGAAAATAAGGCTTTAGCAGTAAATTGATCCGTTTTAGCTTCAATAATGCCCAGTTCTAATGATTTATGCGCATAAAAAGCCAGGCCTTTGATGCTATACATCAATAGATCTTGCAGGCTGGAGACATTTTCCTTTTTGCCGCAGATCCCCGTAACATCACAAACAATGTTTTTTTTAGCTTCTTGACAGTGATAACAAAACATTTTTCACCTTTGTATATTGTAATTTCTCAGCAGGCGCCATCGCTGCTCAGGGGATTGATTGTCATTTATTCGGGAATTTCTATTCACGCCATCCTGATTCTGTGGTGTGTTTCCCCGTCTGCGCTAGCGATGATTAGAAAACAGCGTCAGTTACTGTGTGGCATCTTCGGTTTGCGTTATTTAACGCGCATTCCGGCCTGTGCACCCTGATCCGGGTTTAACACCCATAAATCTTTGCCACCGGGGCCTGCCGCAAGCACCATGCCTTCGGATAAGCCAAAACGCATTTTTCTGGGTTTTAAATTGGCGACCACCAAAGTTAACTTGCCTTCCAGGTCTTCGGGGGCATAGGCGGACTTGATGCCAGCCAGAATATTACGGGTTTCGTCACCAATATCTACCGTTAATTGTAATAATTTATCGGCACCTTCCACATGTTCTGCTTTGATGATTTTAGCAATACGTAAGTCAATTTTGGCAAAGTCATCAAACTCTATGGTATCGGCAATGGCTTCAAATTGCTTGGCTTTGGGGGTTTGGATTTTTTTCAGGTTATCTTTGGAGGCTTCGACTATTGCAGCTATTTTATCGGCTTCAACCCGGGTCATTAATGGCTTGAATTTGTTGATAGCATGATCAAGCAGTGGTTGTGCCTGTTCTGGCCATGCTTGAGATTCAATATTTAAAAAACTTTCCGCATTTTCTGCTAAAGCAGGGATGACGGGTTTTAAATAAGCAATTAATAGGCGAAATAAATTAATACCCATAGAGCAGATATCATGTAATTCAGCATCTTTGTTGTCTTCTTTCGCGACTAGCCAGGGTTTTTTCTCATCAATATACTGATTGGCTTTATCGGCCAGCGCCATGATTTCCCGCATGGCTTTGCCAAATTCGCGGTTTTCATACAGTTCGGCTATCTCTGTGTTGGCAGCAACAAAGTGTTGGAATAATTCGGTTTCTGAGCAAGTTGCAGATAATTTACCATCAAACCGTTTTTTAATAAAACCACTGCAACGACTGGCGATATTAACGACTTTTCCGACTAGGTCAGAATTAACCCGTTGGCTGAAATCGTCAAAATTAAGATCCAGATCATCAATGCCATCGGTTAATTTGGCGGCAAAATAATAACGCAGGTATTCTGGATTGAGATGTTCTAAATAAGTACGGGCCTTGATAAAGGTACCACGTGACTTAGACATTTTTTCGCCATTGACGGTTAAAAAACCGTGGGCAAAAACAGCGCTGGGTGTTCTAAACCCAGCACCACTTAACATGGCAGGCCAGAACAGCGCATGGAAGTAGATAATGTCTTTACCGATGAAGTGATACAGTTCAACATCACTGTCTAGCGCCCAAAACTGGTCGAAATCCAGGTCTTTTTTGGCACAGAAGTTTTTAAAGCTGGCCATGTAGCCTACCGGGGCATCCATCCAGACATAAAAGTATTTGCCGGGTGCATCAGGGATTTCAAAACCAAAATAGGGTGCATCACGGGAGATATCCCATTGTTGCAGACCGTTTTCCAGCCATTCTGCCATTTTGTTTTTGACTTCAGGCTGCAGATGTCCTTTTGCTGTTGTCCAGTCTTTCAGCTGTTCAGTAAAATCAGCCAGATTAAAAAAGTAATGTTCAGACTCTTTTTCTATCGGTTTTTCACCTGAAATCACAGAGACCGCATTTTTTAATTCGGTGGGGGAATACGTGGCGCCGCAGACTTCGCAATTATCGCCGTATTGTTCCTTGGCGTCACATTTTGGGCAGTCGCCTTTTATAAAGCGATCCGGTAAAAACATTTTTTTGACCGGGTCAAAAGCCTGAGTAATGGTGCGTTGGCTAATATGTCCGGCATCGCGTAAGCGTGTGTATATTAATTCGGATAAGTGTTTGTTTTCTTCAGAATGGGTGCTGTGAAAATTGTCAAACAGTACACCAAAATCCTTAAAATCAGCGCGATGATCTTGTTCAACCTGAGCAATCAGTTGTTCTGGAGTAATGCCCTCGCTATCAGCACGTAGCATAATCGGTGTGCCATGAGTATCATCAGCGCAAATGTAATAACAAGTATTGCCCCGTTGCTTTTGAAAACGCACCCAGATATCTGTTTGAATATATTCGACCAGGTGGCCTAAATGAATGGGTCCATTGGCATAAGGTAGAGCACTGGTAACAAGAATTTTTCTATCAGACATTGGAGTTTAATGATTAGCACAGCAAAAACGAACCCCGTATTATGCCATAATTTTCTATCATTTTCCTGATCTTGTCAGATGCTGATGGCTGCTTAACAAGATGGAGGGTATTTGATTGCTTGCAGGAAATAGACTCGATAGAATGAGCCTATTGCTTAGGGCACATTATTTAAAAAAGGTATAGATTGAAAAAATGGATATTAAAACCATAATTTTAGCAGCAGGACAGGGAACGCGCATGCGTTCATCCAAACCCAAGGTTTTACACAAAATTGCAGATCGTGCATTATTGCATCACGTTTATGATACCAGTCAGCAATTGGATAATAACGCGATTGTTATTGTTTATGGCCATGGGGGCGAGCAGGTTAAGCAAGAACTGGATCAATTAGAGGCAAACTGGGTTGAACAAAAACAGCAACTGGGCACAGGGCATGCCGTGCAACAGGCCGAAACCTTCATTAATGACCAGGATAAGGTGCTGATTCTATATGGCGATGTGCCTTTGTTAAAGAAAACCACGATAGAACAGTTGCTGAAGAATGTCAGTGATTGCTCTATCGGTTTGCTGACAGTCGATTTAGACAACCCTACCGGTTATGGGCGGATCGTCCGGTCAGAACAGGGGGCGGTGTTGAAAATTGTAGAAGAAAAGGATGCGACTGAAGAAGAAAAATTAATTGTTGAAGGGAATACCGGGATTATTGCAACACCGGGCAATTTGCTAAAACACTGGTTATCCAGACTGCAAAATAGCAACGCGCAAAATGAATTCTATTTAACTGATATTATTGAAATGGCAGTGAAGGAAGGCATTGAGGTTAAAACCAATCAGCCTGAAAGCCAGGATGAAGTGCTAGGCGTTAATGACCGGCAACAACTCGCACATCTGGAGAGAGTTTATCAGTTAGAGCAAGCCTGCAAAATAATGGCCATGGGGGTGACTTTACGTGATCCTTCAAGAATTGATGTGCGTGGAACGTTTGCTAGCCTGGGACAAGATATTGAAGTGGATATCAATGTGTTATTTGAGGGCTGTAATACGATAGGTAACAATGTCACTATCGGGGCAAATAGCATCTTGAAAAATGCGGTGATAGCTGATGATGTGGTCATATTAGCTAATTGTATTATTGAAGATGCAGTAGTGGGTGCGGGTAGTCGCATAGGTCCTTTTGCCAGATTAAGGCCTCAGGCGCAATTAGCCAGCGGAGTGCATATCGGTAATTTTGTGGAAATCAAGAAATCAACGATTGATACGGGGAGTAAAATCAATCACCTAAGCTATATTGGCGATGCCAAAATAGGGAGTAAAGTCAATATAGGCGCAGGTACGATCACCTGTAATTATGATGGCGTGAATAAGTTTAACACTGTGATAGAAGATGATGCTTTTATCGGTTCTGATACGCAGCTAATTGCACCGGTAACCGTGGGTAAAGGTGCCACGATAGGCGCAGGGTCGACGATCACAAAAGATACCCCGGCACAGCAATTAACCTTGTCGAGATCAAAACAAATATCGATGAAAGCCTGGCAACGACCTGAAAAGCAGTAGGCTTGAGGTGCTGTTTAATTTCTTGGGTCTTTGCGCATGGCCTGATGCCCTGGAGATCAACGCGCAAGGCCTGTTTTGCTAGAGCGATGTTAGGTTTTGACCGGGCTGATGAGCCTTGGTAATAGTTCCGTTGCCGTGATTTGGCGGCAGGGATGGTGTAGCGGACAAGCAAGACTTGTTATTTCCTTATGACGGACAAAGAGAGTGCTTGGCAACTCTCGGTATTAGTCTTGCTTTTAGATTTTTACGATGAAAAATTTTCAGTCCTACACCGTGTTATTTGTTTGATTCTTCTATCGCCTTCAAATGGGTCACATAATGACGTTTTAGCATGGAATCTTCAGGAAGCGCTGATTCTGGTTCTGAGTAGATGAAAAAATTTTTAATAATGTCGATTAAAGACATGTGAGATTCCTCTTGTGAGCGATTAATAAGTAATCAAGTTTATACAGATTTGAGCAGAAATGTTTTGGCGGTTTGCTGCCGGGTTTTTTCTGCTTGCATATGACAATCAAGCATAGCTTCTCTGCAATATCATTGACAGTGATTAGGGTAGCATATTTCATGCCAATAAGTGACTGGTAAATAAATCGCCTTTTCAGTACAAAAAACAGGTGGAAAATTGATCTATTTTGGTGCGTGACAACATGGCATTGCACCAGCAATAGATTGTGGTTGGCCCCCGCTTAATTTAAGAGATCTCAATGTTAACAACCGGTTGTCATAAGAAAATGCTTTGTTAATCGCTAATGATGGCTTTATGGAGCATGGAAAATGAGGTCTGGAAGGAAAGCGTTTTACTGTTGTTTTTGCGCCCATAACGGTTTCTCCATAGTGCATGCGAGTTTCTCGGACAGCTTTCTGGCAATTGCCGTTATTCCGGGTAACGCTGCTTGCCCCCGGAATGAACTGATAACCTTAAGCCACAAAACCTGAAAATGAAGAAAACATTGCGAATATCGAAGCTGGCATTGGAATAATAATGCAGAGATAATATTTTCTTTTATTTAGCCGTCTGGGTAAAAAAGGCTGGAATGGGGAGTCCATACCAACTGTTAATGTGTAAATAGTGACGAATCGGCGTTTTAATCAGTAACAATAACAGACCGATTGAATACAAACACCAAACTGCCGCCCATTCATTCATATTTTGGGTGGTAAGAAAGGCGAGGATGGGGCCGGTAATTAAATGGTAAAGCACTAATTTCCATGAGCCATACAGCAGGGGCAATAAAAAGGCCACAAAAACATAGGCATTTGCCATGGCAAAACTGCCATTAGCCGGAATTGCCCAGGCGATATGCCAGTCACCCGAAGTGGAACAGATTTGTTGGCCACAAAAAGGCATATTAAAGCTCAAGTCCGGAGCCAGTATTAAAGCATAGACTTTATCGTAGCAATACGTGCTCCATTCAAAAGGATAAATGCGCATCATAAAGATGACGGCAGCCGCAAAACATAAGGTATAGACTGCGCCACTGATACGTTGTCTCAGGCTTTTAGGGATAAAATGCATGGCGACGGCATTAACAAAAAAGGGCTGGAAGGCGATATGCATATAACCCAAAAAGGTCGCCACTTGATTCCTGGGGTTTAAGCATTCATCGATGACGGTATAAGTATAGGCTTGCAATAATTCCATTAAGGAAAAGTAAGCCAGCGCACTACATAAAACGCGGGATTCACCTTTTCTGTAGAAGTAAGCCGTACTGGCAAAACCAGTCACAGCAAGGGCAGCAGATGCTTCTCCACTCCAACACATAGATACTCCTTGGTAGATTTAACGCTGGAAATTAATTGAGCAAAGAATTATACTCCGCGCGTATACAAATAGGGATGTATTTATGTATGTATTCTGAATCCACTATAGTCGGCATCTGGTGAAAACCTGATATGCAGTCTTTCCGACAGTCTTTGATGCAATGAACAAACTTAATCCTCAACAACAAGCCGCTGTTAAAATCATAGATCATCCATTACTGGTGTTAGCCGGTGCGGGGAGTGGCAAAACCCGGGTGATTACTGAAAAAATTGCCTATCTCGTTAATCAGGGAATGGCTGCCCGAAATATTGCAGCATTAACCTTTACGAATAAGGCGGCCAGGGAAATGAAAGGCCGACTGACAAAATTACTGGATGATAAACAAAGCAGAGGCATACGGGTTTCTACGTTTCATTCCCTGGGACTGGACATACTGCGAAAAGAATATCAGGTGCTGGGCTACAAGTCGGGGCTGACCTTGTTTGATGAGCAGGATAAATTAACCTTATTACGCAATCTGATTACATACAGTTCAGCAGATTATGATAGCGATGCGGTTGAACTCTATAATAAACAGATCGGGGACTGGAAAAATGCTTTTGTCACGCCGGAACGTGCCGTCAGTACAGCAAGTCCCGAAAACCAGCTGATCGCATCGCTATACATGGAATTTACCCGGTTTTTAAAAGCCTATAATGCGGTTGATTTTGATGATTTGATCTTATTGCCGGTAGTGCTTTTTCAGCAAAACCCCGAGGTTTTAGAAAAATGGCAAAATAAAATTCGTTATTTATTAGTTGATGAGTATCAAGATACCAATATTACGCAATATCAGCTGGTTCGGCTGTTAGCCGGTAATTTAGGGCGGTTCACCGTGGTGGGTGATGATGATCAGTCTATTTATGCATGGCGCGGCGCTCAGCCAGAAAATCTGGCGCAGCTGGGAAAAGATTATGCGCGACTTAAAGTGATTAAACTCGAACAGAATTATCGTTCTGCGGGACGTATTCTGAAGGTGGCTAATCAGTTGATAGCAAATAACCCCCACGTTTTTGAAAAGAACTTATGGAGTAATCTGGGATTTGGCGACCCTTTAAGAGTGATCAGCCATAAAAATGATCGTGCTGAAGCGGCACAAATTGTGGCAGAAATTATTCACCATAAATTTAGAAATGGCGGTAATTATGCGGACTATGCCATCTTATACCGAGGGAATCATCAGTCGCGTTTATTTGAAGCCTGTCTCAGAGAAAATAATGTGCCTTATTTTATTAGTGGCAGTACCTCATTTTTTGCATATTCTGAAATTAAAGATATTTTGGCCTATTTACGGTTGTTTGTTAATCAAGAGGATGATGCCGCATTTCTCAGAATTATCAATACACCCCGGCGTGAAATTGGCCCGGCCACACTGGAAAAATTAGCGGCTTATGCCAATCAACGGACCATCAGTTTATTTACTGCTTGTTTTGAATTAGGGTTAACCCAGGTGTTGCCAGAAAAATCAATTTACAGGTTGCAACGATTTGCACAGTGGGTGACAGAGTCTGCCGATAATATTGCAAAAGGCGATACCTTTGCTGTGATTACGCAGTCTATTGAACACATTGGCTATGAATCCTGGTTAGTTGAAAATAGTAAAACACAGGCCGCAGCGGAACGAAAAGTTAAAAACGTCGCTGATTTAATTGCCTGGTTAAAACGTATTGCCAGCAATGAGGGGGCTGAGGAAAAAAGTCTGGCTGAAATTATATCCAAAATAATGTTAATGGATATTCTGGAAAGAAACAGTGAAGAAGAAGCGGGTGACCAGGTGAGTTTAATGACTCTGCATGCCTCAAAAGGCCTGGAGTTTCCTCATGTGTTTCTGGTGGGTATAGAAGAAAATATATTGCCACATCAAAGCAGTATTGAATCTGAAAATATAGAAGAGGAGAGACGTCTGGCTTATGTGGGCATTACGCGTGCGCAAAAAAGTTGCACATTCAGTTATTGTACGCATAGAAAACGGTATGGCGAAATAAGTGAATGTGAACCCAGTCGTTTTTTAAGTGAGTTGCCAGAGGAAGACCTGGAATGGTCAAATAAACAACAATTAGCACCGGAAGTGATTAAAGCACGGGGCAAAGCCAATCTGGCAAACCTGAAGAATATGTTAAGTCTGGATAGTTAATGAATAAAGAAAAGCGGCTGATCCTGTTTGATCGTTTGGCTGAGGCGATTCCGAACCCTGAAACCGAATTACAATATAGTTCTTCTTTTGAATTGCTGATTGCGGTTGTTTTATCCGCTCAGGCTACTGATAAAGGTGTCAATAAAGCAACGAGCAAGCTCTTTCCTCGTGCCAATACGCCACAGGCTATTTTGGATTTAGGTGAAGCTGGGCTAAAGCAATATATAAAAACGATTGGTCTATTCAACACCAAGGGCGCTAATATTATTAAGCTTTGCCAACGGTTAATGGACTTACATAATGGCGCAGTACCCGAAAATAGAGTACAACTTGAAGCATTGGCGGGGGTTGGTCGTAAGACGGCAAATGTGATACTCAATACGGCGTTTGGTCAGCCCACGATTGCGGTAGATACCCATATTTTTAGAGTATCAAACCGAACGGGACTGGCGAAAGGAAAAAATGTGATGGAAGTCGAAAACAGGTTGGACAAATGGGTGCCTAAAAAACATAAATTAGATGCCCACCATTTGTTGATTCTACATGGACGCTATACCTGTATTGCCAGAAAACCCAGATGTCAAAGTTGCGTGATAGAAGATTTGTGTGATTTTAAGCATAAAACGGACGGATAAAAGATTTTTACGGTGAATGAACTCTATGGGTGTTGTATAGTCGCAAATCTGTTATATTTCTTGAATAACAAAAAAACTAATGACAAAAGAGAAAAAAAATGAAAAAAATAAATAAAACACCTTTGGCTGCTGCAATGGGAACTGTTGTTATTTCTGCCTTTGCTACCGGCACAGCCCATGCAGAAGCAAACCCGTTTGCTATGTCGGAATTGTCAGAAGGTTATATGCAGGTTGCTGAAGCGAGTAGAGGCTATTCGATAGTTCCTGCGCCAAAATCAGTCAAAGAAGCCGCGTGTGGTGAAGGTAAATGCGGCGGTATGATGGATGGCGAAA
>JAPYOW010000037.1:0-2121 GCA_029937975.1 Methylococcaceae bacterium | reverse complement strand
AATGAAAAAAGGCATGGAAGGCGCCTGCGGTGACATGATGAAAGGAAAAGAAGGCGCCTGCGGTGACATGGCGAAAGAGGAAGAAGGCTCGTGCGGTGCCATGATGAAAGGGGAAGAAGGTTCATGCGGTGCCATGATGAAAGAAAAAGAAGCTGCCTGTGGTATGAACAAAGCAGTTGAAGGCAAGTGTGGTGAAGGCAAGTGTGGTGAAGGTAAATGTGCGGCAAATAAATAGGCAGAATCTGTCCTCGTTTTTACCGGCAATATCTGATTAATCAAAAGCAAGCTGCATTCTTATATGGAAATGTGAGAATGTAGCGTCTTTGCATTTTCTGGCGCCTGCTATCTATGTGCTTTGCCTCGTCTGGGTCATGGATAAATCAACATCCTGCAGTTCGCGTACAGCAAATGAATCATTATGTTTTTTTGCTAAACGAATAAAATACGGCTATTAAAATTGAAGGAGTTATCTAATGGACACCGTAAGCAACTTGCTTGAACATACAGGGCTTGGTTTGCGCCGTTCTTTTTTAAAAGAAATCGTCGAAAACCCCGCCCCCAATGTCAGCTTTTATGAAGTTGCTCCAGAAAACTGGATTACGATGGGCGGAAAACGAGGCAAACAGTTCAGATCAATGACAGAACGCTTTGATTTTGTTTGTCATGGACTGTCTTTATCTCTGGGTTCAACTGATCCGCTAGACGAAAAGTTTGTTCATGATGTGAAAGATTTTATGCGGGAACACCACATCAAGTTATACAGCGAACACTTGAGTTATTGCAGCCATGAAGGTCATTTATATGATTTGATGCCTATTCCATTTACTGAAGAAGCCGTTGCACATGTTGCACAACGGATTCGACGCGTTCAAGATATACTTGAGCAAAAAATAGCGGTAGAAAATGTCTCTTACTATGCGGCGCCGGGTCAGGAAATGTCTGAAATAGACTTTTTTAATGCGGTGGTTGAACAGGCAGATTGCGATATATTATTGGACATAAATAATGTTTATGTGAATAGTATTAATCATGGTTACGATGCCGAAGGCTTTTTACGCGCTATTCCAGGGGATCGAATTGCTTATGCCCATATTGCCGGACATTATGTGGAAGCGGATGATTTCTTGATTGATACCCATGGTGCAGACGTGACTGACCCGGTCTGGACATTATTAGCAAAGGCTTATGAATTATATGGTGTATTTCCCACCTTACTCGAGCGTGATTTTAATATCCCTGCTCTGGAGGTGTTATTGAAAGAAGTCGATACGATTCAGTCCATTCAAAATGCCTGGCATACTCAGCACCAACAAAAGTCAGCGTGATGAAAGTTGATTTCAAAGAAAAACAATCTGAATTCGTGGCTTATATCAGAGACCCGTTTAATAATCCAAGACCCGGGGATGTTAAAAGAGAACGTATAGATGCCTACCGGGAACTATTGTTTAATAATGTCGATAGTTTTTTATGCAGTAACTTTCCTGTTTTAAAAACCATACTGAATGATGAGCAGTGGTATGAACTTTCGCAGGATTTTTTTAAAAATCATGCATGCACCACTCCTTATTTTTCTGAAATTTCTGAAGAGTTTTTAGATTTCCTGCAAAACCAGCGCAAAAATAATTCGGATTATCCTTTTCTGCTTGAGTTGGCCCATTACGAGTGGGTAGAAATGGCATTGTCTATTTCTAACGAGTCTGTAGTAGTGAATACAGAAGCTCAGTTAGCGGATATTTTTCAACACAGTATTTCTTTATCAGCACTGGCCTGGCCATTAGTGTATCAATTTCCTGTACAGCAAATTTCACCTACTTTTTTACCCGAAGTTGCTCCCGAGCAGCCGACCTATTTATTGGTTTACCGAAATAGTGAAGACGAAGTGAAATTTATTCAAATTTCCCCTATCACGTTCAGGCTGCTGCAAATATTGCAGGAAAATGAGGCAATGTCTTGCCAGCATTGTTTAAACCAGATCGTGGCGGAATCGGGCCATCCTGAACCTGAGAAAATAAGCAACGCAGGTTTGCAAATGATTGAAGATTTGGCGCGAAAGCAGATTATTGCTGTGGCACAGTAGGTCTTGAACGGGGCTTAGGAAAGGACGAAGCAGCTAATTGTTTT
>JAPYOW010000108.1 GCA_029937975.1 Methylococcaceae bacterium | reverse complement strand
AAAAAACAATGCCTGCCCCAGCGCAATTTTTTGTTGGCTTTGAGGATTATTGGCCCTGTATGGAAAAACTAAGGATTGATGCATCGACAGACCCTGGGGAGCAGTTCATTAGTCTGCCTCTGGCGGAAGGTGGCAGCATGCAGTTGATTCGGCAGGTTCAGGTTTTATATAAAAAAAATGGCGACTTTGCAGGGGGGGTGGGATTGCTTAAACAGCATGTCGCTCAAGGCATAAGTGATCAATCGCTAGTACAGTCGAGTCAAAATTTTCATGGTATTTTAAGTCGCGCACCGGTGATGGACCCGGTATTCCAATTGATTAAAAATGCGGCGACAACTGAGGTTACCGTGTTAGTGAGAGGTGAAAGCGGCTCTGGAAAAGAATTAGTCGCAAAAGCGATTCATGATATCAGCATGCGCCAGCACGCCCCTTTTTTAGCAATTAATTGTGCAAGTTTATCCAGTAGTCTGCTGGAAAGTGAACTTTTTGGGCATGTGCGGGGTGCCTTTACAGGGGCTACTAAAGACCATAATGGCTTATTCAAAAGAGCGCATGGCGGGACGCTGTTTTTAGATGAAGTGGCTGAGTTGCCTTTAGATCTTCAGGCTAAATTACTCCGAGTATTACAGGAGCGCAGTTTTTTCCCCGTTGGAGGCGAACGTGCCTTGAGTGTCGATGTTAGGATTGTTGCGGCGACCCATCGTTCATTGCGAGAAGAAGTCAGGGAGGGGCGGTTTCGTGAAGACCTGATGTATCGATTACGGGTGGTTCCTATTTTTATACCGCCGCTAAGAGAGCGCCGGGAAGATATCAATTTACTGCTCAGGCATTTTATAGCACTGAATAATGCCTCAGGGGTCAGGCGTATTGAGAACATTGACCCACATGCCATGCGGGTATTAATGGACTATCAGTGGCCTGGAAATATCAGAGAATTACAGAATGTGGTGGAGTATGCCTGTGTGGTGGGTCAGGGCAGTGATTTGTATTTAGCTGATTTGCCTCCCGAATTCAGGGAAGCCAAAAACCCCGCCCGGCAGATTCAGGAAATGTCTGTGCTTCCTGCGGTGGAAGAGGCTGACTTGATTCGTCAGGCTCTTAAACAGAGTCACGGTAGGGTGAGTTTAGCGGCTGAAATTTTAGGCTTGAGTCGAGCCACTTTCTGGCGCAAACGCAAGCACTATGGCATATAAAGAACCAGCTTCCCTGCTGATCTGTGGCAAGCAAATAAGTAGCGTGGTTAGCCAGTGATTATTTGCTTGCCTAACATCTTGTCAGTGTTGAAATTAAAGTGGGATGTTTGTGGCCATTTTGCGGCGGTATAGCAAATAGCCTAGCAGAGCAACCCCGAGGATTGACGCAATGATGCCGAAAATATTTCCTGCGATATCTGTTGGCTTGTCAACATCGGGAAACTTGAACTTGGTCAAAACCCCTAAGCCAGCATCATGTACATCGATGGTGATGGACTTTGCATTCAGTCCACGCAGTTGAATTTCGCTGCCATCAAAGGGTTTGTAGTTTCTTGATTTTCTTTCGGTGAAATTGGGGTACAACGGTGTTGAAGAAAGCTGAGCCTCGGCACCGATGATTTTTGCTAACTCACTTTCTATTTGCTGGGTGGTTTTACCCTGTGTTTTTATTTCAATCGGTGCTTTTTTATCAATAGTTACTTTAACGAAACCACCGGCTGACTTGTGTTCTATACCTGCAGAAAAGCCATCTACATATTCAACCGCAGCGGAATAGACGATATCAATGGCAAGGTCAACGGAAGCGGCTTTAAAACTTTTTCCTGGAATAGAGTAGTTTAATAACTGGTTGCTATAATCTCGCGTGGTAATAACGGCTAAATCAAAGCTTGCTTTATTACTGACCAGCAGTTCAGCGCTATTTTTCGGGTTTTTAGCGATGGCACCACGTTCTTGAGGGGCATCATAATTGATGCTTGAATTGATAGCATTGGCAGCTTTTCGTGCAATAGCATTGGCTGAGCTTGGGGTTTTAGACTTTAAGCCCTCAATAAATGTCAGGCCATTAGCCCGGTGTACATTGGAGCCATCTTTTCTCCAGGTGACCATGTATGAAAAAGCGGACTCCCCGTCTCTTTTAGAAACGCTGGTTTGCATACGCAGCTGGTTTTGTCCTGCAGGTAGGGCATAGCTAAAAGAAGACAAGGTCAGGGTCGAGAAAAACAGCAGTGTTAACGGCAATAGTTGATGGTTTTTTTTCATGGTTCTTTGTTCAAAGGTTTCTATACGAGAAATACCAATTTAATTATCGGCGGTGGTTTGGTTCTGTTATATTAAAACTGTTATAAATGCTGATGCAGAATATAACACATATGCACGGTGTAATTTGTAAGGCTAATCGAAACAGGCATTAATTGGACATGGCAGAACAAAAAAGAATTTTATTTGCGGGTGACCCTCATGGTGATTTTGTTCCTGTCATTGCAGCCGTACAAACCTACCAGCCAGCTGCAGTGGTTTTGTTGGGTGATTATGATCTGAAAAAACCGTTTGAACAATATCTTGAGGCCATTATGGATAAAACTCAGATATACTGGATTCCTGGCAATCATGATTTTGAACCTGCCTTGCATCATCATAATCTGTTTTCCTCCCGACTGGCCGATCAAGGACTGCATCTTAAAGTCATAGAGGTGGCCGGGTTACGCATTGCCGGATTGGGCGGGATTTTTTTAGGCCGAGTCTGGTACCCGCCCCAGAGTCCCCGGTGGCAAAGCAAACAGCATTATTTACAACGAAAATCGCAAAATGCCCGGTATTCCGAGTTATCGCTGAAATATCAATCGGCCATATGGCCGGATGAATGGGAAGCCTTAAAAGACCTGAAAGCGGATATTTTAGTCACACATGAAGCGCCCAGAAGTCATCGCCATGGTTTTATTGCCATTGATCAACTGGCTGAAGCCATGGGCGTGCGTAAGGTTTTTCATGGTCATTTACATGAGCATTATTCAGCCAGAATAAGGAAGGGTATTCAGGTGTTTGGTGTGGGTAATGCGAAAGTGGCTGATTTGTCAGGCAACGAGGTTTAATGAGTTAAACCCCGTTGCCGAGCAAAATACCGCTGGTGTGCGCCCTAGAATTTGGCTTTTAAATCCAGTTGCAGGGTATCGGTGTTAGTGCCGTTGTAATCTTCTGCCGCAAAATAAGCCATGCCTGTCGCAAAGTTCTTGCTGATGGCATAAGTCAGTTTAACTTTATGGCCTCTGGCCGCGGTGTTTCCTGTTGCAAAGGTGCTGTCATTAAAGGTGGTAGCGACAGCAAATTGCTGAGTATCACGATAGTTGTAATCCATTTTGAATGCACCCAGTTTTGCTCCAAAACCGGCCAGCCATGCGGTGTCCTTGCCATCTTCTGCGGAAGCGTTGGTGGCATATTGGCCATAAACATACACAGGTAAAAAGGCCGTGTTAAAGTCGATTCTGCTGGCCACTTCGTAAATTTCCAGGGCATTGGCATCGTTAAAATTACCTACAGCACTTTCATTGTTATAGATATAGACATTAGAGCCTAAAGTGCCTTTGATGTCCTTAGTCATTTGCATGGCAGCGCTGATGCCGGCATGGTACATATT
>JAPYOW010000107.1 GCA_029937975.1 Methylococcaceae bacterium | reverse complement strand
GTTAATAAAAAGGGCTAAGAATACAAGAGTCCTTTTTAGGAACAATTTAAATTATCAAAATATTCACTCCACTTATTGATATGGGGGTGATAGTGGCCTTGTTGTTGCATCTGTCGCAGCGTGACACGCAATGTAGCTCTGGCCTCTCGAGTCTGTGGTTTAGGGTAATCTGAGGGAATGGTATCTGATAATACCGCCTGAGCTAATGATTTTTTTACATCGTTACAATCAACAATGCCCCATTGATTTAAAAGAGCTGTAAACTGTTTGAACCGTGATTCATTGAAGGGCATGTCTTGTCCAAATTGGTCAAGTAATGGATTTGCCGGGTGTAACGTTAAACAGGGCACAAAATCCTTCGGGATAGGCGTGTTAGCGGAATGGGTGATTTTTTTTGCTAACAACTTAGGTAATAGGTGAGTATGCGGGCCTTGTGGTGTTTTGTCTTTACCAATTGGCTGATAAATTTCAACTCGGCCTAATTTGGATAGAACAACTCGATTGGGACTTTTATTAATCACCTCATTAACTAAATTATTACTTAATTCTGAAAAAGGGTGCCCTTCAGAGTGTCGAAGTAGATCAATCAGTGCTTTGTCGCTGGTTCTGATGCAAAAATCAATATTAAATGTATCAACCCCCATATCAAAAAGAATGCTATCTGAATCGGCTACGTTGATTGCATCCTTATCGGGCCCTAGCTCAGTCAGAACATTTCGCCGACTCATCTTTGCCTGTGTTTTGGGTAGGCAAAAGGCCACACCTTGTTGCCAACGCTGATGATTTTTACTTAATGACTCATAGGCAATAGGATGGACATTCGCTGGAATTTTAATCTGGATTGCCCCGCGCTGAGTCATCATTTTCAATTGATCTGCTTTATCAATAACAATGGGTTCATTCGGGGTACGGTGAAATTCAGCAATAGCACCAAAGGAGCCGATACTAAAACTGCTCGTTGCTAAGTTTAAATGTTGTTCCAATACAGCAGTTATTGGTTGATAATCTGACATGTTATGTGTCCAGTGACTTACATTTTTTTTATCTAACATCGCGTGATGGGAGTGACAAAGACTTGTCCTTCAACTTCTCCAATATGCGCTCTAATGTTAAAACAGCGTGCTAAGTTCTCAGGTGAAAGCACATAATCTGGAGAACCTTGTGAAATAATTTTCTGTTCAGCCAGCATGAAGAGTTTATGACAATAACGAGCTGCAAGCGTTAAGTCATGAATTACACAGACAATTGCCATCCCTGATTCAGAAAACTGTCGAAATTTTTGCATGACTTCTAGTTGATGGCCTGGATCAAGACCTGCTATAGGTTCATCAACCAGTAATAATTGAGGCTCTACAGCTAATGCTCTAGCCAGGAACACTCTTGCTCGTTCTCCCCCTGATAAGGTATTTACTGTATGAGTAGAAAACTGATTGACATCACAGTCCTGCATTACTTTTTGGACAATTCTCCTGTCTAAATCAGAAGGGTTTTGCCAGGGTTTTCGGTGGGGTAAACGCCCTAACATAACTAAATTTTCCACCGTAATAGACCAATGGCTCTCATTGCCCTGCGGTAAATAAGCCAGTTTTTGAGCAAGTTCTTTACGATTAATCTCAGCAAGCGAATGACCTTGAAAATATATCTTTTCAGCATTCTCAGGCAGTATTCCAGTCAATGCTCTCAATAACGTAGTTTTTCCTGAACCATTTGGACCGATTACACCAATAAATTCACCTGCATTGATACTAAAGTCAATGCCATCTAAAATAGTTTTATTAGCTAATTTAACGGATAAGCCCGTAGTTTCAAGCAATTTCACGGTAAATCCTTTTGTGTTTTCATGATTAATATCAAGAAGAAAGGCGCTCCAATTAAAGCTGTTAATACACCCAGCTTAAGCTCTGTTCCAGTAGATAAAACACGTACGGCGATGTCGGCGATTAACGTTAAACTTGCACCGCCAAGTCCACTGGCAAGTAATAAAGCACTGGGGCTATGTCCAACCCAGCGACGTAATAAATGAGGGACAACCAAACCAATAAACCCTATAGAACCCGAGACAGCTGTTGCCGCACCGACAGACAAAGCGATGCCAAAAACAATGAATGTACCAATCTGATTAAGGTTAAACCCTAAGCTATGTGCAGCCTCTTCCCCTAAAGTCAGCGCATCTAAGGCTCTCCCTTGTATCAACAGCAAACTCCAGCCTATCACCATAAAGGGCACTGACAAGTAAACATGTTCAAAACTACGATTAGCAATTGAACCCATTAACCAAAACACGATGTCTAAAGCAACATAGGGGTTGGGGGCAAGATTTAATGCC
The DNA here is from genome assembly GCA_029937975.1 of Methylococcaceae bacterium. Taxonomy (GTDB): domain Bacteria; phylum Pseudomonadota; class Gammaproteobacteria; order Methylococcales; family Methylomonadaceae; genus QPIN01. Next base: position 1,321 of record JAPYOW010000107.1, on the reverse strand, counting down.
AATGAAGTCAGTGCTGCAGCAAAACTGCTTACTGCAATTCCTGCCAGAATCAATCGCAGAGTGCTACTGTTCTTTCCTGCCAATATTTGTATTAGGCATACCGCGAGTAAAGCCCCCAAAATGCCACCGAGTGGCAAAGCCAGTGAAAACAAACCTGATAAACCGGTATAAATAGTAATTACAGCCCCTAAAGAAGCTGCCGATGATACGCCAATTAATCCAGGTTCAGCCAGAGGGTTGCGTAGGAATCCTTGTAAAGCAGCCCCTCCTAAGCCCAGTGTTACTCCAATCATCATGCCTAGTATTGCACGTGGCAATCGAATTTCTATTAAAATTAAACTGGTAGTCGGGTCTCCTTGACCAAGTATCACAGCCATCAATTCGTTAATGCCTATATTGGAACTACCAACCAGCAAAGAACAAAAAAAAGTAACAACCATCAGTGAAATTAAAAACACAAATAAGAAGGGATGCTGCGTATTGTTTTTAGGGGTTTTATGCTGTGTCATTGAACTGGCTCAATTGCTACTTGGTTATCTGACCTAAACTGACGCACAGCCACCAGATTTTCAACTGCATCTAAAACAAAGGGAGTACCACAAACCCATAATGGGTCAGAAATAGTGATCATCTTTTTTTGTGCTTTGAACTTCTTGAATGCAGGGTGTTGAAAGGCGGCCATGGCAACCGAGCCTTGTTTACCGCTCTTTCGTCCGCTAATAATGATATCTGGATTTTTATCTATCAATGTTTCCAGGGATAAATGACCACTCCCCGAAATACCTAGGTGGACGGCTAAGTTATCAAACCCTCCCGCGTCCAGAATAGTGTTTGCCAATGTATTGGCACCTGTCGTATAACCGTTTTCACGATAAAATACGGCAACAGGGCGTTGATGTTGATGCGTAGCTAAAGCAGCTAATAGGCGATTATTAAAAGAGGCTACTAATAACTCCCCCCGTTGAACTTCTCCTATTGCACGTGCCACTGTCATAATATTTCGGCGAATATCGTCAAAGTTTGAAACGACAGGAAGTTCAACAATATTAAATCCTAAACGCTTCAGCAAAAACACAGCAGGTCTAGCGGTAAAGGTTCCTGCCAAAATCAAATCGGGCTTCATCTGTAATATTTCTTCAGCTTGCCCTTGATTTTTACGAATCCCCGCCGCTTCTTCAAACATGGCTGAAGCATCAGGTTTTGCGGCAAGATAGCTTACTGATTCAATATTTTCTCTTTTGGCCAGCAACATCAATAATTGATCGGTACATAAATTAATCGAGACAATTCTTTGGGGGTTTGCCAAGGTAGAATGTGATGA
>JAPYOW010000106.1 GCA_029937975.1 Methylococcaceae bacterium | reverse complement strand
CGGTTGATTTCAAAAGCACTGACATTTCAATTGAGTTGACCCTTTTGATAACTGCTGCGTTATCGCCAGCCTTGTCGATCTTAAGTGCAATGTGAGTTGCTAAAACTCTGGTCAAATCATGATATTTCTCTTTTCCATTTCACATAACCCCCTGTTAAAGAAATCACATTTGTATATCCTATTTCTGCCATCACAAGCGCAGCCAATACTGAACGATGCCCCGAAGCACAATAGATGAGAATGGGAGCGTCCTTATGCCTTGTAGCTAGAATCGATTCAATGTCAGACCGGATTTCGCCTCGTGGCAGATTAATCGCATGTTCAATATGCCCCAGATTAAACTCATTTTTTTCCCGCACATCCAGAATCACAGGGTCTCCGTCTGCAATTAGACTCTGCGCCGTTTTCACATCAATCACATTAACCTGCTGTTTGGCATAATTAATTTTTCCCTGCCCCCCTCTGTGCTCTTTATCAGGATTGGAAAGTTCACGCTCATTAGCCCATTGCAGCGCGACTTCCTCTTCAATACCGCAATAAAGATTGGCCGGTACCGCCTTATCAATTAAGGTTGGCACGGGTAAATTCAGATTATTCATAATTTCAATAAACTCATCCCGAGTTTTACCGGCTAGACGCGGATTTTTGCTGCTTTCCTGATAAACACAGCTGACGAAGTCACCTTTATAATCATGCCCCGGATAAACCAGCGTTTCGCCTGGCAAGGTAAATATTTTCTGTGTCACAGCATCATATAAATCGCCGGGGTCTCCATTTTGAAAATCTGTGCGCCCACAACCACCAATAAATAAAGCATCCCCGGTAAAAACCTTATCTGCCCATAAATAACTCATGCTCCCCGGAGTATGTCCCGGTGTAGCGATGGCATTAATAATCACATCGGCACCCAAGGTGAAGGCTTCCCCCCCGACTAATCGATTATCGGCTATCTCAGCTCCGCAATGCAGACCTATACAAGTTTGTGCACCGGTTGCCTGCCTTAATAAACCACTGCCAGAAATATGGTCAGCATGCACATGGGTTTCAAAGGAGTACACTAGCTTCAAATCCAGCGTTTTAAGTAACGCTAAATAATCCTCCACATACGTGTCAACCGGATCAATAAACACCGCTTCTTTACTGACTGGATCCGCAATTAAATAAGTATATGTACAACTATTTTTATCGAATATTTGTTTAAAAATCATTTTATTTTCCTGAAAAAAATTCAATTTTAAATCTTGCTCATGCACAAGGATTTAATAACACCTCTGTATCAAACCTAAAACAGACAACACATCATTGTCCCAACGCTTTAGCAATCGCATGCTCCCACCAGTTTAAAGGCTGGGTAACCGGTCTGTTACACGTATCGTAACCCCTGTATTCAATTTTTTTAAAAACCTCATCCCGCAACCATTGATAGCCTTCAGGCGCACTCTTTTTTAAGCGTTCGGGTATTAATATATATTGGGCCACTAATTCTGCCAGTTTTTCCTGTATCTGACCATCATATCGGCCATCATTCACTTCCCACAGGTATTCAAAGGCTTCAAACCATTTTGAAGGCCAAAGCGCTAACCGGGCATTCATTATTCTTTGCACTGTTTGATTATCCGTAGACATTTTCCGGTAACTATAAAAATAATACAGTTCATCCTGCCCATTCCAGAAATGAAAATTATCAATGGTATGCGCAATTTCATGCACAATAATAGGGATTCTGAAGTCGACTAAATATTTTAAATCTATATCCCGGTATAGCCGTCCGTCTTTGCCCTTATCAAAAGCCTTGACGGTAAAAATAATCAGGTTTTGTCCATTATAAACCTGTGCGACCACCTGACTTTGAAAGCCCCTGCCGGTCACAAAGGTCAGTGGGTGGGTATCATCGGACCAGATACTGGTTAAAAAATCCTCCGGAAAAGCATCCTGAATCAGTACTTGTATCCTGCCATCCAAATCTGCAATCTCTTTATCCAGATTTCTGATGGGTTTGGCCTGACTTATTTTATTCCGCATGAAGGGCGGAATTTTACGAATCGCTTTTTCAAAAACTCGCAAATGGTCTTTATTAAAACGCCTCGCCGAATAGAATTCGCCATGCTTAATAATGGTTTTGGTATCATAAAACAAAGCCAATGCTCTTAAAGCTGCCTCGCTATCATCCCAATACTGTTCTAAAACACATAAATACAATTCCTCTGATTGCTGACAGTCGTCGATATAATCCTGAATATCTTCCAGGTGTTCAGGATCACTATGATCTGTTAACACAGCCACGGCATTTTGCCGTAATTCTGCCGGATTATTTTTCTCGTAATAATTGATGGTTTCAATCAGCTGTTCCGTAGCAACATGTGCGACGTTACTGGTTTCACAGATCAATGATTGGTCTGTAGACAAGGTAAAAAACCTGTTCTGAAAAAGCGGCGCTCCCAGGCTTTGTGATTCGGCCATAAGAAGCGGTGAAAATAAACTCAACGCCATTAAAAGCATCAGGAACTGATGGGTCTTACTACTCTCTTTCATAAAAAACACAAAATACCTTGAAAACATATCCCCACATCAAATAGAAATACCCCGGATAGTGACAGCCCCGGCAGGGTGAATCGATGGCCTTAAGACTGCACCAAAACATAGGCTGAGGGTGGATACTCGATACAGTCAAAAAATACAACTCACCAGGAACCTATATTTTCCATCGACACCCAGGGCTCCTGTGGTTCCAGCCGTTTGCCTTTTTGTAAAAGTTCTATGGAAATAGCATCCGGAGATCGAATAAAAGCCATATAGCCATCACGGGGAGGCCGGTTAATCACCACCCCGGCCGTCATCAAGTTTTGACAAAAAACATAAATATCATCGACTTCGAAGGCTAGATGTCCAAAATTACGCCCCCCCGTGTATTCTTCACTCTCCCAGTTATAGGTTAATTCCAGCGTGGGCGCTTCTACTCTTGTTGCACTGTATTTATCCAAAGGAGCTGCCAGATAAACTAAAGTAAACCGGCCCTCTTCACTTTCTATACGGTTCACTTCTGACAAACCCAGTATCTGGCAATAAAACGCCAGCGACTTTTCCAGATCATTCACTCTAATCATTGTATGTAAATAACGCATAAATTTACCCAGATCAAATGTAATAAAGTTCCATTATGCCGTAAAATACATTTTTTCCGTATTAATTTTAGTGAGACCATGAATGACTGATTACCCTGAAAAAACCTGTGATATTGACCGCCTTGTACGCCATCCAAAATTAGTTGAAGCCGCATTGCTCGGAAAGAAAACGCAACAACGCCGTGATGGTGTCTATGCATACCCCGGTGAACGCTTTGAACTGGAAGGGGTCGGATTTACGGTAACCGCTTTGGAACGTCACTCTTTGGGGGAGATGACAGATGAAGATGCCATGGCAGAAGGCTACCCTAGCCTGGATATGTACAAAGGTATCATATTAAAAATGCATGCGGGGATGACATGGAATAATGATGATTTAGTATGGGTTCATAGTTTTAAACGAGACGACGCCTAAAATAATGTAGTTGTAGGTTTGAATTTATTGCTAGTCTAAAATCAATTCAAACCTACCTCAATACTATTCAGCCCTGAGTAACCCTCTGCAAGCAATAAACGCCTAGGTTTACATGGCCTGTGAGACTGAACCAAACAGTGTCTGGTTAAAACTGATGCTATTTAAAGA